>NZ_FOWG01000010.1:0-399779 GCF_900115375.1 Variovorax sp. PDC80 | reverse complement strand
GGCGAGCGCTGCCCGATCGTCGACACCTTCTGGCAGACCGAGACCGGCGGCCACGTGATCACGCCGCTGCCGGGCGCCACGCCGCTGGTGCCGGGCTCGTGCACCCTGCCGCTGCCGGGCATCATGGCCGCGATCGTGGACGAGACCGGCAAGGACCTGCCCAATGGCGCGGGCGGCATGCTGGTGATCAAGCGGCCCTGGCCCTCGATGATCCGCACCATCTGGAACGACCCCGAGCGCTTCAAGAAGAGCTACTTCCCCGAGGAGATGGGCGGCACGATCTACCTCGCGGGTGACGGCGCGGTACGCAGTGCCGACCGTGGCTACTTCCGCATCACGGGCCGCATCGACGACGTGCTGAATGTGTCGGGCCATCGCCTGGGCACGATGGAGATCGAGTCGGCGCTGGTGTCCAAGACCGACCTCGTGGCCGAGGCCGCGGTGGTGGGGCGTCCCGACGACCTGACGGGCGAGGCGATCTGCGCCTTCGTCGTGCTCAAGCGCGCGCGCCCGACTGGCGAGGAGGCCAGGCAGATCGCCACCGAGTTGCGCAACTGGGTGGCCAAGGAGATCGGGCCGATCGCCAAGCCCAAGGACATCCGCTTCGGCGACAACCTGCCCAAGACGCGCAGCGGCAAGATCATGCGGCGGCTGCTGCGCAGCATTGCGAAGGGCGAGGCGATCACGCAGGACACGTCCACGCTCGAGAACCCGGCGATCCTCGATCAGTTGTCGCAGACGAACTGAGCGACGCGCCCCGAGCCGTGGGCCGCCGGTGCAATGACGCCAGCGAAGCGGCGTGTCCTACAAGGGGCGGTGAACGGACGGGCTAGCTTGCAGCGTCCACATTCATCCCGCACGGGAACACCGCCATGACCCAGCCACCGAAGAACGCGCGGTCGCCCGCCACACCGATCGACCATGCCATCGCCGCGCGAGGCACGACATGATCGGCATCGTCGTCCCCGCCCATGACGAGGAGGCGACGATCCGCGCCTGCCTCGCGGCGACGCGCCGTGCGTCGCGGCATCCCGCGCTGGCGGGCGAAAAGGTCGAGACCATCGTGGTGCTCGACGCCTGCACCGACGCGACCGGCGTGGTGGCCGCCTGCTGCGATGCGCTGACGGTGACGATCCGTGCGCGCAACGTGGGCATGGCGCGCGCCGTCGGCGCCGAGGCATTGCTGGCGCGCGGCGCACGCTGGCTCGCATTCACCGATGCCGACACGCTGGTGTCCGAGGATTGGCTGGCCGCGCAACTGGCGCTGCAGACCGAGGTGGTGTGCGGCACGGTCTCGGTGGCCGACTGGTCGCCCCATGGCGGCAACGCCGGTCTGCTCGCCGCGCATTTCGGCGCGACCTACACCGATCGCGAGGGCCATCGCCATGTGCATGGCGCGAACCTGGGCGTCTCGGCCGCGGCCTACCGCCGCGCCGGCGGCTTCCGGCATCTGGCCTGCAGCGAGGACGTCGCGCTGGTGCGGGCGCTGGCGGATGCCGGATGCTCGATCGCATGGAGCGCGCTGCCGCGCGTCGTGACCAGCGCGCGCACCGATGCGCGCGCGGAAGGCGGCTTCGCCACCGCACTGCTCCATGCGGTGGCGCAGCGCCTGGCCGAAGCGGCGAGTGGGCCCTCGGGCGCCGCCGCTGTCGCTTGAAAGGCCTGGTCAGTCCCCACCGCCCAGCGGGCCGACGGGCGGTGCATCCTCGTCCTCGCCGGGAGTGCGCGGCCCGATGTTCTCGTCGCGGACCATGCGCTTGAGTTCGGCGCACCCGTCCTCGAAGGCGTCGAGCCACAGGTCGTAGGCCATGGGGCTGGCCGACAGCTCCACCCACTCGGAGGCGTCGTCGCCCTGCTCGTGCAGCACCCAGTGGAAATGACCCGGCTCCACTTCCTCGACGAACACCGCGATGCGGCGCAGCCGGCTCATTGCAGCCTCCCGGCGGCCTTCACCGCGTCGCGAAGCGTTGTGGGATCGTCTGCCATAGGGCCTCCTGAAGGTTGTTCGACCGCTGCCAATGCAGGCCGCGAGTCTGCGGAGCGGGCCCGCCCTGGTGCCGTAGGTGTTCGACGCATCGCGACGCAGGAGATGGGCAGGGCCTCGATGCCGGTCGGTTGGTGCGCTGCCGCACAGACACCGGCCGCCCTGGCGCAGAATGATGCGAACTTTGGAAGCGCTCCGCCATGGCATCGTCGCCGCGTTCGTCTTCATTGAATGCGGCTGCCCCGCGCAACGGCCTGCTCGAGGCCATTCCCGCCGAGGTGATGGCCCGGATGGAGCCCTTTCTCGAGCGCGTGCCGCTGCGGCTGGGAGAGGTGCTCTACGAATCGGGCGTCGTGCAGCAGCATGTCTTCTTCCCGATCGACTGCATCATCTCGCTGCTGTACGTGCTCGAGAACGGGCAGTCGGCCGAGATCGCCGTCGTCGGACTCGAAGGCATGGTGGGCGTGTCGCTGCTGATGGGCGGCGGCAGCACGCCCAACCGCGCGGTGGTGCAGAGCGCGGGCCACGCCCTGCGGCTGGGCGCGAGCCATGTCCGCGCGCTGACGGAGCAGGGCGGTCCGCTGCTTCACCTGCTGCTGCGCTACACGCAGTCGCTGATCACGCAGATGTCGCAGACGGCGGTGTGCAACCGGCACCATTCGCTCGAGCAGCAACTGTGCCGCTGGCTGCTGCTGAGCCTCGACCGGCTGCCCGGCAACGAACTGGTGATGACCCAGGAGCTGATCGCCAACATGCTCGGCGTGCGGCGCGAGGGGGTCACCGAAGCGGCCGGCAAGCTGCAGCGCCTGAAGCTGATCCGATACGCGCGGGGCCGCATCACGGTGCTCGACCGCCCGGGCCTCGAGCGGCAGGTGTGCGAGTGCTACGAGGTCGTGAAGCGCGAGACCGATCGCCTGCTGCCGCGCCGCCTGGCGACCTGAGCGCGCGGGCGCGCACTGCGCCCGTGTGCGCCTTCGCACAGACGCGGCCGCGGCCCTCGGACAGAATGCGCTCGCTCGCGCATTCCCGCGCGGCACTTCGCTACAGGCGGCTCAGTGACACCAGACCCGACCCGCCCCGTGCTCAATCGCCTGCTCGAGGCGCTCCCGCCGAGCGACAGGGCGCACCTGCTCGAACGCTGCGACAGCGTGCCGCTCGCGCCGCCCCAGGTCCTCTACGAGCCGGGCGGCGTCATCGATCACATCCATTTCCCCACCAGCGCCTTCGTCTCGCTGGTGTCCACCGCCGACGGCCACGATGGCCTGCAGGCGGGCATGGTGGGCAACGAGGGCGCGCTGGGCTGGGAGCTGTCGCTGGGCGTGCAGCGTGCGCCGCTGCGCGCGCTGGTGCAGGGCCCGGGCCTGGCGTGGCGCCTGACGGCGCACGCCTTCGCCAGGGAGCTGTCGCGCAGCACGCCGCTCGCGCGTGTGCTGCATCGCTACGTGTGCGTGCTGCTGACCGAGTTCGGCCGCTCGGGCCCGTGCCACCGCTTCCATGCGATCGAGCAGCGGCTGGCGCGCTGGCTGCTGACCACGCAGGATTGCGCGCATTCCACGCAGCTCGCGCTGACCCATGAAGCGCTGGGCCACATGCTGGGCGTGCGCAGGGTCGGCATCACCAACGCCGCCACCGCGCTGCATGCGCGGCATCTGATCGACTACCGGCGCGGCGTGATCACGATCACCGACCGCGCGGGCCTGGAGCAGGCCGCGTGCGATTGCTACCGGGCCCACCGGCGCAGCTATTCGGAATTGATCCCTGAGGGCTCGCGCCGCTAACCCGTGCTTCGCAGGTCGTGCTCCCGCAGCATCACGGGCGGCGTCGATCCCTGGGCCAGCCGGCGCCGCACGGCGGCATCGATCTCCTCGGCATGCGATGCATAGGTCTCGAGCGGATCGGCGTTGTCGCCGGTGCGGAAGTGGTAGTGCAGGGTCGTCTTGCCGATGCTGGCGTCGACCGAGCGACCGTCGACCGTCACGAAGAAGCGCACCGCGTTCGAGGCATCGTGGAAGAAAGGGGCGTCGGACATCGTGCTAGCTCCCGCGGGCAGCGCGCCGCGTCGTCACAGGCCGAACCCCGACGGGCCGCGGGCCCGCTCTTTCTCGGCCGCGATGGCCGACAACCCCGCCGGCGTGATCTGGCGCACGTACACGGCATACATGGCCGGTATCCGCTTTTCGGACCGGAGCTGGCCCGTGACCTCGATCATTCCGGCCCCGACCAGCCGCCTGGCCGCGGCGATATCCGCCGACAGGGCCAGCATCCGGGGCGGCATCATGCGGCCCAGGCGAACCAGCAACTGGATGTCCATCTCGTCGCCGGTCGAGAACTTCGCTCGCGCCGGTGGCCGCAGCTGCGGCCACCCGGGGGTCTGGGTCATCGGCATGCTCATTCCTTGTAGCTGCCGGATTGCAGCAGTTTCCGTTCGAGTTGCAGTTCCAGGGCCTCGACCATGCCGTAGGCCTCCATGTACTTCTCGTTGGCGCCGACGGCGCGCCACGCGTCGCGCTTTTCTTCCTCCTGCGCGATGCGCTGTTCGAGTGCGGCGATGTCGTGGGCCAGTGTCATGGAGCGTTCCGGGCTGGTGGGACTTCAGCGTGCGCCATCGATGCGCGCCTGTCCGTTCGCTGGCGCACCGAACTGCCGGTGGCTGCATGTCTTTTCCTCGAGCCAGCGCCCGCGCGCGCTTTCCGCACGCAGGCCGCGATGCAGCACATCGAGGTCCACCGAGCACTCCAGCACCACCTGCTGGAGGCGACAGGCGCTCGCGGCCGTCGCCTCCGCCGAACCCGTGCGCACGGCCGAGCGCAGCCGGACATTGAGGGCCTGCAGCAGCGCCATGCGGTGCTCGAAGGCATCGCAGCCCGGGGGCGGTGGCGGCGGGTTCGCCGAGTTCCGCGCGGCGCCGCGGAAGCGGGGAACGAAGGGGGTGGGGATCATGGGATGCCGAGCCGAGCTGCTGCGCGAATGCGCGACACCCGGTTCTAGCCCTCACGACGCGCCGTTGTCTGTGCGCCAACTCGCATAGCGTGCCCGCGGCAGCGGCTTCGATGCCTAGGAATACGCATCGATCGCCCAGAGCACGAGCAGCACGGCGACGTAGAGCACGCCGGCGAGGATCAGGGCGGCACGCAGCGATCCCATCTCGGGGGGCGCGGACGCGACGACCGGCGGCTCCACGGCGGCGGGAAGGACGGGGAGGGGCTTTTTCATGGGAACGCTTTCATTGCAAGCCATGGCGTCGAGCGGTGCATCCGGTTCGGGTGTCCGCTGCGCCGGGCAGCGGGCCCACGCTACGCCTGTTTGCTTCAGAGGGCTCGACTTTCGTGCACGTCGCAGCCGTGCAGTCGCAGCGCGCGCCGCCTTGTAGGCCAACAGGCCTTTCTCGCGCGCAGGCCGATGAAACGAGCACGGGTGGCCGAAAGAGAGTACGGTCGGCAGACGTTCACAGTTCTCGCGATCGCGCGGCAGCTCTTGATCCGTCACAAGGAGCCGTAGCCATGTCAGCCCCCCTCTCGTCCATCCCTTCGCACGCCGACCTCATCGGCAGCGACGTCGATTCCCTCGCCTCCCACATGCGCCATTGCGCGCGCGCGCACGGCCGCTGGTCCTCGCTGCGCGGCCGCCTGCAGCAGCTGCACGCGCTCGCGGCCGGCCGCATCGTCACCCTGGCATGCGCCGCCGTGGTGCTCGGCATCGGCCTGTTCCTCGCGGCTTGAGCGCCGCGGCCATCGTCCACAGGCTCGACGGACTGAGCGCCTACGCGCGCAACCTGCTGCTCAACCCGCACGATCCGGTGGCGCCACCGATCCGCGCGGAGCTGTTCGGTGCCCAGCGTTTCGAACAGCATGGGCGCAGCCTCGCGCGCGCGCAGGCGGTGGTGGCGGACGACGACCGCGCGCGCCACGCATGCGAGCGCGCGCCGTTCTTCCCGCGCGTGCACGAGAACCTCGAGTCGCTGCGCAGCGCCTTCGACTACATCGCGCTGATCTCGCAGAGCGGGCGCTACGTGTCGCCGGCCGCGGAATGGCTGCTCGACAACTTCCACCTGGTCGAGGCGCAGCTGCAGCAGATCCAGGACGGCGTGCCGCGCAGCTATTACGCGCGCCTGCCCAAGCTCGCGCGCGCGCCGCTGGCTGGCCTGCCGCGCGTCTACGGCATCGCCTGGGCCTACGTGGCCCACACCGACAGCGTGCTCAACCAGGCGCTGTTCACTGCCTTCCTCGATGCCTACCAGGACGTCGACGAACTCACGCTGGGCGAACTCTGGGCGCTGCCCACCACCTTGCGCGTGGTGCTGCTCGAGAACCTGCGCCGCGTGGCCGAGAGCATCGCCGAGCACAAGGTGGCGGGCGAGATCGCGCACGCGGCCTGGGACGCGGCCGCGCGGCTCGACGCGGCCGACCTCGACGTGCTGTTCCGCGCGCTGCACAGCCACGGCCTGCAGCACAGCTACCTCACGCAGCTGTGGCAGCGCCTGCCGGGCGAGCATGGCGAGAACATGCCCGCGCTGGTGCGCTGGACCGAGCTGCACTGCCCGAACGGCGCGGCGCTGATCCGCGATGCGCAGGACGCGCAGGTGGCCGCCAACCTGACGGTCGGCAACATCATCACCACGCTGCGCATGGTCGGCCAGGTGGAGTGGAACGACCTGATCGAGCCCGTGAGCCGTTCGCTGCGCGTGCTGCGCGAGCTGCCGAGCTTCGCGGCCGAGAGCGAGCCCACGCGCCAGCAGATCACGCATGCGATGGAGCAGGTGGCGCGCCAGAGTCGGCGCTCCGAGCGCGACGTGGCGCAGGCCGTGGTGCAGCTGGCCATGGCGGCCGCGCACGACGGCAGCTATACGCGAGAACCCGATGTCGACCCGGCGGACGAGACCGCCGGCTACTACCTGTTCGGCCAGGGTCTGCCCGCGCTCGATGCGCTGCTGCGCCCGCGCGCCGACGCCGTGGGCCCTCGCGCGCGCCGCGCCGCGCGGCACGGCGCGCGCTCGTGGCGGCTGCCGCTGTACGCCTTCGCGGTCGTGCTGGTCACCGGCCTGCTGTTGCTGGCCGCCGCGCGCGGGCTGCCGCACCGCGGCGACTGGTTGTCGGTGCTGGCGCTCGTGCTGCTCGCCTGGCCGCTGTCGGAAGCGGTGACCGCGCTGGTCCAGCGCATCGTCGCGGAATCGGTGCGCGTGCAGGCGCTGCCACGGCTCGATTTCGCGGCCGGCATTCCCGCGCGCCACCGGGTGCTGGTCGCGGTGCCGGCGATGCTGGTCTCGGCCGAGGGCAACGCGCAGCTCGCGCACCGGCTCGAGCTGCACTGGCTCGCCAACCGCGAGGCGCACGCCCAGTTCGCGCTGCTGACCGACTGGGTCGATGCGCCGCTGGCGACGCTGCCCGGCGACGCGCCGCTGCTCGAGGACGCGCTCGCACGCATCGCGGCGCTCAACGCGCGCCATCCCGCGGCCGAGGGCGCGCTGCCGCGCTTCGTGCTGCTGCATCGCCCGCGCAGCTGGAGCGACACCGAGCAGCGCTGGATCGGCTGGGAGCGCAAGCGCGGCAAGCTCGAGATGCTGCTGCGCCTGCTCGCGCAGGGCGAGGCCGAGGGCTTCCTGCCGCTGGCGCCCGGCAGCTTCGCGACCGGCCGCACGCCCTACGTGCTCACGCTCGACAGCGACACCGTGCTGCCGCCCGGCGCGCTGCGCGAGCTGGTCGCGGTCGCCGCGCATCCGCTCAACGCGCCGCGTGTCGATGCTGCGCGCCGCCGCGTGGTCAGCGGCTACGGCATCCTGCAGCCGCGCATCGTCACGCCCTTCGGGCCGCGCGAGGAGCGCTCGCTGTTCCGCTGGATCTTCGCGGGCGCCTGCGGGCTCGATCCCTACAGCAACAGTGCCTCCGACGTGTACCAGGACGTCTTCGGCAGCGGCTCGTTCACCGGCAAGGGCCTGCTCAACGTGCGTGCCGTGCATGCGGTGCTCGACCGCCGGCTGCCCGACGACGCGGTGCTGAGCCACGACCTGCTCGAAGGCTCGATGGCGCGCTGCGCGGTGGTGAACGACCTGGTGCTGGTGGAGGACTTCCCGCACCACGCGGGCGTGTTCGCCTCGCGCGTGCACCGCTGGGTGCGCGGCGACTGGCAGCTGCTGCCGCTGATGCGGCGCGCTCGCCACTACGGCATCGACGGCGTGGGGCTCTGGAAGATGGGCGACAACCTGCGCCGTTCGATGGTGGTGCCGGCCTCGTTCGCGCTGCTGGTGCTGGTGGTGTTCACGCATGCGCTGCCGCTGGGCTGGACCTTGCTGGCCGTGGCCGCGGGACTGACCATCGGCCCGGTGCTCGGCGCGCTGGCCGGGCTGGTGCCGACGCGGCGCGCGATCGAGCTGCGCCATTTCTTCGACGTCGGCGCGGTCGAGTTGCTGCGCGCCCTGGCCGGCGCGGCCTGGCAGTTCGTGCAGCTCGCCGCGCAGGCGCGGATGCTGCTCGACGCGATGGCGCGCGCGCTCTGGCGGCTGCTGGTGAGCCGGCGGCGCCTGCTGCAATGGACCACCGCCGCGCAGTCGCAGGCCCAGTCGAGCCAGCGCCTGACCGCGTTCCTGCGCGGTGGCGGCGCGGTCGGGGGGGCCTGCCTGCTGCTGGCCGTGGCCGCGCACTACAGCGACTGGCCGGTGCTGGCCCCGCTGCTGTTCGTGCTGTGGGCACTGGCACCGGTCGCGGCCTGGTGGGGCAGCCGGGTCGAGACCGGGCGTCCCGATGCGCTCGACACCGGCCAGCGCGACTACCTCGAGGCGCTGGCGCGCGACACCTGGCGCTTCTTCGAGCACGTGGTCGGCGCGCAGGACAACCACCTGCCGCCCGACAACCTGCAGACCGATCCCGAGCCGGCCCTGGCGCACCGCACCTCGCCGACCAACATCGGCATGTACCTGCTGGCGGCCGCCTGCGCGCGCGAGTTCGGCTGGATCGGCAGCACCGAGCTGGTGGCGCGGCTGACCGCCACGCTCGGCAGCGTCGACCGGCTTCACAAGCACCAGGGCCACCTGTGCAACTGGTACGACACGCAGACGCTCGAGCGGCTGGCGCCGGCCTACGTCTCGAGCGTGGACAGCGGCAACCTGGCCGGCCACCTGATCGCGGTGGCGCAGGCCTGCCGCGCCTTCGCGGCGCAGGACGCGGCCGGCGGCGGCACGGCCGGGGCACCGAACGGCGAGGCCCTCGAGGCGCTCGCGCGGCGCTGCGAGGCGCTCAGCGACGGCATGGACTTCCGCGGCCTCTACGACCCGAAGCGGCACCTGTTCCACATCGGCCTGCGCGTGGACGACGACGTGCTCGACGCCAGCTACTACGACCTGATGGCCTCGGAGTCGCGACTGCTGAGCTTCCTCGCGATCGCCAAGGCCGACGTGCCGCGGCGCCACTGGATGGCGCTGGGCCGGCCCTTCCTGCTGGTGGGCTTCCGGCCCGGCCTCAAGTCGTGGTCGGGCTCGATGTTCGAGTACCTGATGCCCTCGCTGGTGATGCCCGAGCCCGACGACGGCCTGCTGCAGGTGGCCAATGCCGCCGCCATCGCCGAGCACCGCGCCTTCGCGCGCGCGCAGGACCTGCCCTGGGGCGTGTCGGAGTCGGCCTATCACGGCCGCGACCATTCGCTGGCCTACCAGTACGCGCCCTTCGGCGTGCCGCGGCTCGCGCTGCGCCGCACCCCGCCCACCGACCGCGTGGTGGCGCCCTATGCGAGCGCGCTGGCCGCGGTGCTCGCGCCGGCCGAGGCGACCGACAACCTGCGGCTGCTCGAATCGCTGGGCGCGCGCGGCGCCTACGGCTTCCACGACGCGGTCGACTTCACCGCCTCGCGCCAGCACGAGGGCCAGGCCTTCACCGTGGTGCGCAACTTCATGGCGCACCACCAGGGCATGACCCTGGTGGCGCTGTGCAACGTGCTGCGCGACGACGCGCCGCGCCGCTGGTTCGGCAGCGCGGCCGTGGTGGAGGCGCATCTCTCGCTGCTGCACGAGCGCACGCCGCGCCAGATCATCGGCAGCGCCGACCCGCGCTCGCCGCCCGAGCCCAGTCGCGGCGAGCTGCCGCCGATGTTCCAGCCACGGCTGGTCGATCCGCTGGCGCCGGGCCCGCAGCCCACGCACCTGCTGTCGAATGGTCGCTACACGGTGGCGCTGCGCGCCAGCGGCGCCGGCGTGAGCCGCTGGCGCTCGTTCAACGTGACGCGCTGGCGCGACGACCCGCTGCGCGACGGCTACGGCACCTTCTTCTACCTGCGCGACGACGCGAACGACACGCCCGTTTCGCTGACCGCGCTGCCCGCGCCCGGCATCGACTGGGATTACCGCACCCGCTTCCTCGCCGATCAGGTGCAGTTCGATGCCAGCGGGCCGGGCCTGCAGGTGCGCACCACGGTGCTGATCAGCCCCGAGGACGACACCGAGCTGCGCAGCATCACGCTGCAGAACACCGGCGAGCGCACGCGCACGCTCGAGCTGTTCTCGTACTTCGAGCCGGTGCTCTCGAACCCCAAGGCCGACGAGGCCCATCCGGCCTTCGCCAACCTGTTCGTCGAGTCGCGCTGGCGCCCGGACCTGCGCGCGCTGCTGATGTCGCGCCGGCCGCGGCTGCAGGGCGATCCGGCGGTGGCGGCCGTGCATTTCGTGGCCTCGGTCGATGCCCACGTGATCGCCATCGACTGCATGACCGACCGCCGCGCCTTCGTCGGCCGCAACCGCACGCTGGCGGCGCCGGCGATCGACATGCAGCCGCTCGATGCCACCGGCGCGCCCATCAACGGGCTCGATCCCATCGCCTGCCTGCGCGTGCGGCTGTCGATCGCGCCGGGCGCCACCGCGCGGCTGGGCTTCGCCACCGCGGCCGACGACAGCATCGAGGCGCTGATGCCCACCATCGACCGCTACCTCGAGCCGATGCACGTGGAGCGCACGAAGCGCATGGCCGCCACGCTGGCGCAGGTGCGCCTGCGCGACCTCACGATCACGCCGGCGCAGAACGTGGCGCTGCAGGACCTGACCACCATCCTCACCTACACCACGCCGCGCCCGATGGGCGAGCGCGGCCTGTTCGACCTGCGGCAGATCTGGCGCTTCGGCATCTCGGGCGACAAGCCGATCGTGCTGGTGCTGATCCATTCGGTGAGCGGCATGGGCCTGGTCAACGCACTGCTGCGCGCGCAACCGTGGTGGGGCTTCGGTGGCGTGGCCTGCGACCTGGTGGTGATCAACGGCGAGCCGGCCTCCTACCTGCTGTCGCTGCAGCGCGAGATCGAGACCTTGCGCCAGCGCGTGCTGCAGCAGACCCGCAACAGCTTTCCGCGCAACGACACGGCCGGCTTCTACCTGCTGCACGAGCAGGAGGTGTCGGCCGCCGAGCGCGCGGCGCTGTCGAGCATGGCGCGCGTGGTGTTCACCGCCGACGGGCGTGCGCTCGACGTGCAGGTGGCCGCGCTGCGCGAGGCGCGCGGCATGGGGCCGTGGGCGCCCGAGGCCGTGCTGCCGCCGGCCGTGCCGCTGGCAAGCGGAGCCGCGTCGAGCCTGCCGGCCGAAACCGTCGCGGGCGAGTTCGATGCCGCGAGCGGCGAGTTCCGCTTCGAGGTGGGCCTGGCACGCCGCACGCCGCGTCCATGGATCAACGTGATCGCCAACGCGGGCTTCGGCTTCCAGGTCTCCGAGTGGGGCAACGGCTTCACCTGGGCCGGCAACAGCCGCATGCACCAGCTCACGCCGTGGTCGAACGATCCGGTGCAGGACCCGGCCTTCGAGCACTACCTGCTGCAGGACCTGGCGACGCGCGAGCTGCTGCCGCTCACGCCGGCTGGGCGAGGTGGCGGCGGCGGTGGCGACGGTGCGCCCGACGACCTGCTGCACCGCGTTCGCCACGGCCAGGGCTACACCGTCTTCGAATGCCGGCTGGGCGGGTTGTCGCTGAGCACCACCTTCCTGGCCGACCGCGACGATGCCGTGAAGATGGTGCATGTTCAACTGCGCAACGAGGGCGGCGGCACGCGCCGGCTGCGCGCGCTCGCGATGGCCGAATGGCAGCTGGGCGCCGCGCGCGGCGAGCGCCGCAGCGTGCGGACCTGGAAGCAGGACGATCTGCCGGCCGTGTTCGGCGAGCAGCGTGAATCGAGCGGTGGCTTCGGCGGCGGCACGGCCTTCCTGATGCTCGCGGGGCTGCCGGGTGCGGCCCAGTGGACCTGCGATCGCAACGAGTTCTTCCGCGGCCGCGGCATCGTCGAGGTGCCCGACAGCCTCGGGCGCCGCGGCGGCAGCGGGCTCGATGCCTGCGCGGCCGTCGATGGCGAATTCAGGCTGGCCGCGGGCGAGAGCGCGAGCTTTACCTTCGTGCTGGGCCATGCCGACAGCGCCGAGGCCGCCATCGCGCTCGCGCGGCGCTGGCGCGAACGCGACGTGCCGGCCGCGCTCGCGCAGGTCGGCGGCTTCTGGGACGAGCTGCTGGGCCGGCTGCAGGTACGCACGCCCGATCCGCTGTTCGATGCGATGGTCAATCGCTGGCTGGTCTACCAGACCCTGGCCTGCCGGCTGTGGTCGAAGGCCGGCTTCTACCAGGCCGGCGGCGCCTTCGGTTTCCGCGACCAGCTGCAGGACGCGATGGCCTTCGCGCTCACCGATCCCAAGCGGCTGCGCGCGCAGATCCTGCTCAACGCGGCGCGGCAGTTTCCCGAGGGCGACGTGCAGCACTGGTGGCACATGCCCGGCGGCGCCGGCGTGCGCACGCATTTCTCCGACGACCTGCTGTGGCTGCCGTTCGCGGCCGCGCACTATGCGCAGGTGACGGGCGACGCCACGCTGTTCGACGAAAGCGTGGGCTTCATCGAGGGCGCGGCGATCCCGGCCGGCGCCGAGGACGCCTACTACACGCCGCAGCATGCCGGCCGCGTCGCTAGCCTCTACGAGCACGGCGCGCTGGCCATCGACCGCAGCCTCGCGACCGGCACGCATGGCCTGCCGCTGATGGGCACGGGCGACTGGAACGACGGCATGAACCGGGTCGGCCACGAGGGCCGCGGCGAATCGGTCTGGCTCGCGTGGTTCCTCTGCAGCGTGGTCGAACGCTATGCGCCGATCGCGCAGGCGCGCGGCGAGACCGAACGCGGCGCGCGCTGGCTGCGCGCGCGCGAAGGCTGGATCGCCGCGCTGCACGACGCGGGCTGGGACGGCGCGTGGTTCCGCCGTGCCTTCTTCGACAACGGCGCGCCGCTGGGCTCGGCCGCCAACGACGAGTGCCGCATCGACCTGATCGCGCAGGCCTGGTCGGTGCTGTCGGGTGCCTCGGACGAAGGCCACACCCACGCCGCGATGGCCGCCGCGAAGACGCATCTGCACGACGACACGGCCGGGCTGCTGCGCCTGCTCGCGCCACCGTTCGTGCAGTCGGCCAACAACCCGGGCTACATCCAGGCCTACCCGCCGGGCGTGCGCGAGAACGGCGGGCAGTACGCGCATGGCGCCGTGTGGGGACTGATGGCGCAGGCGCTGCTCGGCGACCGCGAGGCGGCCTGGGCGAGCTTCGAAGGCCTGAGCCCGGCCCATCGCGCCAGCGATCCGCGGCGCGGTCCGACCTACGAACTCGAGCCCTACGTGATGGCCGGCGACATCTACGGCGCCGCTCCCTACGTTGGGCGCGGCGGCTGGAGCTGGTACACGGGCTCGGCCGCGTGGCTGCACCGCGCGGCGGTCGAAACGCTGCTGGGCCTCACGGTGAAGGGCGACGCGCTGTCGCTCGCGCCGCGCGTGCCCGCGCACTGGCCGGCCTTCGAGATCGAATTGCGGCTCGGGGAGCGCGCGTTCACGCTGCAGTGGGGCGAGCCGCAAGGCGCTGCCGCCGCCACCCACCATGCGGTGGAGGGCGACTGGATCGACTGGCGGGCGTTGCCCGCGAAGGCGGTGGTTCGGATCGGCAGGCGCTCGGGCGCCTGAACCGCCGGCGCCCGGCTCACAGCAGCCCGGTCAGGGTCGCGCGGCTCACGGCCTGCGCGCGCGAATGCACGTTGAGCTTCTTGTAGATGTTCTTCATGTGGGCATTGACGGTCTGCATCGAGATGCCGAGACCTAGGCTCACGGTGCGTGTCGCCTGGCCGCGTGCCACGCAGTCGAGCACCTCGCGCTCCCGCGTCGTCAGCACGATGTCCAGCGGATGGGCGTCGGGCGTGGGCCGCTCGACCGAATGCCGCCCCATGCGCGCCAGCAGCCGCCGCGACAGCCTGGGCGTGATGGCCGCGCCGCCATTGACCACCTGCAGCACGGCCTGCGCGAAGCTCTGCTGCCACGCGTTCTTCAGCAGGTAGCCCGTGGCGCCGACCTCGAAGGCACGCAGCACGTGGGCGTCGTCCTCGAGCGCGGAGACCACGATGATCTCGCAGTGGCTCTGCTGCTTGCGCGCATCGCGGATCAGTTCGAAGCCCGAGCCGTCGGCCAGGCGCAGGTCGAGCATCAGCACGTCGAACTCTTCCGACGCGAGCAGGCGCCGCGCGTCGCGTGCGCTGCCGGCCTGGCCCTGAAGCCGGATGCGCATGTCCGACAGCAGCTCCTGCGCGATGACGCGGCGCATGCCCTCGTCGCCGTCCACCAGCAGCACGCGCACGGGGGCGTCGTCCTGCCCGGTCATGAAATGCGGCCATTGCGGCTCGCCGGGCCGGCAGACCCCGGTCCCGTCACGGGTGCGGTAGCGGGTGATGCGGCCGCCGTCGAGCCTGGCGAACGTCTCGGAATCGGACGATGTTTCGTCTGTCATGAGTAACTCCCTTGTGTCAAAGCGACCTGAATGTTTTATGGGGTCGCGGAATCCACGAATGGAGTACTTTCTAATTGCTTTGAATGTAGGCCAGGGCGCTGTCGATACCGCAAGCGAGGGGTGATGGGTACGTAGTCGAAAGGCCCAAGTTGCCCACCGCGACGGCGGAACTCCTGTACGCTGCATCACGAGTCAACCAAGGAACCGTGATGAAGAAGAAGACCGCGATCGTCACGGGCATCAGTGGCCAGGACGGCGCCTATCTGGCGCAACTGCTGCTGGCCAAGGGCTATGTGGTCCATGGCACCTACCGCCGCACCAGCTCGGTCAATTTCTGGCGCATCCAGGAGCTCGGCATCCAGGACCATCCCGATCTGCATCTGGTCGAGTACGACCTCACCGACCAGGGAAGCTCGCTCAGCCTGGTTCAGCAGACCGAGCCCGACGAGATCTACAACCTCGCGGCGCAAAGCTTCGTCGGCGTCAGCTTCAACCAGCCGGTGGCTACGGCGCACATCACCGGCATCGGGGCGCTGCACCTGCTCGAGGCGATCCGCCTCATCGACCGGCGGATCCGCTTCTACCAGGCATCGACCTCCGAGATGTTCGGCAAGGTGCAGGCCGTGCCCCAGGTCGAGGGCACGCCGTTCTATCCGCGCAGCCCCTACGGCGTGGCCAAGCTCTATGCGCACTGGATGACCGTCAACTACCGCGAGAGCTACGGCATCTTCGGCAGCTGCGGCATCCTCTTCAATCACGAAAGCCCGCTGCGCGGGCGCGAGTTCGTGACGCGCAAGATCACCGACGCCGTGGCCCGGATCAAGCTCGGCAAGCTCGAGGTGCTGGAGCTGGGGAATCTCAATGCGCAGCGCGACTGGGGCTTCGCGCAGGAGTACGTGGAGGGCATGTGGCGCATGCTGCAGACGAGCGAGCCCGATACCTACGTGCTGGCGACGAACCGTGCCGTGACCGTGCGCGACTTCGTTCGCCTGGCGTTCCGGGGCGCGGGGATCGAGGTGGAATTCAGGGGCGTCGACGAGGCCGAGACCGCCGTCGACACGGCGACCGGCAGGACGGTGCTGCGCGTGAACCCGAAATTCCACCGCCCCGCCGAGGTCGACCTGCTGATCGGCGACCCCAGCAAGGCCAGGGACCAGCTGGGATGGGCGCCCACGACCACGCTCGAGCAGCTCTGCCAGATGATGGTGGACGCCGACCTGCGGCGCAACGAGGCCGGCTTCTCGTTCTGAGCGCCGCGTCGCCTCAGGCGGGCTGCGCTTCGGGCAGGGGACGCGGGCTGTTCCACTCCACCGTCGGCGTCGCGACGGCGCCTTCGCCAGCGATCGACAGCAGCGCCTGGTTCTGCGCATCGCCGCGATCCGCCACGATGCCGCAGCGCCCGTAGCTGTCGTCGAAACGCACGATGTCGTCCTCGCCGAGATAGCTGCCGGTCTGCACCTCGATCACCTCCAGCGTCGTCTTGCCCGGGTTCTCGAGCCGATGCACGCAGCCCAGTGGCAGGTAAATCGATTCGTTCTCGCGCACCAGCCTGACCTTCCCGTCGCAGGTGGTCTTGGCCGTGCCCTGCACCACGATCCAGTGCTCCGAGCGGTGGTGATGCATCTGCAGCGACAGCTTGGCGCCGGGCTTGACCGTGATGTGCTTGACCTGGAAGCGCTCGCCGTTGTCGATGCTGTCGTACGCGCCCCAGGGCCGCACCGTGCGCCGGTGCTCGGTGGCCTCGGGACGGCCCTCGAGCGCCAGCATGCGCACCACCTCCGCGACCTGCTCCACGCAGCCCGCGCTCGCGACCAGCAGCGCATCGGGCGTGTCCACGATGATCAGGTCCTCGGTGCCCAGCGCCACCACCGGGCGGTGCGGCGCATGGATGAAGGTGTTGCGCGCGCGCAGGCTGCGGCCCTTGCCGCTCGTGCGGTTGCCGGCCTCGTCCGCGGGATGCAGGGTCGCGACCGCGTTCCAGCTGCCCACGTCGCTCCATGCGCCCTCGAAGCGCACCATCGCGATGTCGGGGTGCTTCTCGAGCACCGCGTAGTCGATGCTCTCGCTGCGGCAGGCCTGGAAGGCCTCGGCGCCGAGGCGGCGGAAGCTGCCGTCGATCGACGAAGTCGCGAGCGCGCGCTCGCAGGCGAGCAGCACGTCGGGCGCATGCGCGCGCAGGGCCGCGACCAGCGTGCCGGCGCGCACGAGGAAGATGCCCGCGTTCCAGCAGAAGCCGCCGTGCGCGAGCAGCGCCGCCGCCACCTCGGCCTGGGGCTTCTCGAGGAAGCGCGCCACTGCGTGGCTGCGGCCGTCGGCCGAGGCGGCCCCCACCTCGATGTAGCCGTAGGCTGTGCTCGCGAAGGTCGGCGCCACGCCGAAGGTCACGATGCGACCGGCGCGCGCGGCCTCGACGCCGGCGTGCACGGTGCTCGCGAACAGCTCGGCATCGGGGATGTGATGGTCGGCGGGCGCGAACAGCAGCAGCTCGTCGGCCCCGGCCTGCAGCGCCGCCACCGCCATCGCGGCCGCGGTGTTGCGCCCCACGGGCTCGAGGATCTGGCACCCGCCGACGCGGGCGGCATCCACCGTCTCGCGCACCAGGAAGCGGTGTTCCTCCGCGGCGATGCAGGTGATCTCGCCATGCAGGCCGCGCAGGCGCTCCAGCGTGAGCTGCAGCAGGCTCTTGCCGCCCACCAGCGGCGCGAACTGCTTGGGCAATGCCTTGCGCGACAGCGGCCACAGGCGCGTGCCGCTGCCGCCGCACAGCACGACGGGATGGATGATGGAAGTGGTCATGGGGTGTCCGATGAAAGAAAAAGGAGGAGAAGAGGAAGGGCGGCGGCTCAGAGCTGGCCGGTGTGCGTCGCGAAGCTCACGGCCTGCGCGCGCGAATGCACCTGCAGCTTCTTGTAGATGTTCTTGATGTGGGCATTGACGGTCTGGCCCGAGATGCCGAGCCGTTCGCTGATCTCCTTGGAGACGCAGCCGCGCGCCACGCAGCGCAGCACCTCGCGCTCGCGCGTGGTCAGCGTGGCCTCGCGCTGCGGCGCGTCGGGCGGTGGATCGCCGGCCTGCTGGCTCAGGCGCGCGAGCAGGCGGCGCGACAGCCGCGGCGTGATCGCCGCGCCGCCGTTGACCACCTGCAGCACGGCCTGCGCGAAGCTCTGCAGCCAGGCGTTCTTCAGCAGGTAGCCGGTGGCGCCGAGCTCGAAGGCGCGCATCACGTGGGCATCGTCCTCGAGCGCCGAGACCACGATGATCTCGCAGTAGCTGTGCTGCTTGCGCGCCTCGCGGATCAGGTCGAAGCCGGTGCCGTCGCCCAGGTGCAGGTCGAGCATCAGCACGTCGAACTCCTGCGTCGCCAGCAGGCGCCGCCCCTCGCGCACGCTGCCGGCCTGCGCCTGCAGCTGGATGCGCATGTCCGACAGCAGCTCCTGCGCGATCACGCGCCGCATGAACTCGTCGTCGTCCACCAGCAGCACGCGCACCGGTGCGTTCTCCTGCCCGGTCAGGAAGTGCGGCCACTGCGGCTCGGCCGGCGGGCAGACGCCCGTGGTGTAGCTCGCGCGGCGCGCGAAGGTCCGGCCGGACTCCGGCGTCTCTAGAGAGGAAGGAACGGTATCGGACATGAAGGGATCCCTGGTTGAGTGGAAGGCGTTCTGGGTAGCGGGAGCGGTGGGGGTGGCGGCGGCGGCGCGGCCTCGTCGAAGCCGTGCGGATTGCCGACCTGCCAGCGCCAGCTGTCGGCGCACATGTCGTCGAGGCTGCGGCGCGCGCGCCAGCCGAAGCGGGCCTGGGCGCTGCCCGCGTCGGCCCAGTAGGCCGGCGCGTCGCCGGGGCGCCGCGGCCCCAGGCGCAGCGCGATCGCGCGGCCGCTGGCGCGCTCGAAGGCCGAGACCACCTCGAGCACCGAGGCGCCGCGCCCCGTGCCGAGGTTGGCCATCAGGATCCCCGGCTCGCGCGTCACGTGGCGCAGCGCGGCCACATGGCCCTCGGCCACGTCCATCACGTGCACGTAGTCGCGCACGCCGGTGCCGTCGGCGGTGTCGTAGTCGGTGCCGTGCACCACGAGGTGGGCGCGCGTGCCCACCGCCACCTGCGAGATGTAGGGCATGAGGTTGTTGGGGCGGCCGTTCGGGTGCTCGCCGATCAGGCCGCTCTCGTGCGCGCCCACGGGATTGAAGAAGCGCAGGCAGGCGATGCCCCAGCGCGCGTCGGCGTGCGCCAGGTCGAGCAGCACGGTCTCCACCATGGCCTTGGTGCGGCCGTAGGGATTGACGGCGGCGTGCGGCGCGCTCTCGGGGATCGGCGAGCGCGCCGTGTCGCCGTACACCGTGGCCGAGGACGAGAACACCAGCCGGCGCACGCCGGCGCGGTCCATGGCGCGCACCAGCGCCAGCGTGCCCGCCACGTTGACCTCGTAGTAGCCGAGCGGGTCGTCCACCGAATCGCCGACCGCCTTCAGCCCCGCCAGGTGCAGCACCGCGCCGAAGGCATGCGCGGCGAACACCCGCTCGAGTGCCGCGGCATCGCGTACGTCGGCGCGCACCAGGAGCGGTGCCACGCCCGTGATGGCCGCGATCCGCTCCAGCGAGCGCGCGCTGCTGTTGACCAGCGTGTCGAGCACCACCGGCAGGTAGCCGGCCGCGATCAGCGCCACGCAGGCGTGGCTGCCGATGAAGCCCGCGCCACCGGTCACGAGGATTTTGGGAGGGGAGAAGGCGGCGTTCATGGCGATGCGGGCTGCTCGCTGCGGTTCGCGAGGCAGCGCAGCAGCTCGGCCTCGAGGCGCCGGAAGATCGCGTCCTGGTCCAGCTCGGCCTCGGCGAAGGCGCGGCCGGCCGCGCCCAGGGCCTCGCGCCGCGAACGGCAGGCCGCGAGCTGCGCGATCGCGTCGGCGAGCGCGCGCGCGTCGCCCGGCGGCACCACCACGCCGCGGCCCGTCACGGCGCGGCCGAGCTCGGTGTCGGGATGCGCGGTCACGATCACGGCCCGCCCACTCGCGAGCATGCCGGTCAGCTTCGAGGGCATCACCAGGTCGGCGGCGTCGGCGCGTTGCGGCAGCACGTGGATGTCGGCGCTGCCGAGCAGCTCGTCGAGCCGCTCGGCCGGCTGCAGGTCGAGGAAGTGCACGTGGCGCAGCCGCAGGCAGGCATCCATCAGCGCCGCGCGGCTCGGCCCGTTGCCGCAGATGACGAAGTGCAGCGCCGGCGCATCGGCCAGCAGCGCGGCCGCCTCTGCCAGCAGCTCGATGCCCTGCTTGTGGCCCAGGCTGCCCGCGTAGAGCACCAGCACCGCGTCGGGCGCGATGCCGAGCGCGGCGCGGTAGCCGCCGGCGGGATTGGGTGCCTCGGGATCGCGCGGTGGGGCCGGCCGGATCGCACGCAGGTCGACGCCGTTCGGGAACAGCACCAACCGATCCGGCGCCACGCCCTTGTCAGCGGCCTTGGCGAGCATCGCGGCCGAGATCGTCGAGACGCGGTCGAAGCGGCCCATCAGCCAGCACTCGGCCGCCAGCGCCATGCGCCGCACGCGGCCGCCGCGCACCAGGCCCAGGCCGAAGGCCGCGTCCACCTCGTAGTCCTGGATATGCAGCCACGATTTGCAGCGAAACAGCTTCGACAGCAGCAGCACGCCGGGCGCGCAGAACAGCGGCGGCTCCACCACCATCACCACGTCGGGCCGCCAGCGCGCCTGTGCCAGCAGCAGCGGCAGGCTCGACAGCATGAACGACGCGAGGTGCGCGAGGCGGGCCAGGGTGCGCGGACGCGCGGGCACCCAGGTCGGCGCGCGCCAGACATCGACACCCTGCCAGTCGCCGCGGCGGTAGGCCCAGGCCGAATGGCCCTCGGCCACCTGCCACTGCGGAAAGAAGGGCGGCGCCGCGATCACGCGCACCGCGTGGCCCCTCGCGCTCAGCCAGCGCGCCATCTCGCCCGAGTACTTGCCCACGCCGGCCAGCTCGGGCGCGAAGTTCATCGAGTGCAGCAGGATCTTCATGGCCGGCTCCGCAACGCGCCGTGCGCCAGGCCGCGCGCCATGCGCACGATGGGATAGCTGCCGAACTCCAGCCGCATGCGCAGCTCGTAGAGCACGAAGTCGCTGACGCAGGCGAGCAGGAACACGTAGTGCGGCTGGCCCGGAAAGGCCCGGATCACCACGGCGTACGACAGCAGCCGCAGCGCCACCTCGAGCAGCGCCCAGCGCGCCAGCGAGGCCACCGGCACGCGCAGCGCGAGCAGCATCTCGTGGTGCACGGTGTAGGTGCGCAGCAGGAAGTAGGGCGCGATGCACAGGAAGATCTCGAGCGCCTCGCGGCCGACCTTCAGCAGCGGCGCGGCCAGCACGATCAGCGCGGCCAGCCCCGCGAACAGGCCGCAGCCCAGCAGGAAGGATTGCCGTGCGAGCTTGAACACCGAGGCATCGAGCGCCTCGGCGCTCGCCGTGCGCATCGCCGGGGTCTTGGTGTAGAGGAAGGCCTGCACGAACTGCGAGGGCGCCTCGGCCAGCAGGAACGCGAGCTTGAAGGCGCCCACATAGCCCAGCGGCATGAAGAAGGCCACCACCAGCAGGTCGGACTTGCGCAGCAGGAACAGCAGCAGCGAATAGACGGTCGCGCCGCCCTGGGCCGAGAGCGCCAAGGTGGCGGCCCCGCGTGGCGGCCGGCTGGCGCGGCCCGCGCGCACGATGGCCACGGCCACCAGCACGAAGGCGAACAGGTTGATGGCCAGCAGCTGCGGCACGTCCAGGGCGTCGCCCGCGTGGCCCAGCGCGGCGAGGCCCGCCACGCCCAGCACCAGGATGCTCGAGCGCAGGCCGGATTCGAGGTTCAGCAGCCCCGCGTGGCCGAGCCCGCGGCTGTAGGCGAGCCGCAGGCTGTTGAACGAGAAGACGGCGAGCGTGGCGGCGACCAGCACCAGCGCCGTGCCGGATGCGGGCACGCGCTGCAGCGCCAGCATGCCGAGCGCGAGCAGCAGCGCGATCGGCAGCCCGATCGCGAGCGTGCGCACCAGGTCGCCGCGCTGGATGCGCGGGCCCGGGCCGGCGGCGTGGCGCGAGAACAGCAGCGAACTGCCGAGCGTGCCGATCACCAGCGCCGCCTCGAGCACCGACTGGTAGATCGAGTAGGCACCGAAGCGCGCGGGTGCCACGTGGGCGGCCAGCAGGAAGACGGCGAGGAAGCCCGAGAGATAGACGTAGAAGCGCGACGCCAGCGCACCCAGCCCGTGCAGCGGCAGCGCGCGCAGCAGCCCGGCGGCGGGCAGGCTGCGCAGTGCGGGCGGCAGGCGGAGCGGTCGGATCGGCATGGTGGGTGTCGCGATCGGCGCGTTACTTCGAGGGCGGCAGGTCGGCGAGGCGATCCGCGGCGGGGGCGCGCCGCGCGAGCAGGCCCATGCCGAAGGCCCGGTTCTTGGCCCGGCGCGCGAACTGCAGCCCGTAGGTCAGCAGCGCGACCCGGCGCGTGCCGCCGCGCAGCGCATGCGCCATCGCCAGCTTCGCGCGGCCCTGGAAATGCAGGGCCAGCGCGTTCACCGTCTCGCCGGCCTGCGTCGTGAGGCAGGGCTGGCCGTCGCGGTAGGTCAGGTGCTTGGCGCCGCCCAAGAGCCGGAATTCGTCGGCGCGCAGGTTGTGGGCGCTGCTGATGTTGTGGTCGATCACGCAGCCGCCGAACACGCGGTTGATCGGCCGCGCATTGCCGCTCGCCTGGGCCCACAGATGCAGCAGCGTCATGTCCGATACGCCGCCGCGCTCGCCCCGGGCCGCGAAGCGCGCGGCGATCTCGCGCAGCGTCGCGCGCCCCGCGCGGCTGGTGTAGGTGTCGAGCACGAAGGCGACGAAGCCGGCCAGCCCCGCGGCGCTCCAGTAGCTCACGTGCGGCGATATCTGGCACGGGTCCCAGCCATCGAGGGGCTCGATGAACGAGCCCGAGAAGTCGGCCTCGCCGACCAGGCGACGCACATGCGCGCCGAGGCCGCGGAACAGCAGCACGTCGCTGTCGAGCAGCACGAACTCGCGGCATTCGGGCTGCGCCTCGAGGTGGGCGGCCAGCAGGAAGTAGCGCCGGAAGCAGATCTTCTCGAACGCGGGCGTGTTGCTCGACAGGTGCACGTAGCTGCGGCACAGGCGCTCATAGTCCGCGCCGGCCTCGGTGCCCGCGAGCACCAGCAGGTTCTCCCGCGCGCGGGCCGCCGATTCGCGGCACAGCGCCAGGGTCTTGTTCTGGCGGTCTTCCACCACGATGAAAAGAAGCGGTTGGGTCATGGTCGGCGAGGCCTGGGGCGGGAGCGGTGAATTCAGGGAGCGGGCGCCGTCGCGCTGCGCACCAGCGCGACATGCGCGGGCAGGAAACGGAAGTCGGCATTGAGCGGCAGGTCGAGCGTGAACAGCCCCTTGCGCGCGACCGCCTCGGCGATCCAGCCGCGCAGCTGGGCCGCGGCGAAGCGCGGCGCGGAGACGCGGCCCCACGAGGCGGCCAGCGGCGTCAGCACGTGGAACATCAGGTCCGAGGGCGGCGCGGCCAGCTGCGCGGGCGGGTCCATGAACTCGCCGGCCATCAGGTTCTGGCATGGCGCGGCCTTCAGGCTGAAACGTTGCGGCCCCTCGCCCGCGTTGAAGGCGAGCCAGCGGTCGCTCGCGCCGCTGCGGGCGGCGCCGCACAGCGCGTTCCAGTCGGAGGGCGTCATGTCGCGCGTGTTGTAGGTGCCGTCGAACCACCAGCCGCGCGCCAGCGTGCCGTAGCGCTGCGACCACTCGCCGATCACCTGCGACCAGCCCGCGATGAAGCGCGCGGGCGGCGGCTGCTGTTCCGAGACGTCGCCGAGGCAGCCCATCAGGTAGCGATCGTCCTGCGGCGCGCGAAACGGCAGGTACAGCACCATCGCGATGCCGCGGCGGCGCAGCGCGCGGCCGATCTCCAGCGGCAGGTCGCGCGGCGGGCGGTCGCGCGCGCTGGCCGGGCACAGCGCCTCGAGCGCGGCATTGGGCGCGATGTACTGGCCGCTGTTCTGCCCCAGCGTCAGCACCAGGTAGGAGGCGCGCATCTCGGCCAGCGTGGCCGCGAAGGCCTCGACGTCGAAGCGCGCCATGTCGGCGATCGAGCGGCGGTCGGGCAGGTAGTGGACCATCACGCCGAAGCCGGGCGGTGCCAGCGCGGGCCATTGCGCGGCGAGGCTCGGGTCCGCGGGAACGGTGGTTTGGGCGGTGGCCGTCGCGGCGAACAGCGTCGTCGCCACGATCCGCGCCAGGAACGAACGAAGCGTGCGGGTCACGGCAGTGCGGCCTCGAAGGAAGCGGCCGTGCGCTGCAGCCCGAGATAGCGCGCCGCCACCGCCGCGGGCGTGCAGGCCGACGCGTTCGCCCATGCCGGGCGTGCCTGCCGGTGCGCCGCGAGATGGCGCGCCAGCGCGTCCAGGTCGCAGCACCGCTCGTCGACGAGGAAGGCATAGCCGCCGAACAGCTCGCGGTGCACGGGGATGTCCGACAGCAGCAGCGGCACGCCCAGCGTCGCTGCCTCGGCGGCGGAGAGATTGAAGCCCTCGAAGCGCGACAGCGAGATGAAGGCCTGCGCGCCGCGGTAGAGGCCGATCAGCTCCTCGCGCGACACCAGCCCGCGGTGGCGCACGCAGCCGCGCAGCGAGGGCGTCTCGGCCGCCACCATGCGCGCCACCTCGGCCGCGCCGTTGCCCGTGATGTCGAGCCGGTCGACCAGCCCCGCGCGCTTCATGCGCTCGAACAGCCGCAAGGTGCCGCCGAAGTTCTTGTGCGGGTAGTAGTGGTAGGCCGCGATCAGGTAGCGCTCGCCCGTGGGCGCGGCCTCGGGTGGGGCCTGCATGGCGACCGCGTCGACCGGGTTGAAGATCACCGTCGAATGCGCGCAAGACCCGAAATGGCGCTCGAAGTCCTGCTGGCTGCTGCGGCTGATGAACACCACCTGCGCGAGGCTGCGCGCGAGCCGGCGCAGGTTCCAGTCGAGCCACAACCGCTTGGCGCGGCTGAAGTGCTCGGGATGCGCCTTGTACTGCAGGTCGTGCACGATCACGATCGCGTCGCGGTGCCGGCCGAACAGAGCGAAGGGCAGGAAGTAGTTCGGGAACAGCGAGCACAACTGTCGTTCCGCCCGCCAGGCATGCAGCTGGTGGAGGTTGTAGAGCAGCGTCTCGAGCACGAAGCGGCTGAGCCCGGTGCGGCGTGCCAGTTCGAACAGCCGCGGGTGCCGCTCGCTGGCCGAGGCGATCGCCTCGCCGGCCGACAGCCGCATGCTGCGCAGCAGCACCTCGCAGACGTTGAGCACGCCGCCGGCGCCTCGGTTGAGCCGCAGCGTGTCGTAGAAGAGATAGTCGGGCATCGTGGGGCTCATGCGTGGGTGGCGGGACGGGGTGCGAGCGCGCGGCGCGCGGGACCGAAGCCGGTGCACAGGGCACCGACCAGCAGCGCCGCGATCAGCCCCGAGGCCGCGAACGGACCCCAGCCCAGGATCGGCCCGCGCATGAACGGCACGTAGGCCGCGAGCAGCACCAGCGCCGCGAGATAGCCGCGCGAGAGCGGGCCGTGCGTGTCGATCGCGCGGTCGACCCGGCGGAACAGGCTCGAGAGCAGGAAGCCGAACACCAGCGGGCCCGGCAGGCCGAAGTCGAAGAAGACGGTGGCGAATTGCGCCAGCGACAGGTTGCTCTGCGAGAAGTTGCCGAGCACGGCGGGCCAGCCCAGCGGGTCGAAGTCGGGAAACAGCTTCATGTCGCGCGGCAGCACGAACGAGAAGCCCGACAGCAGGTAGCGGCCGAAGCCGAGATCGGGCGACGGTGCGCGCTCCAGCAGGCCGGCCACCACGTACATCGCATCGAAGTCGGGGCTGTAGGGAAAGGTCGCGAGCGACTCGCCCCACATGCTGCCGCGCGACAGCAGGTTGAACACCGGGCCCAGGCCCGCGATGGCGGCGAAGACCACGAAGGCCAGGGTCCAGCGCCGCGAGCGGCCGAGACCGTGGATCAACAGCGGCAGCAGGCCGATCAGCAGGATCTGGCGCGCGGTGTTGACCGGGTTCGCCGCGATGGCGGCCGCGGCGAGCGCCAGCGCGGCCAGGCACCAGGCAGTGGCCGTGCGCTGACGCAGTGCATGGATCGCCAGCGCGACGAAGCACATCAGCACCACCAGCTTGGGCAGCGTCGAGTAGACGATGAAGTCCAGCGGCGGGTTCTCGATCTCGCCGGGCAGGCCGCGCGCCACGAAGTTGAGGTCCGCGCGCGCCAGCAGCACCGCGAAGGCCGTGCCCAGCAGGCCCAGCAACAGCAGCGGGTGCGCCACGCCGGGCGCCGGCGCGGTGCCCGCGATGCCCGGGATGTGGCGCAACGGTGGATCGACGACGCCGAAGCGCGCCGCCTCCACGCCGGCCATGTACAGCAGCAGCAGCATCAGCGCCTGCGTGTGCGCCACCGTGCCGATCACGCCGGCTTCCCAGAAGCTCAGGTCCTGCGCGATCTGGATCGCCGGCGCGAGCGAGAAGTAGGTCAGCAGGGTGGTGTAGTGCACGAGCAGGAAGACGCTCGCGCCCGGGCCGCCGAGCAGCGCGAGCTGCAGCAGCGACAGCAGGAACACCGCTGCGTAGCCCCACACCGGGTCGAGCAGGCCGCACAGCATCGCCGCGGCGAGGCCGCACCAGAAGCACAGGATTCTCATGAGCGTCTCGCCGTTCGTTCGTTCGCGGGCGGCGGCGCTCAGGCCGGCGCCAGGGTCTCGACCGGCCGCACCGCGCGGCTGTAGTCGGCATAGGTGCGCCGCAGCCCGTCGGTCAGCGGCATCGTGGCGTGCCAGCCGATGCTGGCGGCGCGCGACACCTCGAGCAGCTTGCGCGGCGCGCCGTCGGGCTGCGAGGTGTCGAACTGGATCCGCCCGCGGTAGCCGACCACCTCGCGGATGTGCTCGGCCAGCTCGGCGATCGACAGGTCGTCCCCGGTGCCGAGGTTGATGTGGGCGCGCATCGGCTCGGTGTGCGTGTCGTAGACGGCGCGCGAGAGGTTCATCACCGCGATGCAGCCGTCGACCATGTCGTCGACGTAGAGGAACTCGCGGCGCGCGCGGCCCGTGCCCCAGATCAGCACGCTGGGCGCGGCGGTGGACTTGGCGAGGTGGAAGCGCCGGATCAGCGCCGGCACCACGTGGCTGTTCTCGAGGTGGTAGTTGTCGCCGGGCCCGTAGAGGTTGCTCGGCATCACGCTGCGGTAGTCGATGCCGTGCGAGGCGCCGTACTGCCGGTTGTAGCTCTCGCACAGCTTGATGCCGGCGATCTTGGCGATCGCGTAGGGCTCGTTGGTCGGCTCGAGCCGGCCGCCGAGCAGCGCCTCCTCGGCGATCGGCTGGTCGGCCAGGCGCGGGTAGATGCAGCTCGAGCCGAGGAACAGCAGCCGCGTGACGTTCGCGAGGAAAGCCTGGTGCGTCACGTTGGCCGCGATCATCAGGTTCTGGTAGATGAACTCGGCCGGGTAGCTCATGTTGGCGTGGATGCCGCCGACCTTGGCCGCGGCCAGGTAGACCTGGTCGATGCGTTCGCTCGCGAAGAAGCGGCGCACCGCCTCCTGGTCGAGCAGGTCGAGTGCCTCGCGGTCGCGCGTGACGACCTCGTGGCCCATGGCGCGCAGGCGCCTCGAAAGCGATTGGCCCACCATGCCGCGATGGCCTGCAACGTAGATACGCATAGGTTCTTTCGTGAAGTTCAAAATCCGGGATCGATGACTGCGGCGGCTTCGCTAGCCCGAGCCGCGCGCGCCGGCCACCACGGCGAAGGTCTTGAACAAAATGGCGACGTCGTGGCGCAGCGACAGCGTGGCGACGTAGTCGGCGTCCATGGCGGCGCGGCGGCGGTAGCTCACCTCGCTGCGGCCGCTGATCTGCCACAGGCCGGTGATGCCGGGGCGCACCGCGCAGTAGTGGCCCCAGTAGCCGCCGTACAGGTCCTTCTGCGAGAACATGCAGGGGCGCGGGCCGACCATGCTCATGTCGCCCTTGAGCACGTTCCAGAACTGCGGCAGCTCGTCGATGCTGTACTTGCGCAGGATCGCGCCGAAGGGCGTGATGCGCGGGTCGCGGTCCAGCTTCTGGTACTTGGCCCATTGCAGCCGCGCCGCCGCGTCCTCGCGCAGGTGGCGCGCCAGCACTCCGTCGGCGTCGGCCACCATCGAGCGGAACTTGTAGAAGCGGAACACGCGGCCGTTCTTGCCGTAGCGCGGCTGCATGTAGATCGCGGGCCGGCCCGAACTCAGCAGCACGCCGATCCAGACCAGCGCATAGGCCCAGCCGAACAGCAGGAAGAAGCTGCCCGCCATGGCGATGTCGACGCCGCGCTTGGCGGCCATCAGCGCGCGCCCCTCGAGCGAAGGCGCGGCCGGCGCGGTCTGCAGCAGGCTCATGCGGCCGCTCCCGCGGTGCCCGGCGCGGCCAGCGGCGGCGCGAGGGCCGGGTACGCATGCGCGCGCACCCGGTAGGCGCCATAGCGGTAGGCGTAGCTGCCGTAGTAGCGCTGGCGCGCGTCGAGCGCGTTGAGCACCACGCCCTGGAAGCGCGCGCCCGCGTGGCGCAGTTCCTTGATGCTCTGCGTCAGGTCGCCGAGCTCGTTGTCGCCGGCGCGCGCCACCATCAGCAGCGTGCCCATGTGGACCGCCATCTCGGCCGCCTCCGAGGCCAGCAGCGTGGGCGGCGCATCGACGATCACCGTGTCGTAGCGCTGCGAGAGCCGATCGAGCAGCCGCGCGAAGGCATCGCCACACAGCAGGCCGGTGGGGTCGCGCGGCGGCACGCCGCTGGCCATCACGTCGAGCTGCGGCAGCACGGCGCGGTGGATCGCGGCCCGTTCGTCGATCTCGCCGAGCAGCAGCTCCGCCAGGCCGTCCTGCGGCGCCAGTCCGAAGTACGGCCCCAGGCTGCTGCGCCGCAGGTCGGCGTCGATCAGCAGCACGCGCCGGCCGCCGGCGGCGAGCACCACCGCCAGGTTGGCCGAGACGAAGCTCTTGCCGGCGCCCGGCGTGGCGCTCGACACCATGATGCGGTTGTTGCGCGCGCCCGGCAGCGCGAACTTGAGCGCGGTGCGCAACCGGCGCACGCCCTCGAGCGCCGGGTCTTCGGGGTGCTGCATCGCCAGCACGTGCACGCCGGGCAGGCCGTGCTGCGCCGCGCGGTCGAGCAGGCGCTGGTGCCGGCTCAGCGCCACCGTGCTGTAGACCTCGAGCCCGGTGTGGGCCTCGATCTCGGCCGGGCTCGCGACCGTGGCGCGCCACGAGCGGCGCAGCAGCACCGCGCCCAGGCCCGCGAACAGCCCCGCCACCAGCGCCAGGCCCATCGCGATCGCCGCCCTGGGGCGGATCGGCTTCTCGGGCTGCAGCGCCGGGTCGAGCACGCGCACGTTGCCGATGCGGCCTTCCTTCGCGAGCCGCATCTGCAGCGAGCTGTTGAGCAGCGCCACGTAGAGGTCGGTGTTGACCTTGATGTCGCGCTGCATGCGCAGCGCGTTCTGCTGCAGCTGCGGCATGCGCCGGATGCTGAGCTCGACGGTGCCGAGCCCCTTGCGCAACGCGGCGATCTGCGCGTCGATGGTCTGCACGCTGGGATCGCGCGCGGTGAAGCGCTCGGTGAGTTCGAGCCGCTTCTGGGTGGCGTCGAAGAGCTTGGCCTGCAGGGTCACGTTCTGCGTCAGCGCATTGCGTGCCTCGTCGTCCAGGCTGATGGTGCCGTTCTGGTTGCGGTACTGGTTGTAGGCTTCCTCGGATTGCTCGAGCTGCGACTTGAGCTTGGGCAGCTCGCCACCCAGGAAGTCGAGCGCGCGCTGCGCCTGCGCGGTCTTCTGGTCGATGTTGAGCCGCACGTACAGCCGCGCCACCTCGTTGAGCAGGGTGGCCAGCTGCATGCGGTCGTCGTGCTGCCAGCTCAGGTCCATCACCGAGGACTGCTTGCCCTTCTCGATCACGCGCAGGTCGCGCTGCAGCGCGAGCAGCGTGAGCTGCTTCGACTGGCGCACCAGCTCGAACCGCGCGCCCGGCAGGCCGGCCATCGATCCCACCAGCAGGTGCAGCGGCCCGAGCGCGGTCTCCACGTCGAGCGGCGCCCCCACCGTGCCGACGATCGGTTCGGCCAGCTTCGGATGCGTCAGCGTGAAGCTGCTGCGCGTGCCCGCCGTGAGCAGGAAGCGCGAGCCCTCGAGTTCGGGCGGCACGTCCATCTGCGCGACGACGATGCGCTCGGCGCCGTGGACGTAGCCGCCCATGCCCAGCACGCCGGGCTGCGACAGTTCCCTGGTGCCGCGCGCGAGCCAGGCGCCGATCAGCGGCAGGTACAGCGGCCGGGCCTCGATGTAGAGCTTGGTGTCCTCGATCGCCTGGCCCAGCACCAGCCGCGACTTGAGGATCTCGGCCTCGCCCGCGGTCGGCGTCTTGGCGTTGAGCGCGCTGCTCGCCGACTCGCCCAGCAGGGTGCCGCCCGAGCGCTCGGCGTCTTCCACCTGCAGCAGCACGTTGGCCTCGTACACGCGCGGACCGAACAGGGTGTAGAGCGCGCCCAGCAGCAGCGCGGCCGCGACGAACTTCGCGATCGTCCAGCGGTTGTCGAGGAAGAGGTCGATGTGTTCCCGCAGGCGCGAGCGCGCCAGGGGAGCATCGGCCGGCGGGTCCGCGGGCGCGGGGGCCGCGATGAGCGATCGGGCATTCATGGGTTCACCTCGTGGTCTGTCGGGGGCGGGAGCGGGGGAGCCTGGCGAGCGGCGTGCCATCAGCGGCGGCTCGCCGTGCCGCCGAGGTTCACGACCTGGGCGGCGGGCAGGATCAGGCTGATCACGCGGTTCCAGCGCACCAGCGGCACCGGGTCGATGTAGACCACGTCGCGCGGCCGCAGCTCGAAGCGGTCGGCCAGCGCGAGCGCCACCGGGTTCTTCGCGTCGAGGTGGTAGACGTCGGGCACGTCGCCGCTCGCGTTGCGCACCACGTAGATCTGTCCGGGCGAGGAGGTCTGCAGCTCGGGGCCGCCGGCGTCGCCGAGCGCCTCGTTGAGGCTCAGCCGGCCGTTGCGCATCAGCAGGGCCGAGGGCCGCAGGATCTCGCCCATCACGTAGACGCGGCTGTCGTCGCGCGTGCCGACGTTCACGACGTCGCCGCTGCGCAGCGGGATGCGGCCCGCGTCGTAGCCCTGGACCTGCAGCGCCGGCAGGTCGATCGTCAGCGCGCGCCCGCCGCGCGTGAGCACGATGCGCGAGCGGTCGGCGCTGGCGTTGGTGCTGCCCGCGCGGCTCAGGGCCTCGGCCAGCGTCATCGGCACGTCGGTGAAGATCTGCAGGCCCGGCATGCGCACATCGCCCTCGACGTAGACGCGGCGGCTGCGGAAGGTCTGGATGCGCGCGCTGACCAGCGGGTCCTTGACGAAGGGCGCGATGCGCCTGGCGATCATCTCGGAGGCGGCGCTCTCGGTCAGGCCTTCCAGTTTGGTGCGGCCGATGTAGGGAAAGCTGATCTCGCCTTCGCCGTCCACGATGAAGCCCGGCGCGACGCTCACGCCGGTGGCGTCGGTCTGCTGCGAGATCACGGCGCCCTGGCTGGGCATCAGTTCCGGATGGCGGTAGACCACGATGCCGATCACGTCGCCGGCGCCGATCGTGTAGGCCGGCGACTTGCCGAACAGTTCGCGGACCTCGGGCGACGGCCCCGTCGGCTGGCGCGCGGCCAGCTCGCGCACCAGCGCGGGCGTGATCGGCACGATCCGCGGTTCGCCGCGCGCGCCGGTCGGCCCGCTGCCGCCGGTGCTGCCCGCGTTGCCCGAGCTGCGCCAGGTGCCGCTGTCGGGCGAGCTGAAGCCCGGGATGCCGCAGCCGGCCAGGCCGAGCGCGAGCAGTGCGGCCACGGCCGCGACGCCGAAGCGCGCGCGGTGCCCCGGCTGCACGGCGGGGGCGGTTGAAACGAGGGGCGTCATGGGGTGTCCTTGGAATTCCGTGAGGGGTTACTGCGGCGCGAGCGCGCCCGCGATGGGCGGCTCGAGCGGGGCCGCGGCGGTGCCGGGGCTGCGGCGCTCGGCGGCGGTGCCGCGGGCGCGGGCGATCACCCAGTCGCCCACGGCGCCGAGGAACAGCTGCTGCCCCCGGGCCGTGCAGACCGTGTGATCGAGGTCGCGCAGGAAGTCGTACTGCGCGGCCTGCAGGAAGGGTTCGTCGCGGAACGCGCCGAGCTGGTCGCGCCCGCGGTCGCTGACATGCAGCGAACCCGAGTAGAGGAAGTGCAGCGCCACCTGGCGCGCCCAGAGGCGCCGCATGGTGGCGCGGAACCAGGCTTCGGCGACGACCGGCGGCAGCTCTTCGCTGAAGAAGCCCGGCAGCGGCCGCGCCGCGCCGGCGCGCGACAGCCAGCGCGACAAGCCGCGCCCGATCCAGCGCCGCACCTTGCCCGCGAAGGCGGGATGGGCGGGCGCGGCCAGCGCGCGGCGCAGCGTGCGTTCCCAGCGCGCGCGCCGCTGCGGAAAGGCGAAGCCGTCGAACAGCGACAGGCCGATCACGCGCGCATCGACCATGCCGGCGCTCATCGCATGCTCGGCGCCCGAGCACATGCCGACGATCACGAAGCGGCGGATGCCGAGCCGCGCTTCCACCAGGTCCATGGCCGCCTGCAGGTCGTGCACCGCGCGCAGCGCCAGCGGCACCGCGCTCGCGCCGCCGGGCGCCTCGCTGTCGCCGATGCCGCCGAGGTCCAGCCGCAGGCTGCTCATGCCTTGGGCGGCCAGCGCATGGGCCAGCTTGACGTTGATGCGCCGCGGTCCGACGCGGTGGTTGGCGCCCATGTTGAGCATCAGGCAGCACACCGGCAGCGGCTGGCATTGCACGGGCTCGGTCAGCATGCCGAGCAGGCCGTCGCCGTGGCCGAAGCGCACCGGGCTTTGGGTCATGTCACTCATGGAGGGCCCCTTGCAGGCGGTGAAGCGCATCGGCCGGAACCATGGCGCTGTTGGGATAGGGATCGGCGGTCCAGTCGAGCCGGTGCTGGAAGTAGGCGAGGCGCACCGGCATGTGGCGCGACTGCTGCTCGGCCGCCCACTGGGCGGTGTGGGCCTCGTCGGGGCGCGCGAGCACCAGCGTGTCGTGCAGCGCGGTCAGCGGCAGCGAGGCCGGCACGAGCGTCGAGAGCTGGGCGCGCAGCTGCGTCGAGAGCGACACGCCCAGCGCCTCCTCGGGCACGGCCTGGGTGTCGCGCAGGTAGCCGCGCCGCCAGCCGAGGTCGGGGATGCAGAAGCTGGTGTCGACCGCCTCCACGTGCCGCTCGCGCAGCATGCGCGCATAGCGCGGGCCGTCGATCACCGGCTCCCACAGCACCAGCCGGGCCGGGTCGCAGCGCCCGTTGCGCGCCGCGAGCACGGCGAGGGTGGCGCCCAGGCGCGCGCCGACCCAGACGATGCGCGCGTCGGGCGCCAGCGCGCGCAGCGTCTCGTGCGCCGAGCACAGGTCGCGGCGCCAGCCGTCGAGTTCGCCCGAACGCTCGTCGCCGGGCGAATCGCCGGTGCCGTGGAAGTCGAAGCGCAGGGTGGCGATGCGCGAGCGGGCGAGCCGCTCGGCCAGCACCTTGAAGAAGCGGTGCGTGCGCAGGCCTTCCTGGCCGAAGGGCGGGCACAGCAGCACCGCGGTGTCGCCCGGGTGCGCCTGTTCGGCGGGATGGAACAGGCCGAAGAGCTGGCGCGAGGCCGGCCCGAACATGAGCGGGCGGGCCATCATCGCGCCACCTCCACGCCACGGACCGGGTCGCCGGCGAAGGCCGCGCCCGGGTTGGCGCGCAGAGCCTGCATGGCGAGCATCTGCGACAGCGCCTCGGGCGTGTCGAACAGCGTCTCGGGCGCGCGCCATTCGGCGAGCGAGGCCACGCTGCCGGCCCGCGCGGGCGCCGGGCCCACCACCAGCCACAGGATGCGGCCGCCCAGCGGGACCTCGACGCTGCGCAGCTCGGGCCGCAGGCCCACCTCGACCGTATCGGGCCGCACCCGCAGGCCCAGGCCGATGGCCTTGAGGCAGGCTTCCTTGCGCGTCCAGCAGGTGAGGAAGGCGAGCCCGCGCCGTGCGGCCGGCAGCGCGAGCAGGGCCTCGTACTCCCGGGGCGTGAAGTGGCGCTCGGCCAGCGTCAGCGCGTCGGGCACGGGGCGCAGGTGTTCCACGTCGGCGCCGAGCGGGCCGCGCGTGCCGACGGCGATCAGCGCCAGCGCATGGCTGTGGCTCAGCGAGAAGCGGATGCGCGGGCGCTCGGGCATCCACGGCTTGCCGAACGGTCCGCAGACCAGGCACAGCGTGTCGGCGCGCAGCGCGCTCTGCTCGGCCAGCGCCCGCCGCAGCGCGACGTGGGCGGCGATGAAGCGCTCGCGGTCGATGCCGAAATGCAGGCGCGATGCGCGCACGCGCTCCTCCTCGGACAGCTCGCGTTCGCAGTCCGGGTCCAGCCGCAGGTCGAGGTCGACGTAGCGGCACACGGGTGCGTCGATGGACAGGGCGTAGCTTGTCACGTTCATCGAAGTACCTTCGTGCTTCGCACTGCGGTGCGAGCTTGCTTGGGGCGGCCCGGCGCGGCGCTCATGCCCGGTCCCCGCGCAGCCAGCCGCTGAGGGTGCGTCCCAGCAAGCCGAGCGTGCGGCCGGGGGTCGGCGCGCGCTTCGGGCCCCCGGCCTCGGCCGGCGTGATATCCGCGGAGGGCGGCGAGGCCGCCAACTGCGCCAGGTTCTCGAACAGGTAGCGGCGCGGCTCGACGCGGTGGCCCAGGGTCAGCGCGGTCCGCTCGACCGAGCGCTGCACCAGCAGCGAATCGCCGCCGAGGTCGAAGAAGTTGTCGCTGGCGCGGATCTCGTTGACGTCGATGCCGATCACGTCGGCCCAGATCTGCGCCAGCCGCGCATGCTCGGGCGGCAGCACGTCGGCGAGCGGCAGCGCCGCCGCGGCGGCCTGCGGTGCCAACGCTTCCGGCGGCTCGGCCGCGAGCTTGCGCAGGTAGGCGGCGCTGGGCGAGCCTTCCTCGCTGGCCAGCTGCGCGAGCGTCGCGTGCGGGCGGTCGGCCGCGCGGCGCAGCAGTTCGAGGTAGCGCTCGCGCAGCCGGGCGCCGGTCTCGCGCAGGTAGATGTCGGCGTTGTAGATCAGCGCGCCCTCGAGCCCGTGCGGCGTGTCGAGCAGCCACACGCCGATATCGTCGGTGGCGCCGCGCTGCAGCAGGTGCATCTGCTGCGTGCGCAGGCTGCCGATGCGGGAACCGCGTTCGCGCGCATCCTGGAACGAGAACATCGTCTGGTAGGCGCCGGCCGCCCGGGCCGGGCCGCCGGGCTCGGCCACCAGGCGCTCGAACGGTACCTGCTGGCAGGCCATCAGCGCGAGCAGCTCCTGCTTCACGTAGCGCAGGTACGCGGGCAGCGTCAGGCCGAGGTCGATGCGCAGCGACACCGGCAGCATGTTGTTGAAGACGCCCATCACGTTCTCGGTCTCGGGCTGCTGCCGGCCGCGCACCGGGTTGGCGACCACGAGGGTGTCGCTGCCGATGGTGCGGCCCATCGCGAGCGCATGGATCGCGAAAGTGAACATGCTGAGCGTCACGTCGAGTTCGCGCGCGGTCTCGCGCAGCCGCTGGGTGGCGGGCAGGTCGATGGCGATCCATTGCGAACCGCCCTGGCCGCTCCTGCCGGCGCGGCGCGGCATGTCGGTGCGCGGCAGGCGCGGCGCGGCCACGGCGGCGGCGCGCTCGCGCCACAGCGCGCGCTGCGCCTCGAAATCGGGCGTGGCCATCCAGCCGGCCAGCCACTCGGCATAGTCGCCGTGCGTGGTCGCGAGCGCGGGCAGCGCGTGCGGGCGGCCACGCTCGGCCGCGTCGTAGAGCGCGGCCAGCTCGGCCTGCAGCAGGTCGAAGGACCAGCCGTCCCAGACCAGGTGGTGCGGCACGAACACGAAGACATGCGCGTCCTCGTCGATGCGGAACAGCGCGGCGTGCAGCATCGGCGCGCGGTGGATGTCGATCGGGCGGTCGGCCAGCTCCTGCATGCGCTCGGCGAGCTCGGCCTCGCGCTGGTCGGCCGGCAGCTCGCGCAGGTCGATCACGGGCAGCGAGAAGTCGACCGCGCGGGCGATCGACTGCACCGGCGCGCCGTTGGCCGGATCCACGCCCATGCAGGTGCGCAGCGCGGGCTGGCGGCGGATGATCTCGCGCAGCACGGCCTCGAAGCGCGCGGCGTCGAAGGCGCCGAGCAGCCGCTGCGCCGAGGGCGCGTTGTAGACCGAGCGGCCCGGGTGCAGCTCCTCCATGAAGCGGATGCGTTCCTGCGACGGCGTCATCGGCGCCAGCTCGCGCTCGAAGTGGCAGGGCAGTGCGGTCTGACGCGTTTCGCCCGCGCCGCGCAGGGCGGCGATGGCGGCGGCCAGCCGCTGCGCCGTCGGCGCCTCGAACAAGGTGCGCAGCGGCAGCGCCAGATCGAACTCGCGGCTCAGCAGCGTGGCCAGCCGCGCGGCCAGCAGCGAATGGCCGCCCAGGGTGAAGAAGTCGTCGCCCATGTCCATGCCCGGCAGGCTCAGCACCTGCTCCATCGCCGCGAGCACCTTGCGCTCGATCTCGTTGGCGGGGCCGGCGCCGCGCTGCGCCACCTCGCGCGGCAGCGCGCCCGGCGGCGGCAGCGCGACGCGGTCGAGCTTGCCGTTGGGCAGCGTGGGCAGCACGGGCAGGGTGACCACGTGCTGCGGCAGCATGAAGGCCGGCAGGTTTTCGCGCAGCTGCTGCATCAGCGCCCCGAGCTCGAAGGCCGCGCCCGCGGCGCCGGGCTGCAGCGCCAGGTAGGCCACCAGCCGCACGTCGCCGGGCCGGTCCTCGCGCGCCACGACCACGCTGCGCGAGACGCCCGGCGCCTCGTTGCAGCGGGCCTCGATCTCGCCGGGCTCGATGCGGTAGCCGCGCACCTTGACCTGGAAGTCCAGCCGTCCCAGATGCTCGAGCAGGCCGTCGTTGCGCCAGCGGCCGCGGTCGCCGGTGCGGTAGATGGCGGTGGCCTGCCCGAGGATGCGCGCGCCGACGAAGCGCTCCGCTGTCAGCTCGGGCCGCTCGAGGTAGCCGAGCGCGAGGCCCTCGCCGCCGATGCAGAGCTCGCCCGGCACGCCGACGGGGCAGGGCTGCAGCGCGGCATCGAGGATCCAGACGCTGGTGTTGTCGATCGGCTGCCCGATCGACACGCCATGCGCGGCGATGGTGTCGCGTCGCATGTTCCAGGCCGTGGACCAGACGGTGGTCTCGGTCGGGCCGTAGACGTTCCACAGCTGCGCGCAGCGCTCGAGCAGCTCGAGCGCGAGCCGCCCGCGCACCGGCTCGCCGCCGATCCAGCCGCGCAAGCCGGGCGCGCCCGGCCACTGCGCATCGAGCAGCAGCTGCCACATGCCGGGCGTGGCCTGCAGCACGGTGACGTCCTCCTCCTCGAGCAGCGCGCGCAGGCGGCGGCCGTCCATCGCGGTCTCGCGCGGGACCATCACGATCTCGGCGCCGGCGGCCAGCGGCAGCAGCAGCTCGGCCACCGCGATGTCGAAGGACAAGGTGGTGACTGCGGCCAGCCGGTCGCCCTCGCCGAGGCCCGGCGCCTTGCGCATCGACTGCAGCAGGTTCGCCACCGCGCGGTGCGGCACGCACACGCCCTTGGGCGTGCCGGTCGAGCCCGAGGTGTAGATGACGTAGGCCGCGTCCTCGGGGCCGGCATCGTCGCCACTGGGCGGCAGGGCGCCCGCGGGCGCGCGCAGCCAGGCCGTGTCGCGGTCGAGCTCGAACACGCGCTCGGCCGCATCGGCACGCCAGCCGCGCGGCGCGGTCGCGATGTCGGACGTGGTGAGCAGCAGGCCGAGGCGGGCATCCTCGGCGTAGTGGTCGAGCCGCGCCTGCGGAAAGCCCGGGTCGAGCGGCACGTAGGCCGCGCCCGACTTCAGCACCGCCAGCAGCGCGACGACCATGTCGATGCCGCGCTCCAGGCACAGGCCCACGCGCTGGCCGCGGCCCATGCCGCGTTCGCGCAGCGCATGCGCGAGCCGGTTCGACTGCGCGTCGAGCGTGCCGTAGCTGCAGCGGCGCGCGCCGTCGCGGATCGCGGGGCGATCGGGCTGCAGCAGCGCGCTGGCCTCGAAGCCGGCATGCGCGAACGGCAGGCCCGCCAGCGGGCTCGGCGCGGGTTGCAGCGCGAGCAGCTCGCGCGCCGCCTCGGGCGAGAGCAGCGCCAGCCGACCGATGGGCTGGTCCGGTGCCTGCACGGCCGAGCGCAGCAGGCACTCGAACATGTCGAGCCAGCGCCGCACGCTGGCCTCGTCGAACAGGCCGGTGTTGTACTGGGCCTCGACCACCAGGCCGCCCTCGGCCGGCCGCAGGTTGAGGAACAGCTCGAAGTTCTCGTAGCGGCGCGGCACCGTGTCCTGCGTGACCGCGAGGCCGGCGAAGTTCTGCGCGCTGCCGGCCACGTCGGGGTCGAGGTTGAACATCACGCTCACCAGCGGCTGGCGGCTCGCGTCGCGCTCGAGCGAGAGCTTGCCGAGCAGCGCGCCATAGGTCAGCGACTGGTGCTCGAAGGCGTCGAGCACGGCCGTGCCGCATTCGCCCATCAGCGCGTCGAAGCGCAGTTGCCCGCCCACCGCGAGACGCAGCGGCAGCAGGTTCACGCAGTGGCCGACCAGCCCCGGCATGTCGCGCGAGAGTTGGCCCGAGGCGGGAATGCCGATCACGATGTCGTCCTGCCCGCTCAGGCGGTGCAGCGTGGCGGCGAAGGCGGCCAGCAGCCCCGCGAACAGGCTGGTGCCGGACTTCGCGCTCGCGGCGCGCATCGCGCTCACCAGCGTGCGGTCGAGCCGGCGCTCGATGCGTTGCGAATCGAAGCCGCGCACCGCCGGGCGCGGGCGGTCGGTCGGCAGCTCGAGCACCGGCAGGCTACCGGCGAAGCGCGCCAGCCAATGATCCACGTGCGCCTGCATGGCGGGCCCGGCCGCCTCGGCGGCTTCCTCGGCCGCGAAGGCCGCGTAGCTCGGCGCGGCGCGCAGCGGCAGGCCCTCGCCGATCTCGTCGGCATAGAGATGGCCGAGCTGCTCGGCGATGACCGCCCACGACCAGCCGTCGCACACCACGTGATGGGCCGACATCACGAGCTCATGCTCGGCATCGCCGAGCCGGTACAGCGCAGCCCGGAACAGCGGACCCTGCTCGAGCGGGAACGGGGTGCACACCGCGTCTCGGTGCGCGGCGTCGAGCGCCTGCGCACGGCCCGTCGCGTCGAGCGTGCGCAGGTCGCGCAGCTCGAGGGCCGGCGCGTCGCCGCCGCCGACCAGCATGCTGCGGCCGTCGGGCGAGAGGGTGGCGCGCAGCGACTGGTGGCGCTGCACCAGCCGCGCCAGCGCGCGCGACAGCGCCGGGCCATCGAGCGTGCCGCGCAGCCGCAGCAGCACCGATTCGTTGTAGGCCAGCGAGGCCTCGGCGCTCAGCATGGCGCCGAGCCAGACCTCGCGCTGCGATTCGGTGGTGGGAATCACGCACTCGACGCTGCCGCGGGCCGGCGCGGCATCGATGGCATCGGGGGTGGGGCGAAGCACGGCGTTCATGCGACCGCCTTGGCGTTCGCGCCACCAACCGGGGCCGGGTCCGTCACCGCGGGCACCGCGCCGCCGTCGACGGCCGGCACGTACCAGAAGGGCTGGCCGTCGACGTCGCGGGCGAGCACCGAGCCGTCCCGCGCGTTCTTGCGCACCTCGAAGCTCAAGGGACTGGGCGCGCGGCGCGGCAGGAAGTCCGACTCCTGCAGCTCGGCCACCGAGGCCTTGAACGCCGCCTGGATGGCCGCGATGTCCTGCGCGTCGTGTGCGCTGGTCAGGAAGCAGGGGAAGTTGTCGAGGATGTGGATGCCGCGGCTGCGCATCATGGCGAACAGCAGGTCCTGCAGCGGATGCTCCTCGAGCCAGTGCACGCGCCACAGCGATCCGCAGTGGCGTATGGCGATCGGCGCGCCGACCTCCAGGCACCAGGCGCTCAGTTCGTCGGCCATGGCGCCGGTGCGCTGGTTCAGGCCCTCCTGCAGCGCCGCGCCGGCTTCCTTCAGGTGCGTCAGCGCGGCCTTGGCCGCGGCCAGCGCGAGCGGATGGCGCACGAAGGTGCCCGCGAAGTAGGTGACGCCGACGCCCGGGATGGAGTCGTCGCCGTACTGCCAGCCGCCGCCGTCGAGTGCATCCATGTAGGCGCGCCGACCCGCGACCACGCCGATCGGAAAGCCGCCGCCGATGACCTTGCCGTAGGTGGCGAGGTCGGCGCGCACGCCGAACAGCGCCTGCGCGCCGCCGAGCGCGACGCGAAAGCCGGTGATGACCTCGTCGAAGACCAGGCAGCAGCCCTGCTGCTCGGTGATGGCGCGCAGCGCGTGCAGGAACTCGCGCGGCTGGAAGTCGGGCCGCCGGCTCTGGACCGGCTCGACCAGCACGGCCGCCAGCTCGCCGGCGTGCTCGCGGATGAAGGCCAGCGCCTCGGGCGTGCCGTAGTCGAGCACGCGGATGTCGCCGAACATGCCGCTCATCACGCCGGGCGCGGCGGACAGGCCCTTGGCGTTGCGGCCCGCGCGCACCAGCACCTCGTCGAAGGTGCCGTGGTAGGCGCCGGTGAACACCACCACCGTGCTGCGGCCGGTGACGGTGCGCGCGATGCGCAGCGCCGCCATCACCGCCTCGGAGCCGGTGTTGCAGAGGCCGGCGCGGTCGCTGCCGGTGAGCTCGCAGACCAGGCCGGCGACGTCGGCCGCCAGCGGGTGCTGCGGGCCGATCTCGTAGCCGGCGTCGAGCTGTCGGCGCACCGCCTCCTGCACGAAGTCGGGCTGCCAGCCGAACATGTTCATGCCGAAGCCGTTGAGCGCATCGACGTACTCGTTGCCGTCGATGTCCCAGAGCTTCGAGCCCTTGGAGCGCTCGACCACGATCTGGTAGACGATCTCCTTGGTCAGCGGCCGGAAGCCGTTGACCACGCGCGGATCGGCCATGTGGGGCCGGTTGTCCTCGGTGAACTGCTTGCTGCGGCGCGTGCGCTCGACATAGCGGCGCACGAAGGCCGCGAGCCGCGCCTGCTGCCGCGCGCTGGGCTCGGCCGTGCGCTGGGTGTGGATGCGCGCGATGGCGCCGAAGGCCTTGGCCACGTCGTAGCGCTGCGGCGGGCTCGCGGCCGGGACCGCCTCGGCGGCGGGCTGCGGGACGGCGGCGGGGGCGGGTGCGACCGAGCCAGTGCCCGACAACAGCGCGAGTTGCTGGCGCATGATTTCCATTTGCTGCGCAATCAGTTGTGGCAGCTGGAATGCGCCCGCGTTTTCATCGAGCCGCGGCACCGCCATCGCGGGTATCACGGCGGCGATCGGCGCCTCGTCCGGCAGGCTCTGGCGCAGGAAGGCGGCCAGCGCGTCGAAGCTGCGGTGGTTCTCCATCAGTTGCCGGAAGCTCAGCTCGACCTTGAAGTGCTTGCGAATCTGCGTCGCGGCCTGCGTCAGCGTCAAGGAGTCGAGCCCGAGTTCGGCGAACGGCACATGCCCGTCGGCCTGCGCCATGTCGAGGCCGCAGATGTCCTCGAACAGCGCGCGCAGGCGAGCGTCCAGGGTGGACGCGGACGCGGGAGGAAGAGGCGAGGGCGTTGCAACGGTCACGGTGGACTCCAGGGCGATCGAGGGGACGAGGGGTGCGGCGGCTGGCGTGGCGGCCGTGGCGGAAGCGGAAAGAGGGGGCGCGATGTCGACCCAGCAGCGCTGGCGCTCGAACGGCGTGGTCGGCAAGCGCACGCGCCGCGCGCCGGCATGGGTCGATAGGCGCGCGAGCTCGATCTCGGCGCCGCAGGTCCACAGCCGCGCGCAGGCCAGCCGCAGCAGCGCCACCTCATCGGCCGGATCGCCATGCAGCAGCGACACCGCCGTGCCCGCGTGCTGGCGCGCGAGCGTGGCCAGCGTGTTGCGCGGTCCGGTCTCGACGAACAGCGGCTGCGACAGCCGCGCGAGGGTGTCGCGCAGCGCGGGCGAGAAGCGCACGGTGCCGCGCACATGCTGGGCCCAGTAGGCGGCGCTGGTGGCTTCCACCTCGCCGAGCGGCTGGCCGGTGAGCGTCGAGACGATGGGAATCCGCGGGGCGCGCAGCGCGACCTGCCGCACCAGCGCCTCGAAGGGCGCGACCACCTCGTCCATCATCGACGAGTGGAAGGCGTGCGAGGTCTGCAGCGCGCGGCTCGCGATGTCCTCTTGCTGCAGCGAGGCCTGCAGGGCGGCGATGGCCTCCGACGGCCCCGCCGCCACGCAGGCCGTGGGGCCGTTGTCCGCCGCGAGCGACAGCGAGGGATCGAGCCGCGCGAGCAGCTCGGCCGCGCCGAGGCGCACCGACAGCATCGCGCCCGCCGGCTGCGCCTGCATCAGCGCGCCGCGACGCGCGACCAGGCGGGCCGCCTCCTCGAGCCGCATCACGCCGGCCAGCACGGCGGCGACGAACTCGCCGACGCTGTGGCCGATCAGCAGCTGCGGCCGGGCGCCGAGCGACAGCAGGCGGCGCGCCAGCGCGTATTCGAGCGTGAACAGGGCCGGCTGCGCGACGGAGGTCGGCAGCAGGGCCTGCGGATCGTCCGAGAACATGCGCTCGCGCAGGTCGAAGTCCAGTTCGCCCGCGAAAGCCGCGAGGGTGTCGTCGAAGGCGGCCGCGAACACTGGATCGCCCGCGTGCAGCGCCCTGCCCATGCCGGCGTACTGGGCGCCCTGGCCCGGGAACATCAGCACCAGTTGCGGTACTCGCGCGCCCACGCTGCCATTCGCGCGCCACGGCGAGCCGGGGTCGCGCAGCGCGGCCACCGCGTCGTCCGCGCGGGCCGCCACCACCGCGCGGCGGAAGGCGTGCGCCTTGCGGCCGACCGCGAGTGTGTGGGCCACGTCGGCCAGCGAATCCTCGGGATGCATCTCGAGGTGCGCCGCGAGGCGCTCGGCCGCCATCGCCAGCGCGGCCTCGGAACGCGCGGCCAGCGGCAGCACGTGCATGCCCTCGTCGGGCGCCGAGGGCGCGCGCGCGGGCGCCTCCTCGACGATGACGTGGGCATTGGTGCCGCCCACGCCGAAGGAGCTCACGCCGGCGCGGCGCGGCTGCGCGCCACGTGGCCAGGGTTTCGGCTGCGGGTTGACGCGAAAGGGCGTGCGCTCGAAGCCGATCGCGGGATGCGGCTCGGTGAAGTGCGCGGTCGGCGGTATGCATTCGTGCTGCAGCGCCAGCGCCGTCTTGATCAGTCCGGCCGCGCCCGCGGCCGTGACCATGTGGCCGACATTGCTCTTGAGCGAGCCCAGCGTGCAGAAGTCCAGCGCATCGGTGTGCTCGGCGAAGGCGCTGGCCAGCGCCTCGACCTCGATCGGGTCGCCCATCGGCGTGGCGGTGCCATGCGCCTCGACGAAGGAGATGCTGCGCGCATCGACCCGGGCCGCGGCCAGCGCCGCGCGGATCACCGCGGCCTGCCCGTCCACGCTGGGCGCGGTGAAGCTGGCCTTCGCGCCGCCGTCGTTGTTGACGCAGGCGCTGCGCAGCACGGCATGGATGGTGTCGCCGTCGGCCTGCGCGTCGGCCAGCCGCTTCAGCAGCACCACGGCCGCGCCGTCGCTGAAGACCGTGCCCTGCGCCTTCGCGTCGAAGCTGCGCGTATGGCCGTCGGGCGAGAGCATCGCGCCCTCGTTGTAGAGGTAGCCGCTGCGCGGCGGGCAGGTGACCGCGGCGCCGCCGGCCAGCGCCATGTAGCACTGGCCGCTGCGCAGCGCATGGAAGGCCTGGGCCACCGCGACCAGCGAGGTCGAGCAGGCGGTGTGCACGCTGACCGCCGGCCCGGTGAGGTTGAGCCGGTGCGCGACGCGGGTGGCGATGTAGTCCTTCTCGTTGGCCAGCATCGTCTGGAACTCGCCGACCGCCTCGACCAGGTCGGGCCGGGTGCTCAGGTGCCGCTGCGCGTAGCTGGCGTTGTACATGCCGGCATACACGCCGACCGGACCCGGCGCGGCATCGGGCACGTAGCCCGCGCGCTCCAGGCATTCCCAGCAGATCTCGAGAAACACGCGTTGCTGCGGGTCCATCAGCGCGGCTTCCTTCGGCGCGATGCCGAAGAAGGCCGCGTCGAAGTCCTCGATGCCGTCGATCACGCCGCGCGCCCGCACGTAGGCCGGGTCGCGGCGCAACGCTTCGCTCACGCCGGCGTCGAGCGTGGCGTCGTCGAAGAAGCTGATGCTGTCGCGGCCGGCCACGAGGTTGTCCCAGAACTGCTCGACATCGGCCGCGCCCGGAAAGCGGCCGGCGGTGCCGATGAGGGCGATGGCCTCGACATCGGCGTCGGCGGCCACGGCGCGTTCGCGCGGCGCTTCGATGGCGGCGCGGGCTTTCACCTTGCCGCCCGGGCGCAGCCGGGCCGCGATCGCCGCGGGCGTGGGATGGCTGAAGAACAGGTTGGTCGACAGCGGCGCGCGCTGGTCGCGTTGGTCGCGCTGGAGCACGGCGAGCACCTGCAGCACGCGCATCGAGTCGCCGCCCAGGTCGAAGAAGTTGTCGTGCCGGCCGACCTCGGCGAGCTGCAGTGCGTGCGCGAAGGCCTCGCACACCGCCTGCTCGGCGGCATCGCGCGGCGCCTCGTAGGCCTGCGCGAGCGCGGGGCGCTCACCGGCCGGCTCGGGCAGGGCCTGGCGGTCGAGCTTGCCGTTGGGTGTGAGGGGCAGCCGGGGCAGCCACAGCTGGGCCGAAGGCAGCAGCGCGGCGGGCAGCCGGGCCGCGAGGTGGGTGCGCAGCGCCTCCCAGGGCAGCGGCTGCGCACGCGCGACCAGGTAAGCGACCAGGCGCAGTGCGCCGCCCGCATCGGGCCGCGCGGCGACCGCGCAGGACTGGATGGCCGGATGCGAGAGCAGGGCGGTCTCGATCTCGCCGAGCTCGACCCGGTGGCCATGGATCTTGACCTGCCCGTCGCGGCGGCCGACGAACTCGATCGTGCCGTCCGGCAGCCAGCGCGCCAGGTCGCCGCTGCGGTAGAGGCGGTCGCCCGCCGCGCCGAAGGGGTCGGCGACGAAGCGCTGGGCGCTCAGCGCGGGCTGGCCCAGGTAGCCGCGCGCCAGGCCATGGCCGCCGATGCAGAGCTCGCCCACCAGGCCCGCCGGCAGCAGCGCGAGCGAAGGGCTCAGCACGCGCAGCACCGTGTCCTGGATCGGGCGACCGAGCGGCACCGAGCGCAGCGTGTCGGGCAGCACGGCGGGAATGCGGTGGGTGGCCGCGAAGGTGGTGCACTCGGTCGGGCCGTAGCCGTTGCTGAGCACCAGCCCCGGCAACGCAGCGAGCGCGCGCCGCACGTGCGGCAGCGACAGCGCCTCGCCGCCGGTGATCAGGTGGCGCAGGCCCGCGAGGTGGGCGGGATCGTCGTCGACCACCGCATTGAAGAGCGCGGCCGTGAGCCAGGCGGTGTGCACGCCGTGCCGGGCAATGGTGCGCGCGAGCCCCGCGCCGGTGGGCAGCCGTTCGTCATGGACCACGCAGCCGCCGCCATTGAGCAGCGGCCCCCAGATCTCGAACGTGGCCGCATCGAACCCCAGCGGCGCGGCATGCAGCATGGACAGGCCATGGCCGAAGGCGGCGAAGTCCGAGCCGACGACCAGGCGCAGGATCGCGCGATGGCAGATTGCTATGCCCTTGGGCGTGCCGGTGGAGCCCGAGGTGTACATGAGGTAGGCCAGCGATTCGCCGTCGACGTCCGGCTCACGCCAGCTGCCGCGTGGGCCGTCATCGGCGCATGCATTCACGCGCAGCAGCGGGGTCGACGGTGGCAGCAGCGCGTCGAACGCCTCGGTCGTGATCGCGAGCCGCGCACCGGCCTGGGCCAGCATCGCGGCGATGCGCTCGCGCGGTTGCTCGGTCGGGATCGGCAGGTAGGCCGCACCGGCCTTGAGGATCGCGAGTTGCGCCACCACCGCGTCGATCGAGCGTTCGAGCACGAGAGCGACCGTGTCGCCCGCCTGCACGCCGTGCTGTTGCAGGCACTGCGCGAGTACGTCCGAGCGCCGGTCGAGTTCGCGGTAGCTCAGGCGCGCCTGGCCCTGGACCAGCGCGATGGCGTCGGGCACGGCGGCGGCCTGGGCGCGGAAGCGGCCCGTCACGGTCAGCGCGCGGTCCAGCGGTGCCACCGGGCGGTTCCACTCGGCGAGCTGCCGTTCGCGGTCGGCCTGCGGCAGGCCGCGAATCTCGGCGATCGGGGCGTCGGGGCGCGACAGGAGGTCGGCCGCCGTGTCGGCCACTGCCGCGAGCAGCTGCTGCAGCGAGATGGCATCGAGCCAGCCGGCGGCGGCGTCGGCATGCAGGCAGGGGGGCTGGGCGCTGAAGCGCAGCCGGATCGGCGCGGGCGCCGCGGCGGCGTCGATGGCATTGATGGCATCACGCAGCCACAGCACGGCGGGCAGTTCGGCGGGCAGCGGCATGGCGCTTGCCTCGCCGCGCTGGCGGTCGATGGCGGCGATCCATTCGCCGGCGGTCGGCGCCGCATCCCAGGCGAAGGACGAGGCGAATGCATCGTCGGCGCTCGCGGCCTCTTGCAGGACCGGCGCGGGCTGGCCCAGCCAGCGCGATTGCAGCAGCACCCAGGCCGCGGCCCACGGTGCGTCGGGGAATCGGTGGGCGTTGGCCGGATGCCGCGCCGCGTCGATCGGCAAGGGCAGGGTGGCCGCCAGCCTCGGACCGGCGCCGGGCCCGGAGCGCGACGCGAACAGGTCCTCCCATGCGAGGCTCCGGCTTTCCGGGAGCTCCGGAAACATCGTCTGAATGTCCATATCACCGTCCGATTCGAAATTGCAAAAGACAGCGAAAAAACAGCTTCGAACGGCTATTGATTCGACGGCGCAAGAGGTTGTTTGTTATGAATTTGTGTCGAAATAGTAGGAGGTTTGAAGATGTGCGTGGGCCCTATTTGGAAGGTCAATTACGTTTGGACTTGCTTATTTCAGATGGGAACTACCGAATTTCGATTAAACGAGGTAGCCATTTGGCTTTTCGGCCGGAAAAGCCTGGCGAAGGCTCTCGCGATGGGTATGCCGGGTCCGTTCCAAGGGTGGTTCCCCTGGGGAAATCCGCGTTTTCTCGAAGCATCGCAGCGAGTGCGAGCGGGCTGGAATAGTGGCTCCCAGGGCTGGCGGGAAAAGGGAGGATCGGCTCTTCAATTCGGCTCGACGCGATTTCAATTGCGCGATCCGCGGCGCGGGCGTTATTAATTCATCCGACTCGTAAGCAGAATCGAAAAATCGGCCCGCGATTTGTAATTTCCCGAAATCGCAAGCAGCATCGGCCTCGACGCGAAAAATCAATTCCTTCGAAAGGAGCCTGCAATGCTCTCGAACCTGCTGGCGCGGCTGCCCCGCGCGAACGCCTATCGGCGCAAGTTCCTCGACAACCAGGACGACAACCTCTTCATGGGCTCGTTCGAGAGCTTCGCCGCGGCCGAAGCGGGCGCGCCGCCCTCCAAGGCGGTGGGCTACGACAACGCGCAGGCGGCCACGCAGCTCTACAGCCACCAGATCTACTTCTACGACTACCCGGCGCTGTTCTGGCTCGGGCGCTCGCTCGAGGACGGCATGACGCGGATCTTCGACCTCGGCGGCCACGTGGGGATCAAGTACTACGCGTTTCGCCGCGTGCTGCCCTATCCCGATGGCCTGCGCTGGACCGTGTGCGACGTGCCGGGCGTGGTGCGCGCCGGCGAGGCACTGGCGTTGCAGCGCGACGCGGCGGCCCAGCTGGGCTTCACCACGGCGCTGGCCGACGCCAGCGGCTGCGACGTGCTGTATGCCTCGGGCAGCCTGCAATACCTGCCGCAACGGCTGTCGGAGATCCTCGCCGCGCTCGCGGTGAAGCCCCGGCGCATCGTGCTGAACACCACGGCGCTGCATCCCGATCGCACCCTCTACACGCTCAACAGCATCGGCTTCGCGGTCTGCCCCTATCGCATCGAGCATCACGACGACCTGATGGCGCAGCTCAAGCAGGCCGGCTACCGTCGCCGCGATGTCTGGCGCAACGAAGGCAAGCCGATCGAGGTCCCGTTCGTGGACGGCGGCGACAAGGCCTATTACGCGGGCTGCTGCTTCGATCTGGCCGGCTGATCCGGCACCCGCCCGCGCCGTCCGCATCCCGCCCGCATGCCCGGTGCAGGCGCGGTGTCGGAGGTTCGTTCCCCCACGGATGGGAGAGTCAAGCTAGCCAGAACGTCTAGCTATGATTTATTTTCCATCCATCGGAGGACCTAGCCTCTAGACTATGAGCATTCATAGACTGATTCGCGAAGGGCGCCGACGGCTCGGGATGAGCGAGCAGCAGTTTGCTGACGCCGTCGGTGTGAGTCGGGGTGCAGTCCAGCAATGGGAAAAAGCCGGGGGCACCGCACCCAAGCGCGCCAACCAGCCGCGCGTTGCCGAACTGCTCGGCATCTCCGTCGGCGAACTGCTCTCGGGCGGGCCGAACATCAGCCAGGGCACGGTCATGCGCGCTGAGGTGCCGCTGGTGTCCGAGGTCGAGGCCGGCAACTACACGGTCATCGACAACTTCAAGCCACGCGGCAATTTCGAGACCGTCCCCGTGACGGTCCCGGTCAAGCGCCACACCTATGCGCTGCGCGTGCATGGCGACAGCATGGCCAGCGAGTCGGGCGACTCCTTTCCCGAGGGATCGATCATCGTCGTCGAGCCCGACCTCGAGGTGCTGCCCGGCGACTACGTCATCGCGCTCAACGAGCACGCGCAGACCACCTTCAAGCAACTGGTCAGGGACGGGGGCGAGTTCTACCTGCGGCCCCTCAATCCGCGCTACCCCATCAAGCCGCTCGGCGCGGCGCGGGTGATCGGGGTGGTGCGCGAATTCAGCAAGCGCTTCCGTTGAAAGGCGTGCTGGCGCCGCAAGACCGAGCCTCAGGGTCGATTCGGATAGATAGAATTGCTACTCATTGATATATTTACTATCAATCCAATCTCGAGCTATTCCCGCTTGGCGAACGGCGCCTTGCCTGCCATGACTCCCGACACCGAACTCGACTTCTGCTACCGAGGGTGGCACGTGAAGATTCGCGTCACGACCGCGCAAGGCGCGGCCTTCGCATCGGGCCATGCCGATCTGGATCTGGGCGGCATCGTCCGGCGCCGCCTCGTCGTGGCGGGCACGGACGGCCCCGATGTCGTCGGTGCGTTGAAAGAGGATGCGAGGACCTTCGTCGAGCAGTGGAGCCGCGAGCGCCATCTCGATTCGTGACGCACTGAACGGCGCCACGGGCCGCGAAGGCCTCGTGGCTTTGGCCTACGACTCCGCCGTGAAGCCGATGCGCTTGACCAGCGGTCCCCAGCGTTCGAACTCGGCCTGCTGCGACATCGCCATCTCGTTGGCGGTGGAGCCGCGCGCGATCAGGCCGACGACGCCCAGGCTATCGATCACGGCGCGCTCCTTGACCGCGGCATTGACGGCGGCGTTGGCGCGCGCGATCGCGGCCGCCGGCGTCTGCGCCGGGGCATAGAAGCCGAACCATTCCTCGGTCGTGAGCTCGGCGAAGCCCTGTTCCGCGAAGGTCGGCACCTCGGGCGAGAACGGCGAACGCTGGCGGCCCGAGGTCGCGATCATCCGCAGCTTGCCCGCGCGGTGGTTGGCGAGGAAGTCGCCGCTCGGCGTGACCATGGCGGCGATCTGTCCGCCCACCACGTCGGTGATGCCGGGCACCGAACCGCGATAGGGCACGTGCCGCAGGTCGACATTGGCCGTGAGGCCGAGCAGGGCGCCGATGAAGTGCGGCGTGGAGCCCGCGGCCGGCGAGCCGTAGTTCGCCTCCTGCGGGTTGGCCTTGGCCCAGGCCAGGAAGTCCCGCACTGTGACCACGCTGGTGGGCACCTTCGGTCCCACCGCGAGGCCGTGATGCATGACCGCGCCGATCGAGACGGCGGCGAAGTCCTTGTTCGCGTCGTAGCTGAGCTTCGAGTAGACATGCGGATAGATCGAGGTGCAGGAGAACGGCGACAGCGCCAGCACCGATCCGTCGGCCGGCGCCGACTTCAGCACCTCGAGCGCGATGCGCCCGCCGGCCCCCGGGCGGTTGTCGACCACCGCGACGTTGCGCGAGTACGCGGAGCCCGCGACCTTCTCGCCGATGCGGCGCGCCACGCTGTCGCCGGCACTGCCGGCGGGAAAGCCGTAGTAGATCTTGACCTGGTCCAGTGCCTGGGCCGATGCCGCGAGCGGCAGCAGCGAGGCGAGGGCGCCGCCGCCCGCTGCCTGAATGAAGGTCCGTCGTGTCTGCATGAAAGTCTCCTCGGTCGTTGTGAATGTCGTGGCTCAGGCGGCGGGCGCGATGTCCGCGCCGGCCTGCGGCGTGCGCACCTTGGCGCCCGCGCCGTCGAGGAAGGCCTGCACGCGCAGCTTCGCCTCGGGCGCGCTCTGCGTGATGGCGCTCATCAACGCTTCGGTCATCAGCCCGTGGTCCGCGGGCTGCTCCGCGATGCGCGGCAGCGCCTGCATCACCGCGAAATTGGTCAGCGGCGCATTGCGTGCCACCTGGTGGGCCAGCGAGAGCGCGTGCGACCAGGCCTTGCCCTCGGCCACGAGGTACTGCGAGAAGCCGACGCGCTCGCCCTCGTCGGCGCGGTACACGCGGCCGGTGAGCATCATGTCGGCCATGCGCGAGACGCCGATCAGCTTGGGAATGCGCACCGATCCGCCACCGCCGACGAAGATGCCGCGCGTGCCTTCGGGCAGCGCGTAGAAGGCGGTGGCATCGGCCACACGCACATGGCAGGCCGCGGCCAGCTCGAGGCCGCCGCCGATCACGGCCCCGTGCAGCGCGGCGATCACGGGCACCGGGCCGAACTGGATGGCATCGAGCGCCGCATGCCACATGCGCGAGTGCTGCACCGCCTGCGGCGGATCGCGGTGGGCCAGTTCGGACAGGTCGAGCCCGGCGCAGAAGTGCGCGCCCCGGCCGCCGAGCACGGCGGCGCGCACATGGCCGGGCAGGTTCTCGAACGCATGCCGCAACTCCAGCACCAGGCCGTCGTTGAGGGCATTGCGCTTGCCGGCGCGGTTCAGGTGCAGGTGGGCGATCTCCTCCTGGAGTTCGAGGGTCAGGAACTGGTACTGCATGGCTTTCGATGAGGTCGGGGAAGGAGCTTTTTCGCGTTTATCAATACACGTACAGATGTGTATGGTGCGGCGATGCTATCAGCCGGATCCGGACGAGCGGCTCAGGGTTTGCCCAAGGGAATGGGCCCTGACTCTGGTGCATGCGGGCCTCCGCTATCATCGGCGCATGCTGACGACCACCCCTGGCAAACCGCGCCCGCGCAAGGCTTCGGCCGCCCTGCAGCGCAAGAGCGAGGCCGGCGCCAAACCGGCCTCCGAGCGGTCCCAGCTCGGGCCCGCCGACTGGATCGTGGCCGCGACGGAACTGCTGATCGACAAGAGCATCGATGCGGTCCGCGTCGACGTGCTGGCCAAGCTCCTGCAGGTGACGCGCGGTTCCTTCTACTGGCACTTCGTCGACCGCGACGACCTGCTCAAGCGCATCCTCGTGAGCTGGCAGGAGGCGCAGACCGAGCAGATCATCGCGCGCTACCGCAAGCAGGGCGTCGAGGCGCAGGACCTGATCGTCGAGCTGGTCGAGCTGCCGTTCCATGGCCGCGCGGCCATGAAGGGCGCGTCGGTCGAGCTCGCGGTCCGCGCCTGGGCCCGGCGCGACGAGATGGCGCGCATGATCGTCGACGAGGTCGATGCCAAGCGGCTCGCCTACATCGAGGAATGCTTCCTCTCGTGCGGCTTCGACGCCAAATCCGCGCGCTCGCGCGCCTTCACCCTCTATTGCTACATGCAGTCGGAGTCGCTGTTCAGGAACCAGGGCTCCACCGCCGACAAGGCCGAGCGCCGCCGCTTCGTGGCCCAGATGCTGCTGGCGCCGGAGCCCGGCAAGGCCCCGGCTCGCTAGCACGCCGCTGCTTCAGTCGTAGGCGCAGCTGAAGCTGGCCGCCAGGTTCTGGTCGCCCGAGCCGCGGTACTTCGGCCAGGTCGGATAGCGGCACAGCGGACGCGTCATCTCCACGCGCTTGCCGTCGGCCGCGAGTCGCGCCGCCGTGAGCGAATCGTCGGGCGCCTTGCCCTTCTCGACCCAGTTCTCGAGGATCGCGAGGTTGTCGACGATGCCGGCACCCGGGCCGCCCGGGCCATGGACCACGCCCGGCAGCATGTAGAAGCGCATGAAGGCATCGGTGGTCTCCTGGCCCAGCTTGCCGACCACGCTCTGGTAGTAGTCCGTGGCATAGCCGGGCGGCACCAGGTTGTCGCTCGCACCGGCCCACAGCAGCAGTTTGGCGCCGCGTCCCGCGAAGGCCGACAGGTCGGGATTCGTCGCATTGACCTTCTCGGAGAGCTCGAGCCAGCGCGCCGGATCGGATCCCGGCGTGTAGCCGAGCACCGTCGTGTTGACGTTCGAGGTCACCTGGTACTTGAGCCACCAGTCGGAGAAGAAGTAGAGCTGGCTCGCGGGCGCCGTCGGGCTCGCGCCGAACTGCGCGATGGTCCAGTTGCCGGCCGCCGCCGCCTCGCCGCCCACGCCCCAGGCCGGCGCCCTGGTGATGCCGTTCGCCACCGGCACGGGCAGCGTGAAGTCCGTGCGCATGAAGTCGACCGAGGCGATCTGCGGATCCGACAGGCAGCTGTCGCCGCTGTCGGCGCCGCCCGGGCAGCGCAGCGTGCGCACATCGAAGCGGCAGGCGTTGACGTTGGAGATGACGCCGTCGACCGCGCCGTCGAGGCCGTCGCACGCCGCCATCTGGGCATCGCCGAACAGCTTGATCTTGGCCGGACTGAGCCAGCCCGCGCCGTTGTTCGAGAACGCCAGCTTGGCCAGCGCGATCCCGCGCTGGATCACGTTGCTGTAGTCGACCACCGGTTCGCCGGCCACGATGCCGTCGTAGCTCTGCGGATAGCGCTGCGCCTGCAGCAGCGCCTCGCGGCCGCCGGTGGACATGCCGTAGAAGTAGGTCCTGGCGGCGGGCTTGCCGTAGATCGACTGGATCGCGGCACTGGCCACCTTCAACACCTGCGGGTGGTAGGCGAAGGCGAAGTTGTCGAAGGCCGAGGGGTTGTTGAGCGTCGAGCTCAGGTCGGGCACCTGCACCCCGCCGTCCGCGCTGACCCATGCGTAGCCGCGCTTGTAGACGTCGCCATTGGCCAGCATCACGAGGTCGGGCCCGACGACCACGCCGTCGTAGCCGCCACCGCCGATCTGCACCAGCCGCTGGTTCCACACCGAGTCCTCGGGCAGGTCGATGCGGAAGTTGATGGTCGAGGTGGGCGAGCTCACGATCGCGCCACGCACCTGGCAGGTCTGCAGCGTGGTGGCGGACGCGGCCATCACTTCGGCCGTGGCGATGCTGCCCGGTCCGACGGCCTTGCCGACCAGTCCGCTGCAGCGCTCCTTGAACGCGGCCCGCGGGGCCGGCGGCGCGGAGCCCGGCCCGTTGGCCCCGGCGGCGGCCGCATTGGCCGCCGCGATCGCGGCCGCCAGCGCGGCCGCGTCTCCACCCCCGCCGCTGCCGCCTCCGCAGCCGGCGGCGAGCGCGACCAGGGTGCAGGAAAGAGCAAAGGCTATCGATCTGTTGCGAGTCATGTTGTCTCCGGTTTGGGTCGCCAGTTCGATCATTCACCATACACATGTGAATGGTCGGAGCGGATGATAGGGAGGACAAAGCGACACGCAGCCCGGGCTTACCCTGACTTTTCCATACAGTAGTGAATGTTCAAGAACGCGACGACTGCTGCGTCGTCGCGGCTCAGCGCGCCTCGATCTTCAGCCCGTCGAGCACCCGCCCCCAGCGCTGCCGCTCGTCGGCCACGAAACGCGCGGTCTCGGCCGGCGTCAACGCACGCGGGAACACGCCGAGCTCCACGAAGCGCGCCGCGAGCCGAGGATCCTGCAGCACCTGGCGGACGTCGCGGTTCACGCGCTCGACCACCTCGGCGCTCGCGTTCTTCCGGCCGAACAGCACGAACCAGCCGCTGAGTTCCGGGCTGCCCGGCAGCGTCTCTGCCAACGTCGGGAGTCCGGGCTCGCCCGGCAGGCGCTCCGAGGCGGTGGTGGCCAGCGCCTTGATGCGCCCGGACTGGCGCATCGCGCCCACGCCCGGAATGCCGTCGACCATCAGTTGCGCATCGCCATTGACGAGGGCATTGAGGGCGCCTCCGGTGCTGCCGAAGGAGACGATGTTGACATCCAGCCCCGCGGCCTTCCGGATGTACTCGGCCGACAGGTGTGGAATGGAGTACTGGCCCGTGGCGGCCACCGTGATCGGCTGCCGGCCCGAACGCGCCAGCGCGAAGGCCTCGGCGAGCGTGTTCGCGCCGAAGTCCTGGCGCGCGAGGATCACCATGGGGCTCAGCGCGACGAGCGCGATCGGCGTCATGTCCGCGCCGACATCGAAGCGCGGGTTCGCCAGCGTGCGCGGCGTCACCGCGATGACCGCCGCCTGCGCGAGCAGGAAGCCATGCTGGTCGGCCGGCGCCTGCTTGAAGGCCGAGATACCGATGACGCCACTGGCGCCCGGCTTGTTCTCCACGATCACGGGCTGCTTCCAGAGCTGGCCGAGCCGCTCGCCGAGCAGGCGCGCGATGACGTCCGGCGCGCTGCCCGCCGCCGTGGGCAGGACCACGCGCACCGGCTTCACGGGCCAGTCGTCGGCGCATGCGCCCGGCGAGAGAAGCAGCGCGGCCGCGGCGGCGGCCAGATGGGCAAGGACTTTCATGCGGCGGGAGTCTAGGCAGCGCCTTCGCACGGCGGCAGATGCCGCGGCGTCGATGAAGATAGGTCGCGGTTATGGCTGCGTGCCGCCGCGGTGGGCCGTGACGTGGTACTCGATGTGCCGGCGCAGCAAGGTCAGCATGTGCTCGGCCGCGGGCGTGAGCGGCATGGCGGCTTTCGCGATCAGCACGATCTCCGCGCCCGGCAGCGTCTCGCCGATCGGGATCTCGACCAGGAAGCTGTCGAAGGGCCGGGCGTCCGCGTACTGGCGCGGAACGATGGCGAGCATGTCGGTGCGGGCCAGCAGCGAGAGCAGGGCCGTCGGGTACTCGCACTGCACCACCGATCGCGGCACCGGCAGGCCCAGCCCCAGGAAGACCTGGTCGTGCTCCGCCGCGGCCAGGCCCATCGCACCGGGCACCAGCCACTGGGCCTCGGTGAGTTCGCCCAGCGATCTCGCATGGCGCAGCGGATGGCCGGCGCGGCACACGACGGCGCGCGTGTTGGTGAACAGCTGCTCGACGCAGAACTCCTCGCTCAGCGACACGGCCGGCCGGGGCCCGATCGAGAAGTCGAGCGCGCCCGCGCGCAGCTCGCTGAACATCACGGCGAAGGTGCCCGAGACCACGCGTACCGCGGCATCGGGATAGCGCCTGCGGAATTCGGTCAGCGCCTCGGGCAGGGCCGTGAGCGCGGCGGCCGCCGACACCGCCATGTTCACATGGCCGCCCGCGCCCCCGAGGTGCTGGAGTTCGGAGGCGGCGCGCTGCAGTTCGTTGAGCACCGTCTCGGCGCGCGGCAGGAAGGCGCGGCCCGCGAAGCTCAGCACGGCGCCGCGCGCATGCCGCTCGAACAACGCGCTGCCCAGTTCCTTCTCGAGCTGCTGGATGCTCTTCGAGAGCGAGGGCTGCGTGAGCCCCAGGCGCCGCGCCGCCGCGCGCAGGCTGCCGGTGGAGGCCACCGCCACGAAGTCGCGCAACTGGTGCAGTTTCATCGAGCGTCCCCGGTGCCAAACGCCACGCGCTGGCGATAGCCGCCGGCGATCGAGCGCGAGAAATTGCCGTCTTCTGGCCCCGCGAGGCCATGGCTACCGTGCGGGGGCCGTCGATGCGGCGCACCCGCGAAGACCGGCATCCACCCCCACGAGGACCAGAAGACATGAGACAAGAAAAACGGGCCGTCATGGCCCTCGCGCTCGTCGCGGCGCTCGCCGCGGCCACGCCCGCCCGGGCGCAGGGCGGCCTGCAGACTTACGGCCTGCTCGACCTCGGGATCGAGCATGTGCAGGGCCATGGCGGGCCGGGCGCGATCGGCATCACGCGCATGCAGTTCGGCACCCTGCCTTCGCGCCTGGGCTTCCGTGGCGCCGAGGACCTGGGCGGCGGCACGCGCGCGATCTTCAACCTCGAGATGGGCTTCAACGCCGACACCGGGGTCATCGCCAACGGCGGGCGCAGTTTCGGCCGCACCTCCACGGTCGGCCTGGCGGGCGACTGGGGCACGGTCACGCTGGGCCGGCAACTGACCTTCCTGTTCTGGTCGATGACCGAGTCGGACATCATGGGACCCGGTGCCTACAGCTCGAGCTCGCTCGATCCCTACCTCGCGAACATCCGTGCCGACAACGCGATCGCCTACCGCGGCAGCTTCGGCGCGTGGAGCGTCGGCGCGCTCTACAGCCTGGGCCGCGACGTGGTCGCGACCAACAGCCCGGGCGGCACCAACTGCGCGGGCGAACTGCCCGGCGATGCGCGGGCCTGCCGCACGCTGTCGGGCATGCTCAAGTATGAGCAGGCGTCGTGGGGCGTCGCGCTCGGCGCCGACCGGATCCAGGGCGGCCCCGGTGCCTTCGGCGGCCTCTCCAGCAGCGACCGCAGCGACACGCGGGCCACGCTCAACGGCTACCTGAAGCTGGGCGAGGTCAAGCTCGCCGCGGGCTACCTGCGGCGCGACAACGAAGGCAGCGCGACGCAGCCGCGCAGCGACCTGTGGTGGCTCGGCGGCACCTACCCGAGCGGCCCGTGGCTGTTCGAGGCGCAGCTGTTCAAGCTCGATGACCGCCACACCGCCAACGGGGCGCGGCTGGCCGTGTTCCGCGCCAGCTACTTCCTGTCGAAGCGCTCGCTGGTCTACGCGACCGCGGGCCACATCCGCAACAGCGGCAGCCTGGCGCTGCCGGTCAACGGCTATCCCGGCCTGAGCAACACGCCCGGCGGCTCCCAGAGCGGCTTCATGCTGGGCGTGAAGCACACGTTCTGAACCTCCCATCCCGGGGCGCGATGCGCCCTTCACCCTCGAGAAAGCGCCATGCCATCGAAGACCGAACCTATCCTCCACCAGGCCGCCATCGCCGAACTGATCCAGCGCTGGGCCTTTTGCCGCGACAACGCGCGCTGGGCCGCGCTGACCGACTGCTTCACGCCCGCGGGCGACATCGCCGTGAGCTGGTTCCGCGGCCGCCATATCGATTTCGTCGAGGCCTCGCGCCGATTGCAGGGCCGCAGCTTCAACCGGCACCGCATGCTCGGCACGCTGTGCGAAGTGGAGGGCGAGCGCGCCTGGGCCGAATCGGCCGTGATGATGATCGGCTTCGGCAGCCTGGACGGCACGCCGGTGCGATGGGAATGCCACTTCCGCTTCATCGACCTGCTCGCGCAGGAGGAGGGCGCGTGGAGGCTGGCGCGGCGCACGGCCGTCTACGACATGGACAGCCTCGTCGCGGACGCCGAGGGCGCCGCGCTCGCGCTCGATACGAAGCGGCTGTCGCGCCTGCCGCGGCCCTACCGCTACCTCGGCTACCGCCTGCTGCAAGCCGGACACGAGGTTCCCCTCGACCTGCCGACCGCCGACTCGGAGGCAGAGCGCGAACTGCGCGAGCAGGCACGCGCGTGGCTGCAACGGCCCTGAACCCGCGCGATGCGGAGAACGCACGCCGCGCTCAATCGAGCTTGACCCGCGCCTCGCGGATCACCTTGCCCCACATCGCGCGATCGGCATCGATGAAGGCCTTGAACTCCGCGGGCGTGTTGCAGCGCAGCTCGCCGCCGTAGTCGCGCCACTTGCGCGCGAGTTCGCTCGACTGGCAGGCCTTGCGCATCGCCGCGCTGAGCTTCTCGAGCACGGGCTTGGGCGTGCCCGCGGGCGCGAGCAGCCCTTGCCAGGCGATCGGCGCGTAGTCGGGCAGGCCGGCCTCGGCGAAGGTGGGCACGTCGGGGAAGCTCGGCGCGCGCTCCTTGCCGGTGATGGCCAGCAGCTTGAGCTTGCCGGTGTGGATGTTGCCCGCGGCGGCCGGCAGGCCGTCGAACATCAGCTGCACCTGTCCCGCGATCAGGTCGACGTAGGGGCTGCTGCTGTTGTAGGGCACGAGGTTGGTCTTCACGCCCGCGGCGCTGTTGAACCACAGGGCCGACAGGTGCGAATAGCTGCCGATGCCCGCGGTTGCGACCGCCACCGAATCGGGCCGGGCCTTGAGCGCGGCGATCAGTGCGCGCGCGTCGCGCGCCTCCACGCCGGGCGTGGCGATCAAGCCGGTGTTGAGCACGCCGAGCAGGCTCACGGGCGCGAAGTCCTTCTCGGCATCGAAGGGCAGCTTCGAATAGAGATGCGGCACCACCGACAGCGAACTGGTGGTGCCGATGTAGAGCGAGTAGCCGTCGGCCGGCGCCTTCGCGGCGACCTCGGTGCCGATGATGTTCGAGGCCCCGGGGCGGTTCTCCACATAGAAGCTCTGGCCCAGCAGCTTCGTGAGCTCGGCCGCGATCTCGCGCGCGTTCGCGTCGGGGCCGCTGCCGGCGGGGAAGGGGGCAATGATCCGCACCGCCTTGCTCGGGTAGTCGGCCTGGGCCCAGGCCGCGCCCGCCAGCAGGCCCGCGACGGCGATGCATCCAGGGGCCAGCCAGCGGCGGCCCCGCGTCTTCGAAACGTTCATCGGTTTGTCTCCATTCGATCTTGGGTGCGGTTTGCACCGGTCGTGATGATAGATAAAACGTTGTTATTGTCAAAATACGATAATAACTATAGTATTTCGACATCGAAACGGAAAAGCTCCGTGCGGTTTATCGTTTGGAGACATTGAGATGACGGATTTCGTCCCTTCGGACCTGCAGTTCAGCCACATCGGCCTCTATGTGAGCGACCTGCCGCGCATGGCGCGCTTCTACAAGCAGGCGCTGCGCTTCACGCAGACCGACGCGGGCGACCTGGGCCCGGTGCAGCTGGTGTTCCTGAGCCGCGATCCGCGCGAGCACCACCAGCTCGTGCTGGCCACCGGCCGGCCCGCGAACCCGGGCTTCAACGTGGTCAACCAGATCTCGTTCCGCGTGCCCGACCTCGGCGCGCTGCGCCGCTTCCACGACCGGCTGCTGGCCGAAGGCGCGAGCGAGATGCACCCGGTCACGCACGGCAACGCCATCTCCGTCTACTGCCGCGACCCCGAGGGCAACCGGCTCGAGCTGTTCATGGACACGCCCTGGTACTGCGACCAGCCGCTGCGCGAGACCATCGACCTGTCGCAGTCCGACGAAGCCATCCTCGCGCAGGCCGAGGCCATCGCGAAGCGCTTCCCCAAGTTCATGAGCCGTGCCCAATGGCAGGCCGAGGTGGCGCGCCGCATGCAGGAAGACCAGCGTGGCTGAAGCGATGGAGATGCACGACGTCGCGGTCGTCGGACTCGGGCCGACCGGTGCCACGCTCGCCAACCTGCTGGGCGCGGCCGGGCTGTCGGTGCTGGTGCTCGAGAAGGAGGCCGGCATCTTCCCGCTGCCGCGCGCGATCCATTTCGACGGCGAGGTGCTGCGCATCCTGCAGGGCGCGGGCCTGCGCGAGCAGGTGCTGGCCATCGCGCGCCCCGGCGAGCAGGGCATGCATTTCGTCAACGGCGCGGGCGAGACGATGCTGATCCGCGGCGGCAGCGCCGCGCTCGGCCCGCATGGCTGCGCCAACAACTACTACTTCCACCAGCCCGAGCTCGAGGCCGTGCTGCGCGAAGGGCTCGCGCGCTTTCCCAACGTGGAGCTGCGGCTGCGGCACGAGCTGACCGGCATCGCGCAGGACGCGGACGGCGCCACGCTGAGCGTGCGCGACCTGCACCGGCAAGAGAACACCACGCTGCGCGCGCGCTATGTCGTCGGCTGCGACGGCGCGCGCTCGCCGGTGCGCCGGCAGATGGGCAGCGCGATGGTCGACCTCGGGCTGCGCCAGCCCTGGCTGGTGTTCGACGTGCTGCTGCGGCAACCGGTCGCGCTGCCCGACCACACGGTGCAGCACTGCGACCCGGCGCGGCCCATGACCTACTGCAACGTGGTCGGCGACCGGCGGCGCTGGGAGATCATGGTGCTGCCCGACGACGACCGCGAAGCGCTGGTGCAACCCGACACGCTGTGGCGGCTGGTCGCGCCCTGGGTGAAGCCCGAGCAGGCGCGGCTCGAACGCGCCGCCATCTACACCTTCCATTCCGTCATCGCGCAGGGCTGGCGCCAGGGTCGGTTGCTGCTGGCCGGCGATGCCTGCCACCAGACGCCGCCGTTCCTCGGGCAGGGCATGTGCGCGGGCATCCGCGACGCGGCCAACCTCGCCTGGAAGCTCGAGGCCGTGCTCGCGCGCGGCGCGCCCGAGGCCCTGCTCGACACCTACGAGTCGGAACGCGCGCCGCATGTGCGCGCGCTGATCGAGCTCGCGGTGCGGCTCGGCAACATCATCCAGACCACCGATCCCGCGCGCGCGGCCGAACGCGATGCGCGCTTTCGTGCCGGGCGCCCCGAGATCTTCGAGCTGCCGCCGCAGCTGCTGGGCCAGGGCGCCTTCGATGCCGACGCGGGCTCGCCCGCCGGGCGGCCCTTTCCCCAGCCGCGGCTGGCCGACGGCCGCCTGCTCGACGAGCTGCTGGGCCGGCGCAGCGCGGTGATCGGCAGCCCCGACGCGCTCGCGGCCGCCGCGCCCGCCACCGCCGAACGCTGGCGCCGTGCGGATGCCATCGTCATCGACCGGCCCGACGCGCCGCTGCGCCACTGGCTCGAGGCCCACGAGGCGCGGGCGGTGATACTGCGCCCCGACCGATATATCGTCGGCGTCGCGCGCACGGGGCACGATCTGGATCGCATCTCGCAACACCTCCCCGTCGCGCCATGACACTCTGGAGGAATTGGCGTGCCGGAAAAATCCATGTCCAGCCTGGGGCGCATGCTGGGGGTGCTCGACCTGTTCGACGACACCCACCTGACGCGCACGGCGGACGACATCTCCGCGGCGCTCGAGGTCTCGCTGCCCACGGGCTACCGCTACGTGCGGCTGCTGCTCGAGGCCGGGCTGCTGCAGCGCGTGGAGGACTCGCACTACGCGCTCGGTCCGCGAATCATCCTGCTGGACCACTACATCCGCAATGCCGACCCGGTGCTGCGCGAAGGCATCCCGGTGATGCGCGAGCTGGTGGCCGCCACCGGCTTCGACTGCGTGAGCTCGGGCATCTTCGGCATGCAGGTGCTCGACACCCACCGCGAGATGGGCGGCGCGCCGCCGACGCTGGCCTACGGGCGCGGCCGGCCGCGGCCGCTGTTCCTGGGCGCCGCGCCCAAGGTGCTGCTCTCGACCTTCGCGCCGCCGCAGCTGCGCAAGGTCTTCGATGCCCGCCACGACGAGGTCGTGCGCAGCGGGCTGCCGGCCGAGTGGAGCGAATTCCGCCGTCTCTACGCGGGGATCCGCAAGGCCGGCCACTACGTGTCGATCGGCGAACTCGAACCGCAGCTCGCGGCCGTGGCCGCGCCGATCCCGAAGGCCGACGGGGGCGCATGGGCCGCCATCCAGCTGGTCTTCGACACCTCGCGCCTGTCCATCGTCGACCTCGACAAGATGGTTCACCTGATCACCGAGGGCGCGCAGCGCATTGGAGGTCGGCTGGCGTAGTTCTATTCCCATCACTCCTCACGGACAGACCATGAAACTCATCAGCTACCAACTCAACGGCACCGACAGCTACGGCGCGGTGACCGGCGACCGCGCGGACCGCGTCGTCGACCTGCGCCAGCTCTTCGGCGAGCGCGCCGCGGACCTGAAGGCGCTGATCGCGGCCGACCTGCTGGCCGAGGCCGCCACGGCCGTCGGCCAAGCGAGCGCCACGCTGGCGCTGAGCGAGCTTCAACTGCTGCCCGTGATTCCCAACCCCGGCAAGATCGTCTGCGTGGGCCTCAACTACGGCGAGCATGTGCGCGAAACCGGCCGCGAGATCACCGAGCAGCCCACGCTGTTCCTGCGCGTGGCCGAATCGCAGCTCGCGCACGGCGAGGACATCGTGCTGCCGCCCGAGTCGACGCGCCTCGACTACGAGGGCGAGATCGCGGTCGTGATCGGCCGCGGCGGCCGGCGCATCGCCGAGGCCGATGCCTGGGAGCACATCGCGGGCTATGCCTGCTACAACGACGGCAGCCTCCGCGATTGGCAGACCGCCACGCCGCAATGGACCGCCGGCAAGAACTTCTGGCGCACCGGCGGCTTCGGCCCCTGGATGGTCACGCGCGACGAGATCGCCGACGGGCGCGTGATGACGCTGGTCACGCGGCTCAACGGCCAGGAGATGCAGCGCACCACCACCGACAAGCTGATCCACGGCATCCCGCGCCAGATCGCGCACATCTCGGCCTTCACGCCACTGGCCGCGGGCGACGTGATCGTGACCGGCACGCCGGGCGGCGTGGGCGCCAAGCGCAACCCGCCGGTGTGGATGAAGCCCGGCGACATCGTCGAGATCGAGGTCGACGCCATCGGCGTGCTGCGCAACGGCATCCGCGCCGAGTAACCCGCCGGCGGCATTCCCATGAACCGACGATTCGATCGCCGCAGCGCGCTGCTGCTCGCTGCGCTGTGCGCCGCGCTGCCCGCCGCGGCAGCCTCCGACTATCCCTCGCGCCCGATCCAGATGATCGTGCCCTTCGCCGCCGGCGGCGGGCTCGACATCAATGCGCGCAGCCTTGCGCAAGCCATGTCCGAGAACCTCGGCCAGCCCTTCGCGGTGATCAACCGCGACGGCGCGGCCGGCACCATCGGCCTGAACATGGGGGCCGGCGCGCGCGCCGACGGCTACACCGTGGTCTTCACGCCCGCCGTGCCGCTGACCAGCGAGCCGCACCGGCTCAAGGCGCTGAACTACGGGCTCGATTCCTTCCGCTACGTCTGCAAGGTGTTCGACAACATCTTCGCGATCGCGGTGCCGGCGAAGTCGCCGTACCGCAGCGTGCAGGACATCCTGGCGGATGCGAGGAAGGAACCGGGCAAGGTCAGCTACGGCACCTCGGGCACCGGCTCGATCCCGCACCTGGGCACCTCGGACATCGAGGCCGCCACCAAGGTCGCGCTCACGCACGTGCCCTACAAGGGCGACGCGCCGATGCTGCAGGACCTGCTGAGCGAGCGCCTGAGCTTCGGCGCCGTGCTCGCGAGCTCGATCACCGGCCACCTGCAATCGGGCGCGCTGCGCCTGGTCGCCGTGTACACCGACAAGCGCCATCCCTCGTTCCCCGACGTGCCCACCCTCAAGGAGTCGGGCGTGCCCGTGGTGCAGGCGAGCTTCGGCGGCGTGCTGGTGCCCGCGAAGACGCCCGACGCGGTGGTCGCGCGCCTCGAGTCCTCGTGCCGCGAGGCCGTGGCCTCGCCCAGGTACCAGGCCTGGGCGCGCGGCGCCAACCAGGTGGTCGACTTCCAGCCGGGCAAGGACTTCGAGCGCCAGGTGCGCGAGGACAGCCGCCTCAAGGCCGCGACCCTCGCGCGCCTCGGGCTGGCCACGCCATGACTTAGGATTCGGCGATGACCCGTCCCATCCTCCATACCCTGATCTGCAGCACGCGGCCCGGCCGCGTGGGCCCGGCCGTCGCCCAATGGGCGCACGGCATCGCCGAAGCGCACGGCGGCTTCGACGCCCGTCTCGTCGACCTGGCCGCCTTCGGCCTGCCGGTGTTCGACGAACCCGAGCATCCGCGCCTGCAGCGCTACACGCACGAGCACACGCGCGCCTGGAGCGCGAGCGTCGCCGAGGCCGATGCCTTCCTGTTCGTGCTGCCCGAATACAACTTCGCGCCGCCGGGCGCGCTGGTCAATGCCCTGAACTACCTCGTGCGCGAATGGCAGTACAAGGCCGTCGGCTTCGTGAGCTACGGCGGCATGTCGGGCGGCATCCGCGCGGTGCAGGTCACCAAGCAGCTGCTCGGCACGCTCAAGGTGGTGCCGATGCTCGAGGCGGTCGCGTTCACGAACGTGGGCCAGCAGCTGCAGGCCGAGGGCGGCCTGTCGGCCAACCCCGCCAATGCGGCGGCCGCGACGGCGATGCTCGACGAACTGCTGCGCTGGACCTCGGCGCTGCAGACGCTGAGGTCGTAGGGCGCCAGCGAGAATGCGCGCATGAACCCCATCGCGCGCGAAGACATCACGGGCCTGGTGCTGGCCGGCGGCCGCGGCAGCCGCATGGGCGGCGTCGACAAGGGCCTGCAGGACCACCGCGGCACGCCGCTGGCGCTGCATGCGCTGCGCCGCCTGCAGCCGCAGGTGGGCACGGCCATGCTCAGCGCCAACCGCAACCTCGCAGCCTACGAGGCGATGGGCGTGCCCGTGTGGTCCGACTCCATCGAAGGCTATGCGGGGCCGCTCGCGGGCCTGCTGACCGGGCTCGAGCATGCGCGCACCGATTGGCTGGTCACCGTGCCCTGCGACACGCCGGACTTTCCGCCGGACCTGGTCGACCGGCTGGCCGAGGCCGCGGCCGCGCAGGGCGCCGAGATCGCGATGGCCGCCACGCGCGAAGACGGCGAGCTGCGCGCGCAGCCCGTGTTCTGCCTGCTGCGCACCGGCCTGGCGCCGAGCCTGCTCGCCTTCCTGCAGGCGGGCGAGCGCAAGTTCGGCCAATGGACCGCGCAGCACCGCATGGCGCAGGTGACGTTCGACGACGCGGCCGCCTTCTTCAACGCCAACACCAGCGACGAGCTGCGCCAGCTGCAGCGCTGAGCGCCGCGTTCACAGCCGCGCCCGGTAGCTCGCCGGCGTCTCGCCGAAGGTGCGGCGGAACAGCCCGATGAACGCGCTCGGGGTCGAATAGCCGAGGTCGAGCGCGATCGCCGTCACCGGGACGCCGGCCGCGAGCATCTCGAGCGAGCGCATCATGCGCGCGCGCTGCCGCCAGGCCGTGAAGTTGAAGCCGGTCTCCAGCACGAAGCGCCGGCTCAGCGTGCGCGAACTCACTGCCGCCCAGTGCGCCCATTGCTCGAGGTCGCGCTCGTCCGCGGGCTCGGCGATCAGCGCGTGCGCGATGCGCTGCAGCCGCGGGTCGCTCGGCAGCGGCAGGCCGAAGGGCTCGACCGGCAGGCTGCGGATCTCGTCGAGGATGACCGCGGCCACATGCGCGCGGCTTTCGTCCAGCGGCTGCGGCGCCTCGATCGGCCAGCTGCAGGCGCGCAGCACCGCCTCGCGCAGCAGGCCCGAGGTGCGGATGGTGCAGGGCCGCGAGGGCAGGGTGGCGCAGGCGGGTTCCGCCACGTAGACGCTCCAGCCATGGAAGGGCCCGTGCGAACGCCCCGAATGCTCCTGGTGCGGCGGCAGCCAGACCGCGTGGATGGCCGGCACGATCCAGACGCCGTCCTCGACGCCGACCGACAGCAGCCCGCGCAGCGAGCCGAACAGCTGGCCGCGCGCATGGCGGTGCGGGCCCGAGGCCAGCTCCTCGCCCTGGCTGCCCTCGGCCGCGATGAGGACCGGGCCGTCCGGTCGGTCGACCAGGCCGGCCAGGCGAAGAATGGGATCGGTCATGGCGGATGAGAGCTATCGATTGGCCGATCCAGTCTACAGCCGCCAAGGCCTTTGTCCGTACGCTGGGTGCCATGAACCCAAGACCTCGCCCTTCCTTCGACGACCCGGCCCCCGAACCCGACCTCGACGCGCTGTATGCCGCGCCCTCCGAGATGATCCAGAAGGCGGTGCTCGATCGCCTGGTCGACTTCCACGAAGCCTATCTCGCGCAGGCCACCTTCTTCTGCCTCGCCACCGGCAGCGAGCAGGGGCTCGATGCCTCGCCGCGCGGCGGCCCGCCGGGCTTCGTCCATGTGCTGGATGCGCACACGGTCGCCTTCGCCGACTGGCCCGGCAACAACCGCATCGAGTCGATGCGCAATCTGCGGCGCGACGAGCGGCTCGCGATGGTGTTCCTGTTCCCGGGCCTCGAACTCTTCCTGCGCATCAACGGCCGTGGCCGCGTCTCTACCGATGCCGGGCTGCTGAACGAATTGCGCGAGGGCGAGCGCATCGCCAAGACCGCGACCGTGGTGCGGATCGACGAGGTGCTGCTGCACTGCGGCAAGGCCATCAACCGCGCCCGGCTGTGGCAGGACAGCGCCCGCCTCGCGCGCGATGCGCTGCCGACCGTGGGTCAGATGCTGGCCGCGCTGGGCAGGCGCGCCGATGCCGCGGCCGAGCTCGGCACGGACCAGATCGCGCAGATCGACGCGCACTACGACCACGCGGTCAAACACGAGCTGTACTGACGAATCGAGCGCCCCACGAAGGCTTCCCATTTTTTTTTCTGGAGAGAACGCGATGCTGTTCGACACGACGAGATTTCCGCTGGTGTTCCTGAAGGAAGACCCGCAGGCCCATTCGCAGGACGCCGACACCGAGGCGCAACTGGCCACGCTGCTCGGGCGCGGCGAGCGCTTCGTGCTGCTGACCGACCACCTGCCCGGCGACCACCCCGAAGAAGGCCACGAGGACCGCAAGCGCCGCGCGCTGTTCTTCAAGCGCCACAAGGAACACCTGCGCGCGTTCTGCGCGGGCCTGGTGTTCGTCACGGGCGAGCGCACGATTCCCGCGGCGGTGCGGCTGGCGGCGCAGGGCGCGGGCAAGGTGCTGGGGCTGTCCTTCGACTTCGTGCGCAGCGAGAGCGATGGGGTGGCGGCGGCCGAGCGATTCCTGGCGCGAAGTTAGGCGGACCGTGCCGCATCGAACGCCCGGCGCCTTTCCCTGAATCCCTCGGCGTTGTCGATCACCCAGGTCCACAGCGGGATCATCTGGTAGAGCAACCCACGGCCCAGGGTCGTGAGCTCGTACTCGACGCGCGGCGGCACTTCCTGGTGGTCGAAGCGCAGCACGAGGCCGTCGCGTTCCAGCGCCCGCAGCGTGCGCGTGAGCATGCGCTGCGTCACGCCCGAAAGCCGACGCCCGAGCTCGGCATGGCGCAGCCGGCCCGACACGCCCAGCGCATGCACCACGCCCAGTGACCAGCGGCTGCCGGCATGCGCAAGCACTTCGCGCTTGAGTCCGTCGTCGTCGTCGCTGAGCGCATCGCAAGCGGCTTGCGATTGCCGGATCAGCGCTTCGATTTTTTCCTGCGGTATCACGCGTGTGCCTTCTTTCATTGGGGGGTGCCGGGTCCAACTGCCGATTTTGATCGGAGATGCATCCATGCCGCAGACAAGACAAGACGCCCTCGAGATCCTGGTGGTGGGCGCCGGGGAACTGGGATCGCGCGTGATTCGCGCACTGGCCGCGAGGGCCGGGCGCGAGGGCGCGCGGATCTCGGTGCTGCTGAGGCCCGACACGGCGTCGTCGCCATCGCCCGTGCGGCGCGCGCTGCTCGAAGAACTGGCGACGTTGAAGGTGGCCGTCATCCATGCCGACATCGCCGCGTCGGATGCGCACGGGCTGGCCCGGATCTTTCGCGCGTTCCATACGGTGGTCAATTGCACGGGCTTCGTCGGCGGTCCGGGCACGCAGCGCAAGCTCACGGCCGCGGCGCTCGAAGCCGGCGTCGCGCGCTATGTGCCATGGCAGTTCGGCATCGACTACGACACCGTCGAGACCGGCAGCGCGGGCGGGCTGTTCGACGAGCAGATCGCGGTGCGCGCGATGCTGCGCTCGCAGCGGGCGACGCGCTGGCTCATCGTGTCGACCGGGATGTTCACGAGCTTCCTGTTCGAACCGGCCTTCGGCGTGGTCGACCTCGAAGGCCTGCGCGTCAACGCGCTGGGCAGCTGGGACACGCGCGTGACGGTGACCACGCCCGAGGACATCGGCCGGCTCACGGCGGACATCCTCTTCACCCAACCGGTCGACCACAGTGGCATCTTCTTCACCGCGGGCGAGACCTTGAGCTATGGCCGGCTGGCCGATCTCGTCGAGCAGCGCTTCCAGCGCCGGGTCGAACGCATCGAGTGGAGCGTGCCGATGCTCGAGGACGAGCTCGCGAAGCGGCCGCAGGACACGATGCGCAAGTACCGGCTGGCCTTCGCGCGCGAGCCCGGCGTGGCCTGGGATGTCGGTGTTACCTACAACGCGCAGCGGGGCATCGCGACCGAGGATGTCGCCCGCTTCCTGCGCGGCCATCGGGGTGTCGCGGCGATGTAGTAACAAATCAGTCATCGTCGGGCGCCAAGATCGCGGGTTCCCAACAGTGCCTGCGCCGTGTCGGTCCTCCCTCTTTTCCCATCGTCCCGCCCGCGGCCACGCCCTGGGCGCGGCACGGCCGCCGTCGAGACCCGCCGCGGATGCGCCTTCACGCGCGCCTCCTGAGCAGGCTCCGGGCCGCGACCTGCATGGTGTGCACGCTGGCGACTCCCGCCTGGGCCGCGGACGGTGCGATGCAGCCGCCGGTTCCCGAGGCGGCCGCGGCGCTGCTCGACTTCGACATTCCCGCCCTGCCGCTGGACGATGCGCTGGGCCGCTATGCCGCGCAGTCGCGGCGCTCGACGCTGTTTCGCAGCGCGACCGTGCAGGGGCGCATCTCCTCGGCCGTGCAGGGCCGCCATTCGCCCGAATCGGCGCTGCGCCTGCTGCTCGAGGGCACGGGCCTGGTCGCCGAGCGGCCCGACGAGGGACCGGCCGAGGCCTTCGTGTTGAAGGAGGCGACGGCACCGGCGCCGCCGCCGGTCCTCGGCAACGCGCCCGCCGCCGACGAGGAAGACGACGGCTACGACGCCCGGCTCCAGGCCCGCGTCTGGGCCGCGCTGTGCGCCAATCCGCGCACCGCGCCGGGCAGCTACCGTTCGCTGCTGCGCTTCGAGGTGGACGCGGCGGGCAGCATCCTGCGCCCGCGCCTCCTGGGCTCGAGCGGCGACGGCGCGCGCGATGCGGCGCTGCTGCAGACGCTGCGCGGCGTGCGCATGGACCAGCCGCCGCCCGCGGCCATGCCGCAGCCGCTGACCCTGATCGTGCTGCCGCGCACCCGGCGCGACGCGCCTTACTGCAACGCGGCGCGCTGACATGTCCGAGGGCGCGCAACCCGCATTGCTCGACTACCTGGTCGAGCGCTACGCCAGCCTCAAGCTGCGGCTCACGCGCGTGCTGCGCAACGGCGACCTGGCCGGCGACGCGCTGCAGGACACCTGGCTGCGCGTGCAGAGCCAGCCCGCCGACGACGCGATCCAGAGCCCGACCGCCTACCTGATGCACATGGCGGTCAACATCGCCATCGACATCCGGCGCAAGCAGGGGCGCACCCTGTCGAGCGACGACGTCGAGGACCTGCTGGAGCTGGCCGATCCCGCGCCGGACCCGGCGCGCAGCGCCGAGGCGCGTTCCGAGCTCGATGCGCTGGTGAAGGTGATGCGCGGCCTGCCGCAGCGCCGGCGCGAGATATTGATCCTGGTGCGCTGGGAGGGCATGGCGCAGAAGGACGTGGCGCGCCTGCTGGGCGTGTCGGTGCGCACGGTCGAGCACGAACTCAAGCGCGCCCACGACTATTGCGAAGCGCGCATGAACCATGACAAGAGATAGTTGGGGGATTTGGCCGGTGCCGAACGTCATAGCAGGTGAAGACAAGGATTCCCGCGAGGCATCGCCGGCCCTGAAGCCATGAAGACATCGCCCCACGACGGCATCGCGCCACCCGAGGAACTGCAGCGCCAGGCCGCGGCCTGGCTGCGCCAGCTCACCTCGGGGCGCGCGAGCGACACCGACGCCGAGGCCTTCCTGCAATGGAAGCGCGCCAGCCCCGCGCACCAGGCCGCCTTCGAGGAGGCGCGGCGCCGCTGGCAGCTGCTCAAGCCCGCGCTCGGCGAGCTGCTGCGCGAGGATCCGCAGACCCTGGCCCATCACCGGCAGGCGCTGCGCGGGGCGATACCCAAACCGGCCCTGGGCCGCCGCGCCTTCGTCGGCGCGGCCGTGGGCGCGCTGGCCGTGGCCGGCATCGCGGTGGTGCGGCCGCCGCTCGGCCTGTGGCCCGCGGCCAGCACCTGGACCGCCGACTTCCACACCGGCACCGGCGAGCAGCAGGCCATCGCGCTGGCCGAGCGCATCGACGTGCTGCTGAACACCCAGACCAGCGTGCGGCGCGTCGAGGCCGGTGGCCGCGTCGTCGGCATGGAGCTGCTGGCGGGCGAGGCCGCCATCGACCTGCGCGCGGGCAGCCCGGCCTTCCAGGTCGCGGCCGGCCCGGGCCGCAGCATGGCCGAGTCCGGCCGCTTCGAGGTGCGCTACCTCGCGGGCCGGGTCTGCGTGAGCTGCCTCGAGGGCACGGTGCGCGTCGCGCATCCGGCCGGCGAACGCCTGCTGCAGGCGCGGCAGCAGACCCTCTACGACACGGCGTCGATCGGCGGCGTGGTCGGCATCGAGCCCGCGGCCGTCTCGGCCTGGCGCAGCGGCGAGCTGGTGTTCAGCCAGGTGCCGCTCGCGCAGGTCATCGACGAGATCAACCGCTACCGGCCCGGCCGCGTGCTGCTGATGAACGAGGCCGCCGGCAGCGATCCCGTCAGCGGACGCTTCTTCGTCGCCTCGCTCGAATCGGCGCTCTCGCAGCTCCAGCACTCGTTCCAGCTCAAGGCCCGGCGGCTGCCCGCGGGCGTGCTCGTGCTGAGCTGAGCTGAGCGCCTTCGTTTTTTTCCATCCCCGGATGTGACCGCGCGATGACGCGCGCGGCTTCACGCGCGCGCCATTCCCGGCGCGAAAAATAGTTGGGGGATCGCGCCGAGGTCGCACGTCATAGCCGCAATGGGGTGTTGCTTTGCATGGCGTGCGAAGCGAGTGCCTCTGCATCCATGGCTGCCCGTCGCAGGGCGGCCGCATGGCATCGACTCAACCACGGCGGAACTGGCATGAACACAAGAGGGCGCGGCGCGAAGGACAACGGAGTGGGCGGGGAGCTTTCCGTCTTCAGGATGGCACCGGTGGCGAGGGTCATCACGCTGATGCTGGCCGCGATCGGCGCGGCGGGTGCGGCGCATGCGCAGCAGCGTGCGTTCAGTGCGGCGTGGATGGCGCAGAAGAACATCGCGCAGGGACAGGCGATCGCGACGGGGCGGCTGCCCAATGGCTTGCCGGTGTCTTCGCTCAATACGCCGAGTGCGCAACAGCAGCAGGCGCGCGAGCAATTGCAGCGTTCGCTCGGCAATCTGAACCTGGCGGCGCAGAGCATTGCGGCGCAGCAGGCCGCGCAGGCTGCCGCGCGGCAGGCGGCGCTGGATGATCCTTCTTCCGTGCCTGATGGTCTGGCCGATGGCGGGTTGCGCGTCGACACCAATTCGTTGACCGCGGGCTGGCTCAATGCCCAAGCGCCCGTGCAATCGCAAGGTACCGATGGCCGCACCACGGTCACCATCCAGCAGACCGGCGATCGCGCGATCCTCAATTGGGAGACCTTCAACGTCGGCAAGCGCACCACGGTCGATTTCAGGCAGCAGGCCGACTGGGCCGTGCTCAACCGCGTCAACGACCCACAGGCACGGCCCTCGCAGATCCAGGGGCAGATCAAGGCCGATGGCACGGTGCTGATCGCGAACCGCAACGGCATCGTGTTCAGCGGTTCGAGCCAGACAGATACACGCAATCTCGTGGCCGCGGCCGCGAAGATCGGCGATGACCAGTTCAAGACGCGCGGCATCTACAGCGCGCAGGCGAGCGGGGCCTACACGCCGAGCTTCACCGATGCCGACGGCAAGGTCGACGTACAGGCAGGCGCTCGCATCAACACCACGCCGACCACCACGGTTACGCAGGGCGGCGGCTATGCGCTGCTGCTCGGCAAGGAGGTCGTCAACGCGGGTGCCATCGCCACACCGCGCGGCCAGGTGCAGATGGCCGCGGGCGATTTCTTCATCGTGCGACCCGGCCAAGGCCCCGCGGCGAACCAGACCTCCACCACGCGCGGCAATGAAGTGGCGCCGCAGTTCAATGCCGACAGCACGGCGGGCGCGGTCACCAACACCGGCCTGCTGCAGGCACCCGAAGGCGACATCACGCTCGCGGGCCGCAAGGTGGTGCAGGACGGCGTGGCCGTGTCCACGACGACGGTCGACACGCGCGGCACCATCCATCTGCTGAACGCGGCCAGCGACAAGCTCGGCAGCGTCACGGTGACAGCGCGTGGCCTCAACGCCATCCTGCTCGACGACCAGAACGGCCGCACCGCGCTCGACAGCCAGCGCGATGCGCTGATCGCCGACTCCGCAGTGCAGGACCTGGCGCGCCGTGTCGCGGCGGCCGATGTCTTCGACAACCTCGCGCGGCTCGACGACCGGCGCGACCAGTCGCGCATCGAGATCGTCTCGGGCGGTGGCGTGGTGTTCGAGGGCGGCTCGACCACGCTGGCCACGGGCGGTCAGATCGCGGTCAGTGCCAAGACGGGTCGCAGCACCGTCGCCAATGGCGCGCGGCTCGATGTCTCGGGCGCGGTCGGCGTGCAGGTCGCGATGTCCTCGAACAACGTCGAGATCAACATCCAGGGCAACGAGCAGCGCGATGCCCCGTTGAACCGCGACACCACGATGCTCAACAACAGCAACGTGTGGATCGACCGGCGCAAGCTGCTGCGCGTGGCGGCCGGCACGGGTGGCTACGACAAGGAGCGCTGGTACACGCCGGGCGGCCTGCTCGAGGTCGGCGGCTACCTGGGCCTGCAGGGTCATACGGTGGGCGAGTGGGGCGCGCAGGGCGGCAGCGTGGTGTTCGCGGGCAACGAACTCGTCGCGCAGGCGGGCTCGAACATCAACCTCTCGGGCGGCACGCTGGACGTGCAGACCGGGATGATCAAGCAGAGCTGGCTCAAGGGCGCCGACGGCCGCCTGTATGAAGTGTCGAGCGCACCAGCCGATGTGCAGTACACGGGCCTCTACAAGGGCTACGAAGACGCGCACAAGCGCTGGGGCGACAAGACCACGGGCTTCTTCTACAACCCGCTGATCGGGCCGCAGCAGCGGCTGGAGAACGGCTACACGGTGGGGCGCGACGCGGGGCAATTGATCGTCTCGACCGGCGCGGCCGTGCTCGAGGGCGACATCAGCTCGGGCGTTTACCAAGGCCCGAGGCAGACGATCAAGCGCGACGGCGGCATCGATGGCTATGCGCAGTCGCACGACGCCGCGGCGCTCGCCGCGCAACTGATCCTCGGCAGCTACACCAGCGCCTTCAACACCAATGCGAAGAACGGCCCGACCGGCGTGTTCCACAACCTCGCACCGACCCTGGACCACATCGTGTTCGGCAGCGACCAGCCCACGCTCGGTGACGGCATCGCACCCGATGGCCCGCTGCCGCAGGCGCGCAAGGATGCGCTCCATGTCGACAGCGACCGTCTCGATGGCTGGGGCCTTGGCGCGCTGATCGCCGTGGGCCGCGACAGCGTGCGCGTCGACGGCGCGCTCGCGGTGGCGCCCGGCGGCCGCATCGCGCTGCATGCGCAGCAGGTCGAGGTGAATGCGGACCTCATAGCGCGCGGCGGCAGCATCGCGCTGGGCAATGTGCTCAAGACGACCGCCACCACCGGCGTGACGGTCGAGACGCTGATGCCGTCCGACCCCGGCCATCCGACGGCGGTGACGGTGGCGAATGGCGCGACGCTCGACACGCGCGGCCTGTGGACCAACCTGCAGCTCGATCCGAGCAACGGCCAGGGCCTGCCCTACGTCGACGGCGGCACGGTCGACATCCGCAGCGCGGGCGCGGTGACGCTTGCGGCCGGCAGCCTGATCGACAGCTCCTCGGGCGCGGCCTTGAAGGCCAATGGCGCGCTGGTCGCGGGCCATGGCGGCGACGTGACGCTGTTCGCGGGCTATGCCGTGCTGCCGGGCGACGCGCCGATCGACGCACCGCTGCGGCTGGATGGCGAGATCCGCGGCTTCGGCGTCGCGGGCGGCGGCACGCTGACCCTGGGCTCGGGCCGCGCGGTGGGCATCGGCGCCGGCGTGCATGGCCTGAACGGCACGCTGGCCGCGGGCGAGACCACCGCGGTCAACCTGCAGCTCGAGCGCGACTACCTGGTGGCGGCCGGCGGCACCGTGCCCGCGGACTTCGCGGTGACGGTGCGCGCGGTCGCGGCGGGACAGACGCTGGCCGCGGCCACGGCACCGCAGATCGATGCCGGCGCCTCGCTCACGGTCGCGGCCGACTGGGTGGTGCCGGCCGGCGGCCTCTACGTGCAGTCGACCAGCGGCATCTACTACTTCGGCGGCAGCGTGGTGCCCGCGGGCACCGCCCTGGCCCGCTTCAACGGCACGCTGCCCGCGGGCTACACCATTCCGGGCGATGCCTTCCCCGCCGGCGTGCCGATCGCGCCGGTGACCACGCGCTATGCCGCGGGCACGGTGGTCGACAGTGCGCTGCGCATTCCCGCCGGCGCGCTGGTGCTGGGCGGCAGCACCGCGCTCGCGGCGCTGCCGGTACGTGCGGGCACGCTGCTCGACACCGGCCTGTTCCAGCAGGGCTTCTCGCGCTACGCCGTCCAGGGTCGCGACGGCCTCGAGGTCGGCGACGGCACGCGGCTCGAGGTCGCGATGCCGGTGCTGCGCATCGATGCCGAGCGCACGCGGCTCGTGCCCACGGGCGCCGCGCCCGAGGCGGCGCTGTCGCGCTGGACGCCGCCCGTGTATGCGGAGGACGCGGAGGCCGCCACGCTCACGCAGCGCGCGGGCGCGAGCCTGTCGCTCACGGCCGGCGCGCTGAACGCCACCGACCATGCGCCGCTGCGCATCGGCCGCGAAGCACGGGTCGCGGTCGATCCGGGCGCGGCGATCGCGCTGCGTGCCGACGGGCAACTCAGCGTCGAAGGCCGGCTCGATGCCTGGGGCGGCCGCATCGACCTCGCGAGCCTGCCGCAGGCGCAGGGCGCGAACGTGCTGCTCTCGACCGCGGGCCAGTCAGTGTGGATCGGCGAGGCCGCGGTGCTCGACGTGGCCGGCCGCGCCCACGTGGCGCGCGACACGCAGGGCCGCGCCTACGGCGTGGCGCCCGGCGGCGGCACCATCGCCGTGGGCCTCAGCGATGCCTACGTGATCGTGCGCCCCGGCGCCTTGCTCGATGCCTCGGGCGCGGCGGCCGAGGTCGACGCGGCCGCGGGCGCGAACGGTCCGGCGCTGTCGCGCACGGTGATGCTGGCGGGCGATGGCGGCGGCATCGAGATGCGCTCGTACAGCGGCATCGTGCTCGACGGCACCTTGCGCGCGCAGGCCGGCGGCGCCAACGCCTTCGGCGGCTCGCTGGGCCTGTACCTGCAGGAACGGCTGCAGGACCCCACGCGCGAGCCGGTCGGCGAGGCACGCAACCAGCTCTACACGGTGCGGCTGGTGCAGAACGCCGCGCCCAGCGGCCTGGCGTCCGACCTCGCGCCCGGCGAGGCCGATGCGCGGCTGGTCTACGGCCAGGCCACGCTCGGCGCCGACCAGGTGCGCGCTGGCGGCTTCGACGCGCTCACGCTGTCGGCGCACGACCGCATCCTGTTCGACGGCGACCTCGACCTGCAACTCGGCCGCAGCCTGAACCTGAAGCGCGGCGTGCTGACCGTGGCCGACGGCACGCCCGATGCGCAGGTGCGCATCGCCGCACCCTACATCCGCCTGGACGGCGGCAACTGGGACCTGAAGGAGACGCTGCCGCCGACCTTCATGCCGGGCCTGGCGCTGGCCGGCGGCGGTGCCGCGCCCGCGGGCCGCAGCGCGCTCACCCTGTCGGCCGACCTGATCGACCTCTACGGCGCCGTGCTCTCGGGCGCCACCGGCGTGAAGGGCGCGGGCTCGCCCGACGGCGTCGGCTCGCTGCCGCAGACCCGCGTCGTGCTCGACGGCTTCGCCGACGTGGCGCTGCACAGCAGCGGCGACGTGCGCCTGGCCGGCGGCTTCAACGTCAGCGGCAACCTCGAGGTGCGCGCCGCGCAGGTCTATCCGATGTCGGGTGCCTACGCGGCGCTGGTCGCGGGCAACCGCCCCACGGGCATCGCGCCCGACAGCACGCTCACCATCCGCTCGAGCACCGGCAGCGTGCCCGAGGTGCCGTACTCGGCCTTCGGTCAGTTGGTGCTGCTCGGCGGCACCGTCGACCAGGGCGGCGTGGTGCGCGCGCCGCTGGGCAACATCTCGATCAACACGCTGGGCGGTTTTCTGGGCACCGACTGGCAGGCCGTGCTGGTGCTCAACGGCGGCCCGGGCTTCGGCCCGGTGAACGCGAAGCTCACCGATCCCACGGTGATCCTGCGCGACGGCAGCCTGACCTCGGTCAGCGCCGCCGGCATGGAGATGCCCTTCGGCGGCACGGTGGACGGCGTGAGCTACGCCGGCCTCGCGAAGAACGGCCGCTACACCACGCAGTACAACCTCGCCGACACCTACGTGAGCCGCGGCGACAACAGCGGCACCAAGTCGGCCGACACCGACGCGCTGGTCAGCGGCATCAGCATCGGCGCCACGCGGCTGGTGGGCGAGGCCGGCGCGGTGCTCGACCTCTCGGGCGGCGGCGTGCTGCACGGCGAGGGCTTCACCTCGGGCCGCGGCGGCTCGGTCAACGTGCTCAACACGCCGCTGGTCAATACCAACCCCGCCAATGCCTCGCTGCGCCGCTTCAGCCAGCCCGGCAACGGCGTCTACGCCATCGTGCCGGGCCACGATCCGGGCTATGCGCCGGTGATCCTCGACAAGGGCGCGGGCGATCCGGCCATCGGCGCGCAGATCGAGATCGGCGCCGGCGTGCCCGGCCTGCCGGCGGGCACCTACACCTTGATGCCCGCGAGCTTCGCGCTGATGCCCGGCGCCTTCCGCGTCGAGCTCGGCGCGCAGCTGCCGCTGCGCAGCCTGGGCACGGCGGGTGCCGTGACGGCCGCGGGCGGCTCGTGGCTCGCCAGCGCCGTGCAGCGCGTGGCCGGCACCGCCAAGCGCGCCGCGGTGCCCACGCAGGTGCTGCTCACGCCGGCCGATGCGGTGCGCGACCTGGCCCAGTACAACGAGACCGGCTTCAGCGAGTTCCTGCTCGCGCAGGCCGAGCAGTTCGGCACGGTGCGCTCGCGCCTGCCCGAGGACGGCAAGATCCTCGACCTGCAGCTGCGCGCCAGCGACAAGATGCAGGAGCCGCTGCGCTTCGAGGGCACGGCTTTGTTCGGTGGCGCGACGCGCGGCGAGGCGCGCGGCATCGACGGCCTGATGTTCGTCGGGTCCGACGGCAAGCTCATCGAGGTCCGCCCGCGCGATGCCGTCGACGCGGTGCGCGACGGCAGCCGGCTGTCGCTGGCCGACAGCGCGCTCAACGCCTTCGCGGCGCCTTCGCTGGCCATCGGCGGCGCCTGGCGCTACTTCGACGGTGCCAGCACCCTGGGCGAGAGCGCACGCATGTACTTCGGCCAGGACGGCCGCGAGCATCCGGGCGTGGTGCTGCGCGACGGCACGGTGCTCAAGGCCGGCCAGGTGTTCCTGGTCGGCGACGCGATCTCGCTCGAGGGCGGCGCCGGCATCGACACGCGCGGCTTCGGCGGCCGGGTCATCGATTCGGCACTCGGCTACGTCTATGCCAACAGCCTCGCGTCGGGGCAGTTCGCGGGCGGACCGGCGGTGCTGGCCGTGGGCAACGGCCTGCTCGACTTCCTGCCCTCGGCGGGCACGAGCACCATCGCCGTGGCCGACGGCGCGCGGCTGCGCACCGAAGGCACCATCGCCTTCGCGGCACCGGGCGCGCTCGAGCTCGGCGAGGTCGACATGGGCGCGCGCTACCTCACGGTGGCGCAGAACCAGATCAGCATCGGCACCGCCGAGAGCCTGGCCGCGGCCGCGGCGGCGGGCGTGCAGCCGCAGGGCTGGCACCTGACGCAGGCCGTGCTCGACCGGCTGCTGCGCCCCTCGGCCGAAGCCGGCGTGCCGGCGCTCGAGCGGCTGAACCTCACGGCCGGCGGCGCCTTCAACTTCTACGGCACGGTCACGCTCGACACCGGCGATTCGCCGGTGCAGATGGTGTTCGCCACGCCGGCCTTCTACGGCTGGGGCAGTGCCGGCGACACCGTGCGCATCGCCACCCGCAACCTGGTGTGGAACGGCATCGGCACCGGCGTCGGCAGCGCCGACAACCCCTATGCCAGCGTGGCGCCCGCGCCGGTGCAGCCCGGCGGGCCGGGCACCGGCGGCGGCCGGCTGGTGATCGACGCGCAGACGGTGCTGTTCGGCTACGACGCGCTCAGCCGGCCGCAGCGCCAGACCGCGCTCGACCGTCTCGCGCTGGGCTTCGCCGGCGTGGAGATCCATGCCGCGGACCGCGTGAGCGCGAACAACGCCGGCAGCCTCACCGTGGGCGGCACCCAGGCCGCCGACGGCAGCCGCACGGGCGGCGACCTGCGCATCGTCACGCCGCTGTGGACCGGCGAGGCCGGCTCGAGCATGAAGTACGTGGCCGGCGGACGGCTGGAAGCGATCGCGCCCGACGCCGGCGCCCGTGCCGACACCGCGGCGCTCGACACGCTCGGCGCCAGCCTGGCGCTCGAGGCGCGCTCGGTGCGGCTCGACACCGCGCTGGCGCTGCCCAGCGGCCGGCTCTCGGTGCGCGCCGACGGCGACATCGCGCTCGGCGACGGCGCGGCCATCGATCTCGCGGGCCGCAGCATCGACTTCTTCGACGTGCGCAAGTCGAGCTGGGGCGGCGACCTGAAGCTCGAGAGCGCGCAGGGCAACATCGACCTGGCGGCCGGTTCGCGCGTGGACGTCTCGGCCGCGCGGCAGGACGCGGGCTCGTTCTCGGCCAGCGCCGCCAACGGCAGCGTGAGCCTCGCGGGCACGCTGCGCGCCGCGGGCGGCGGCGCGGACTTCGCCGACGGCCGCTTCGCGCTGACGACCGCGCGCCTCGGCGACGACGCCTTCGCGCAGCTCAACCGCCAGCTCGGCGAGGCCGGCTTCTTCGGCGCGCGCAGCTTCACCGTGAAGAACGGCGACCTGCGCGTGGGCGACGGCGTGCGCGCGCACGAGATCACGATCGCGGTGGACGGCGGCAGCCTGCGCATCGGCGGCACGCTCGACGCCTCGGGCCGCGGCGTCGGCAGCATCGTGCTGTCGGCGCGCGACGAGCTCGCGCTCGAGGCCTCGGCGCTGCTCGACGCGCATGCCGGCGCGCTGGCCGTGGACAGCCGCGGCGCGCCGATCGATGCCGCGAACCGCGCGCGCATCGCGCTGAGCTCGAGCCAGGGCACGGTGCGGCTGGCCGGCGGCGCCAGCTTCGACCTGCGCGCGGCCGACGGCATCGCGCGCGGCCAGCTCGACATCAACGCGCCGCGCACCGGCGAGACCAGCGGCGACCTGCGCATCGACGCGCCCGCGCCGCTGAACATCCGCGGCGCGAAGAGCGTGGCGGTCAATGCCTTCTGGACCTACCAGCCCACCGACGCCAACGGCAGCGTCAAGCAGAACAACGGCGATGCCAACGGCAGCCCGGTCGGCGCCGACGGCATGGTCGGCCTCGACCAGATCGACGCGCGCAGCCGCGCCTTCATCGACGCGGCCTGGAACAACGCCGGCCTGCAGGGCCGCCTGGCGGGCCTGAAGATCGACGGCGATGCCTTCCACCTGCGCCCCGGCGTGGAGATCCGCAGCAGCGGCGACCTGCACACCGTGGGCGACCTCGATCTCTCGGGCTACCGCTACGGCCCCGGCGCGAACGGCACGCGCGGGGCGGGCGAGGCCGGCGTGCTCACCTTGCGCGCGGGCGGCGAGCTGCACATCGACGGCAGCATCAACGACGGCTTCGCGCCGCCGCCCGACTCGCCCGACAGCAAGGTCTACCGCGAGGTGCTGAACTCGGTGACGCTGGAGACCGACTACCAGGTGCCCGCGGGCGGCCTCACGCTCGCCGCGGGCAGCCAGCTGCCGTATGGGGGCGTGCTCGGCTTCGACCTCGCGCTGCCGGCCAACACGCTGCTGACCTTGTCGGACGACGCACCGCTGCCGATGGACGTGGTGCTCGGCGGCAACACCCTGAACAACCGCGTGAAGGCGAACGTGGTCACCACGGCCGACATCATCCTGCCGACCGGCCGCGTGATCCCCGCGGGCACCAACACCTCGACGCTGGTCGGCGTGATCGGCACCACCACGGCGAACCTGCGGCTGCCGGCCGGCACCGTGCTGCGCGCGGGCATGAACGCGATCCAGTTCAGCAACGTCGCGATCTACGGGATGCGCATGGTGGCCACGACCTGGCGCGCCGGCACCGACGTGGCCGTGCTCAACGGCCTCGAGCTGGCCGACCCGGTCGAGCTCGCGGCCGGCAGCGTGCTGCCGGCCGGCATGTTCGTGAGCAGCGCGCTGGCGCAGACCGGCAGCCGCGCGATCTGGGCCATCGCGCCGATGCTCGGCGCGGGCAGTGCCTCGTGGTCGATGCGGCTGGTGGGCGGCGCCGACCTCGGCAGCAGCGATTCGCGCGTCGTGCGTTCGCAAGGCGGCGGCATCACGCTCAACGATCCGTTCCAGGTCAACCTGCAGGGCAAGGGCCTGGGGCCGCAGGCGCCCGGCACGAGCGTGGTGCGCACCGGCACCGGCGACCTCGAGCTGTTCGCCGCGGGCGACTACACGCAGCAAAGCCTCTACGGCGTGTACACCGCGGGCACCTGGGTGCCGGGCACGGGCGCCGGCACGGTCTGGAACGCGCCGCGCGAACTGCAACCCGACGGCACCACGCTGGGCAGCAACCTCGGCGACCGCGACGGCTACCTCGCGGCCATCGACCCGAACCGCATGTGGTACACGACCGGCGGCGGCGACTTCACGCTGGCGGCCGGCGGCAACATCCGCGGCCTGCAGGGGAGCAATTCCGAGCTGGTCGGCGGCTGGCTGCTGCGCCAGGGCGCCGGCGAACTCGGCCAGGCCACCGGCTGGGGCGTGATGTTCGGCTCCTACGTGCTCGACGGCCCCGGCGTGTACGCCGACTACGCGGGCCTCGGTCTCGCGGCCTACGCGGGCCTGGGCGCCTTGGGCGGCGGCAATGCGCGGGTGCGCGCGGGCGGCGACATCGGCACCGACCTCGCCGACACCGACCTGCCCACCAGCGGCCGCGGCATCGTGGTCGCGGTCGGCGGCAGCGGCCGCGTGATCGACGGCGCGGTGGCGCAGACCGGCGGCGGCTTGCTCTCGGTGCAGGCCGATGGCCGGATCTACGGCGGCCAGTACGCCAACCTGCGCGGCGACACCGCGCTGCGCGCGGCCAGCCTCGGCGTGATGCAGCTCAAGAGCTACAGCGTGAGCCTCAACGACGACCCGCGCGGCCTCGACCCCTACATCGCCTATTCGGCCGCCAGCCGCGGCGGCGCGGTGTTCGCGCCGGGCGACGGCCGGGTCAGCGTGCAGACGCTGGGCGACCTGGTGCTGCGCGGCGTGATCGATCCGGGCCGCGGCATCCAGCGGCTGGAGACCCGGGTCAGCCTGGCCGACGGCAGCGAGGGCGCCGCCTCGAGCTGGTACACGCTGTGGACCAACGCCACCGCGATCGAGCTGTTCTCGGCCGGCGGCAACCTCTCGCCGCTGGGCACCGCGTCCGACACCACGACCGCGTTCCTGCCCTCGGTGCTGCGCGCGGTGGCACCCGGCGGCAGCATCTACTTCGCGGGCCGGCAGCAGGACGACTACCTGATGCCGTCGCCCACCGGCCAGCTCGAACTGCTGGCCGGCAACCGGGTGTCGGGCGTGAGCGCGAACAACACCAGCAACGCCGGCTCGCCGATCGGCCTGCTGGGCACCTCGGCCGACGCCATCGCCACGCCGTTGCGGCCGGCCTGGCGCGCGATGACGCCCGGCGATTTCGACGATGCGGCGCTGCTCGCGAGCAACTACTGGCGCGGCGGCACCTCGGCGATCGACGGCATCGCGAACCTGATCATCTACGCGAACGCCTACAGCCCCTACAACGGGCGCTACAACGGCACCGGCGGCACGCCGTTCATGTTCGGCCCCAACACGCTGAGCGACGACAGCATGGCCGGCAGCGGCACCGTCTCGCACGTCTATGCGCTGCGCGGCGACATCCAGAGCGTCGCGATCGGCGAGGTGCGCAACATCGGCAGCAGCTTCGACGGCACGCAGGGCCAGTACTTCCTGGCCTCGAAGCCGCTGCGCATGCTGGCCGGCGGCGACGTCGTCAACAGCGGCGGGCTGATCGCGCACGGCAGCGCCGCCGAGGTGTCGATGGTGGCCGCGGGCGGCGACATCTTCAACCAGGGCAGCGCCACCGGCTTCGCGATCCTCGGCCCGGGCACGCTCGAGGTGAGCGCGGGCGGCGACATCTACCTCGGCAACCGCGCGAGCCTCACCAGCCTCGGGCCGGTCTCGGCGGCCGACAAGCGCCCGGGCGCCGGCATCGTGCTGCAGGCCGGCCTGGGCGCGGGCACGCCGGGCGAGGGCGCGAGCGATGTCGCGGGCTTCGCGAAGCGCTACCTGGACCCCGCCAACCTCATCGATGCCTCCGGCGCACTGGCCGACCAGCCCGGCAAGGTCGCGAAGACCTACGACGCGGAGCTGGCGGCCTGGCTGGGCGAACGCTTCGGCTTCTCGGGCACCAGCGCCGAGGCGCTGCGCTATTTCGAGGCGCTGCCCGGCGAGCAGCAGCGCGTGTTCGTGCGCCAGGTGTTCTATGCCGAACTCACGGCCGGTGGCCGCGAGTACAACGACGTGGACAGCAAGCGCTACGGCAGCTACCTGCGCGGCCGCGAGGCCATCGCCGCGCTGTTCCCCACGCTCGACGCGGCCGGCCGGCCGGTGGCGCGCAACGGCGACATCACGCTGTTCCAGGGCGCCAGCACCAACGCCGGCGTGCGCACCGTGGCCGGCGGCGCGATCCAGACCCTGACGCCGGGCGGCAGCACGGTCGTGGGCGTGGAAGGCGTGGTGCCCGCGACGGGCGACGAGGTCACGCCCGCCGGCCTGCTCACGCAGGGCGAGGGCGACATCCAGATGTACAGCAAGGGCAGCATCCTGCTGGGCCTGTCGCGCATCATGACCACCTTCGGCGGCGACATCCTCGGCTGGTCGGCCGAGGGCGACATCAACGCGGGGCGCGGCTCGAAGACCACGCTGGTCTACACGCCGCCCAAGCGCGAATACGACGCGCTGGGCAACGTGAAGCTCTCGCCCAACGTGCCGAGCACCGGTGCCGGCATCGCCACGCTCGACCCGATCCCGGAAGTGCCGCCGGGCGACGTGGACCTGATCGCGCCGCTGGGCACCATCGATGCGGGCGAGGCGGGGATTCGCGTCTCGGGCAACGTGAACCTCGCGGCGCTGCAGGTGGTGAATGCGGCCAACATCCAGGTCAAGGGCGAGTCGGCCGGGTTGCCGGTGATCGCGTCGGTCAACGTCGGCGCGCTCACCAATGCCAGCGCCGCGGCCTCGCAGGCCACGATGGCGGCGCAGGACACGGTGCAGCGCGAACGCACGGCCGCGCGCCAGGCCTTGCCCTCGGTCTTCACGGTGCGCGTGCTGGGCTTCGGCAACGAGCAGCCCGAGGGCCGCGATGGCCGCGACGACGCGCCCAAGTCCTCGACCGGCGCCAGCCTGCCGCCCAAGGAACGCTACGACCCGGCGAACCTGGTGCAGCTGGTCGGCCGCGGCCAGGACTTCCGGCCCGGCCAGCTGGCGCGGCTCACCGAGGACGAGCGCCGCCGGCTGCTGCAGGACCGCTAGCGCTCCCGCCACGGACCTCCCCGCATCCCGCCTGCCTCGCGCAGCGCGGGCGAGGGAGGGCTTCGCCGCGCACCGCGGCCCCGAACCCAGGTCAAGGATCGAACCGCGATGGACATGAGCATCCAGCACGCGCTGAAGCGGCCCGAGGGCATGCCCCAGGGCGCGGCGCTGCGCGACTTCCTGGTCGCGAACTACGAGCGCCTGCGCCAGCGCCTCGCGCGCCGCCTCGGCTGCGGCGACCTCGCGGCCGACTGCCTGCACGACACCTGGCTGCGCCTGGGCGAACTCGGCGCGATGCAGGCGGTGCAGGCGCCCGAGGCCTATGTGTTCCGCATGGCCTGCAACGCGGCCGTCGACCAGCTGCGCGCCAACCGCCATGCGCGGCAGGGCGGCGAGATCGAACTCGACCAGCTGGTCGACCCGGCGCCGGGGCCCGAGCTGATCAGCGAGTCGCGCTCGAGGCTGCAGGCCGTGGACCGCGCGATGCAACGCCTGCCGCGCCGCCATCGCGCGGTGCTCGAGGCACTGCGCATCGAGGAGATGACGCGGCACGAGGTCGCGAGCCGCTATGGCCTGTCGCTGCGCAGCGTCGACACCGCCCTGCAGCAGGCGCTGAGCTACTGCGCGCGGCACAGCGGGCAGCCGGTGCTCGCGGGCCCGAGCACCGCGCGGCGGCCGCTGCGCTGAAGCGGCATCAATCGGCGGCCGCGCACGGCGCGCAATGCCGCAGCGCCAACCGCAACGCCGTGTCGACATTGCGCAGCGAGAGCTGGTAGTGCCGCGCCACTTCCTGGCGCGTCATTTCCTCGATGCGCAGCGCCTCGAGCACCGCGCGGTGGCGGCGCGGCAGCCGCTGCATCGCGCGCTCGAGCGCCCGCAGCTCGGAGCGCGCCTCGGCCACGGCCTCGGGGCCCGGCGAGGGATCGGCGAAGGCCTCGAGCTCGGGCTCCTGGACCTGGAACGACGCGCGCTCGCCGCGCAGCCGGTCCAGCGCCACGTTGCAGGCGACGCGATAGACATAGGCCTCGGGCGCCTGCACCGCCGGCAGCACCGCCATGTCGCCGAGCCGCAGCCAGGCATCGTGCAGGCAGTCGCTGGCGCGGTCGGCGCAGCCCAGGTGCCGCTGCAGCCGGCGATGCAGCCGCTGGTAGTTCGCCACCAGGCAGTCGCGCAGCGCGCGGCCGGGCTCGGCGCCGGCCTCGGGCGTGGCCAGGTGAACGTGGATGCTCATGTCCATGACGGGTCTGCTCTCCTGAGGGCGGGAACGGCGGGGCCGCGCCCCGTCCCGCCGGGACAGGGCGCGCTCGCTGCGCGTGACGGACGCGTCAGTCGCGCTGTTGCAGGCGGCGCCGCTCTTCCTCGGTCAGCCGTGCCAGCAGGTCGGGCTTGAGTTCGGCGCCATGCCCGATCACCTGCACGCGGTGGTTCGGCTCGTAGCGCACCACGCCGGGCCGGGCGTCGGGCGGCGGCTCGCGGCCCTCGGCCGGTTCGTTGCCGAAGCCCAGCACGCGCACCGTGAACACCGAGGGCAGGGCCTGGCGGCTCGCGGCGCGCTCGCGCTGCACCGTCTCCTGCGCGGCGTTGGCGGCCTGCGAGGCCGCGGCGCTGGCGTTGGTGAGCGCGCCGACATTGACGGCCGTCACCACCGGCAGGCCCTTCGACTCGCCCTTGACCTCGATGTTGGCGGCGTTGAGCACGTGCAGCGCGGCGATGTTGAGGTTGCCGCTGACGCGGATGCCCGCGTCGCCCGCGTTGACCGTGCCCTTCGGCGCCACCAGGTCGACGTCGCCCGGCACCACGTTCTCGAAGCCCTCGACGGTGCCGATGCCCGAGCCCGTGATGTCGGCCTTCTCGAGCGCGCGCGTGATGCCGTCGGCATCGGTCTCTATCACCGGTTGGCGGAACGAGCGCGTGGTCTTCGCGCCGCGGCCCGCGTCGATGTCGCCGAGCGTCGACCAGATGATCTCGTCGCCGCCCGCGAAGGTCAGCATGCGCGAGCGGTTGAGCAGCACGTCGCGCGCGGTGAACACGTGGATGTCGCCGTCGCCCAGCGTGACCAGCCCGCGGCCGTCGGCCGGCGCCTGGCCCAGCGCCGCCACCTGCAGGCCGCCGCCGGGCGCCAGCACCTCGATGCCGCCGCCCTGCAGGGTGCGCACGCTGCCGTCGGCCATCTGCACGTCGCCCTTCCAGCCGTTGCCGGGGAACAGCGTCGCGATGGCGCCGTAGCCGCGGTTGTAGCCGCCGTTCCGCGGCAGGTCGTCGACCCCGGGCAGCAGCTGGTCGCGCCCGGCGTTGCGCAGCTCCTGCATGTAGACCTCGCGCAGGAAGCGTTCGCGCGCGGGCGCGGGCAGGGTCTGGAAGCGGGCCCAGGCATCGAGCGGGGCCAGCGTCTCGCCCACGGCCTCCTGCACGAACGAGACCAGGCCGCGGCGCTCGAACTTCTTGCCGCCGCCGTCGAGCAGGCGCACGTCGTCGGTGAGGTACAGCGGCAGCGTGCGCCCGTCGAGCGTCTGCGTCAGGTAGGCCGGCATGCTGGCCGCGCGCGCGGGATCGAGGTAGGCCTGCGCGAAGGCGGCGTAGTCGGGCTCCTTGCCCTGCAGGCCGGCCATCAGCGTGATCGAGGCGCCGCGCTCGGGCAGGCCCTTGACGAGGGTCTGGGTGCGCGGCTCGCTCGCGTTGAAGGCATAGCTCTGGTTGCCGACCGACTGGATGGTCAGCGGGAAGGTGTTGCCGTCGCGCGCACCGGGCGCGAAGATGTCGCGCCCCGCGCTCACCAGCAGCGCGCCGGGCCCCTCGATCACGATGCCGGGGCTGCTGCCGACCACGTCGGTCGCGCTGCCGATGACGTCGTTGCCGGCCGAGACGATCGAGACGTCGCTGCCGTGCAGGTTGCGCAGGTTGTATGAGACCTGGCGGATGTCGTGGCCGGCGCGGATCCAGCTCTCCTCGTTGGTCGCCACGGTGGCGCCGAGGATGGAGCCGCCGAGCGCATAGATGCGGCTCGGCGAGTGGTCGCCGTCGAGCGGCATCTTCTCGGGATTGTTGAGCCCGAGCTGGCGCGAGTAGGACGAGCCGAAGGTGTTCTGCAGCACGCCGTCCAGGCCGATGCCCGAGCCCGATTCCTCCTCGCGGCCGCGCGGCATCAGCGGCGAGGGGATCAGTTCGGGCGCCGCGCGCGAGAGCACGATGCGCGGCACGCTGACCAGCGAGCCGGTGCCCTCGGAGCGGAACACCAGGTCCTGCGCCGCCAGCAGCTGGAAGTCGGCCTGCGGTGCCGGCGCGCCCGGTGCGCGCGCCGCGATATAGCCGAGCTCCGGCGTCACGGCCATCGGCGCGGTCATGGTGTAGACCGGACCCTGCACGATCACCGAGCCGCTCATGGCCACGACCTGCGTCGCGGCCGGGTAGCGGTTGCCGCCCTGGCCGATCGCGCTCTCGGCATAGGGCGAGCCGTCGGGGTCGCGGAAGATCGGCATGTAGGGAATCTGGCGGCTCTCGGCATAGGTGGTGTCGACCAGCGTGAGGTCGCCGCCGAGCGAGACCAGCCGCAGCGCCGTGCGGTTGGTGTGGCCGCTCATGTAGGCGCCCGGATCGACCGGGCCGCAGCAGGGATCGAACACCAGCGGCGCCTGCAGCAGCAGCGGGTCGACCACGGTCTCCAGGCGCAGGTTGCCCTGCGTGCGCACGTCGAGCGTGGCGTCGCCGAGCGCGAGGATCGGCGCGATGTCCCAGGTGTGGACGCCATTGGCGTCGGTGGCGGTGACGGTGCGGCCGACCGCCATCTCGCCGGCCGTGATGCTGCCGGCGCCGCGGCCGACGTAGTAGTGGCCGGCGCGGATCGTGCCGCCCGCCTTGATGTCGAACAGGCCGCCGTTGCGCATCTCGAGCGTGGCCGCCTGGCCCGGTGCCAGCGCGCCGCGCAGGCGGGCATTGGTCGGCAGCACCGCCACCACGTTGTCGAGGTCGCCGCCGGCTTCCAGCGCCAGGTTGCCGCCGCCGAGCGCGCCCAGGCCCTGGAACTGGCCCGGGTCGATCCACCAGCTCGGCTGCATGCCGGTGAAGCGCGTGCCCCATTCGTCGGACCAGTCGGAGAACAGGCCGGTGCGCCAGTTGCCCTGGCCCTGGCGCCGCAGCCATTCGACGAAGCTCTGGTCGGTGGGCTTGGCATGCACCGAGCCCTGCGCCACCAGCCGCATGCTGCCGCCGTCGATGCCGTAGGCCGCTTCGGCCGGTGCGTTGAAGTCGTCGTAGGTGGTGGTGTCGCGGCGTCCGGCCGTGTAGATGGCCGACACCTTGTCGGCCAGCACCAGGTCGCGCCCGGCGCGCAGCTCGATCTCGCCGGTGCCGGTGCGCACCAGCTTGCCGGCATCGGCCGCGCCGAGCGTGATCGTGCCCTGGCCGGCCGCCTGCGCTGCCAGCGGCACCAGCGCCAGCGCATCGGCCGAGCCACGGTCGGCGCCGGCCACCAGCGCGAGGTTCCACGAGCGGCCGGTCTGCAGGCTGCCGGCGGTGGTCGCGTCGGAGAAGCCGTCGCTGATCGATCCGTTCAGCAGCAGGTTGCCGCCGGCGCGCAGGGTCAGCGAGCCCTCGCGCGCGGTGGCGAAATCCTGCGCCAGGTTCCAGTCCGACTGCAGCGCGAGGTCGCCCGCGCTGCCGATCTCGATGCCGGGCATCACGGCGATGCCGCTGGCGCCGAGCCGCGCCGCGATGGCCTGCGCCTTGCCCTCGAAGGTGCGTGCATGCGCGATCGCGTCGGCCTTCACCGAGTCGACGCTCAGGCCGTCGTAGTCGGCCACGTCGTAGCGCGCCACGCCCTCGAGCACGGCCGATTGCGCGCCGACGATGTCGGCCTGGAGCGCCGTCACCCGCAGGTCGTCGTGCGCCGCGGTCTGGCCGGCGCGCAGGCGCACGCGGCCGCCCTGGCCGCCCCCCACGTCGATGCGGCCGCCACGCAGGTCGAGCGCGCCATCGGCGGCATCGAGCGTGACCGAGCCATAGCCCAGCGGGCCGGTGGCGCCTGCGAGCAGCGCGGCGTTCGCGTTCATCGTGATGCCGTCGCCGGCCACCACGCGGATGCGCCCGCCGTAGGCCGAGCGCGTGTCGAGCATGCCGGCTAGCGTGACGTGGCCCTGGTCAGCCACCAGCAGGAAGTCCTCGGCCCGCGTGGTGCCGTCGAGCAGCACGTCGCCGCTGCGCACGCGGAACGAGCGCGAGGCCCGGAAGCCGGCGTCGTTGAGCCGCGCGCTCAGGCCCGCGAAGTCGGGCAGCGAGGCGCTGTCGTACGAGATCGAGCCGGCGCGCTGGCCGCTCGCGGCATGGGCATCGAGCAGGCCGTCGAGCACCACGGCGCCGTTGCCGGTCACGGTGAGCGCGAGGTTGCCGGCCGCGCCGCCGGCCGGCGCGCCCGCCAGGCGCAGCGCGGCGCCGGCGTCGAGCCGCACCGAGCCGCCGATCGCGGTGAGGGCGATCGAGCCCGCGTCGCCGTACTGGGTGACGTCGAAGAAGCGCTTCTCGAAGCCCGAGACGTCGATCGCCGCGCCTTCGCGCAACCGCAGGTCGCCGCTGGCCGCGGTCACGTTGACCGAACCGCCGCGCGCGAGCACCTGCGATGCCAGGTCGACGCGGCCGCCGGCCAGCGTGAGGCGCGCGCCCTGGCCATCGGCCGGGTCGGCCTCGGTCGCGGCGCCTTGGCCGCCCGAGAGCGCCAGCAGGCCGGTGGTGCGCAGGGCCTGCGTCGCCGCAGCGCGCGCCGTCAGCAGCGGCGTGGCGAGCCGGATGTCGGCCGCGCCGGCATCGAGCGAGCCGCTGCCTTCGCCGAGGATGCGCCGCGTCGCGGCCAGCTCCAGCTGGCCGAAGCCCTGCACCGACTTGTCGCCCGTGCCCAGCACCAGTTCGTCGGCACGGATCGCCAGCGTGCCGGTGCCCACCGGCAGCGCGGCGGCATCGGCCACCGCCGCCACGCTGTTCTCCAGCGTCAGGCCCTGGGCGCGCAGCACCACGCTCGCGTTGCCGTAGCCCGCCAGCGTGGCCGCGTCGAGCGTCACGTTGCCGAGGCCGGCGCGGCCGAAGTCGATGTCGCCGTGGAAATCCATGCTGGTGTAGCTGCGCAGCCGCAGCCGCTCGGCATTCGCGAGCTGGGCCAGCGCGCGCTGGTCGAACACCAGCCCCTCGCTGCCGCCGCCGAAGCCCACGCGGCCGCCGCTCAGGGTGATGCCGCTGCCCGAGACCTGCGCCGACGAGGCGAGGGTGGTGCCGCGCGTGGCATCGATGGTCAGCGAGGCGCCGCCCTGCAGCACCGCGCCTTCCTGGATCAGCGCGCGGCCGCCTTCGCTCAGGTCCACGCCCTCGCGCAGCACGCGCGCATCGCCCGCGTTCGACAGCCGGATCAGCGCGCCCCAGTCGCGCGCCTTCGCGGTCAGCACGTCGTCGAGCGCATCCTTGGCGTCGATCACGCCGTCGTAGTTGTCGTCGAGCCAGCCATCGGGGTCGGTGTAGATGGCCTTGGCCTGCGGCGCGATCACCAGGCTGCCGGTGCTGGCCGTGCCGCCGCGCGCCGTCAGCACGCTGCCCGACTCGACCGTGACCTGGCCGCTCGCCGCGAGGATCAGCTCGGGCCCCGACAGCGCCGACTGCCCGTCGTTGCGCACCACGATGTCGCTGGCCGTCACCTCGACGCGCATGCCCAGTGGGTCGCCGGTGCGCACGCCGCCGATCAGCAGGCTGGCCGCGCCGGTGTTCGACAGCGAGGCCGCGTCGATCACCAGGTAGCCCTGGGCGCGCAGCGCGCTGCCGTCCTGGCCCGCGCCCACCACGGCAATCTTCTGCGCCGCGATGTCCAGCATGCCGCCGCGCCCGCCGGCCGCCGCCTTCATGTCGAGGCGGCCGTCGAGCTTGAGCGAGTCGGTGGCGCGCAGCACCAGCGAGCCGGCATCCACCGGCAGCCGCGGGATCGCGATGTCGGTGCCGGTGCGCCGGTACTGCGTGAGCCGGAAGGCGTCGGACGAGAAGAACTCGCTGGCCAGCGCCTCGTTGTATTCGCTGTAGCCGCGCAGCGCCTGGCCCGGCAGCACGCGCCAGCTGGTGTAGCCGGCCTCGCGCGCGCCGGTCAGCCCGTCGCCCCGGTAGCCCGAGACCACCATCGAGCCGTCGGCCACGGCCACGGTGCGGGTCGCGCCGGCCGAGGCCGCGCCGCCGCCGGGCATGACCGCGAAGGCGCCCGGCAGCGCCGCGTAGCTCGCGGGCAGCACGGCATACCAGCCGGCCTCCAGGCCCTGGCCGCCCGCGAGCCAGATGCGTTCGCCCACCGCGGCGCCCGGCGCCATGGCGGCCCGGCTCGCGGGCAGGATCGCGAACACGCCGGGCATGGCGAGCAGGTCGTGCGAGCCGCCGGTGCCGGGCACGAACTCGCGCGCATGCAGGTCGCCGCCGCCGGCCACGTCGACCACCGAGCCCGCCGCCAGCTCCACGCTCGGCGCATCGAGCGTGATGCGCTTCTCGGGCGGCGCGTTCAGGTCGACCGCGGCCTCGGTCTGGGGCCGGGTCGGGTCGGTCCAGAACTCGTTGTTGCGCAGCGCGCCGTAGGGCAGCACCAGGCCGTCGCCCGACACCGAGGTGATGCTGCCCGCGCCGAGCGTCACGCTTTCGCCCGCCTTCAGCACGATCTGGCCGAAGGGCGCGCGCAGCACGCCGTTCTGCGCGATGCGCGGCGCTTCCAGCGTCAGGCTGCCGGCGGCCGACAGCGGCGTTTCGGCCTCGCCGTTGCGCTCGATGCGGATCGCATCGGTGGCGCGGATCGTGGCCTTGGCGCCGGTGGCCGGATAGACCTGCGCCGCCTGCATCAGCAGACGGCCCTCGACGTCGAGCACGGCACCGGGCGCCTCGACGTTGTCGGCAATGCGCAGGTCGCGCGCCGTCAACACCGTGTCGGCGAAGCCGCGGATCGCGGCGCCGCCGTCGATGTCGATCAGCGTGGCATCGAGGTTGAGGCTGCCGGCGCGCTCGGCGGCCGCGTTGCCGGGCGTCACCTGGGGCGTCGACAGCACGATGCGCGGCGCCCGCAGGCTGGCATCGGCACGGCCCGCGTTCGCGAGCGTGCCGCCGATGGCGATCGAGCGGCCGAGCTGGAGGTGCACGCCGTCGAGGCGCACCGTCTTCGGCGTCTGGATCGCGAACTGGTCGAAGCCGCCCTCGTTGACGGCCGAAGCCAGCAGCACCGAGGGCGGCTTGGCGCTGGCGGTGCCCGTGAACACGCCGCGCAGGTCGAAGCCGGGGCCGAAGTTGAGGATCTCCTCGAGGTAGCCATCGGCGAAGAAGGCCGTGGCATCGGGCAGGGCGGGGCCGCCGCCGGCGGCCGGCGCCTTGTTCACGACCCGGAAGTCGGCCGCGTCGGGCAGGGCCTCGAACAGCTCGACCATCTCGCGCGTGAACACGAAGGGGCCGGCGGCCGTCGAGAAGTAGCTGCTGTAGTCGACGCCGATCGCGTCCTCCCACTTGGCGACGCCTTCGCCGCCCGCGAACTGCAGCATGATCCATTTGAGCTGGTCGGCCGGTGATTCCGCGCCGCCGGCACTGGTGAGCTTGAGGCTGCCGCCGCGCGCGCCGGCACCGCCCGCGCGGGCGCGCAGGGTGCCCAGCACCTGGGCATGGCCCTCGATCTCGATGCTGCCGCCATCGCTGGCCAGCGCGAGCGTCGCGGCACCGCGATCGCGCGCGAAACCCTGGCGCGGCACGTCGATCTCGCCCGCGCTGCCCGAGACGTCGATCAGGCTGCCCGCGTCGAGCTGCACGTCGCCGCGCAGCAGCACGCGGCCGCCGTCGAGCACGCTGCCGCTGCGGCCGACGGGCCCGTCGCGATGGATCGCCGGCACGCCGCGCGCCAGCAGGCTCGCGCCGTCCGCGAGCCGGAGCTCGCCGGCGCTGTAGAGGCCGATGCGGCCGGCCGGCGCCTCGAGCGTGCCGCGCACGACGATGCTGCCGGGCACGACGCCGATCGCGCCGCTGTCGTTGCCGAGCTGGAGCGAACCGCCGGTGTCGACCTCGATGCGCGCGCCCGTGCCGACCTCCACCGTGTTGCCCGCCAGCAGCAGCGAGGCGGGTGCGCGCGCGAGCCGCTGTTCGAGCGGCAGCGCGCGCAGCGGGCCCAGCTCGGCCAGGTTCGCGCCCGAGGCGATGCGCGTGGCATCGACGCCGCCGAGATCGATGGCCTGCGGCCGCAGCGAGACCGCCACGCCCTCGGGCACCACGATGCCCTTGGCGTTGTCGACCGTCAGCGAACGGAAACCGCGCGAGGCGTAGAGGTCGGCGGGCAGGTGCAGCAGCGCGTCGCCGCCGTCGTTGTTGCCACCCAGTTGCACGTCGTAGCCGTTGGCGTTGATCGACAGCGCGCCGCCCGAGCCGGCCGAGAAGGCGCGCAGGTCGAGCCGATCGAGGGTGTCGGCGCTGCCCAGCGTCAGCAGCTGGATCGCGCCGGCGTTGCCGGTCGTGACGCTGCGCTTGGTCGCGCTGCCCGAGACCTGGCCGCCGCCCGACACGTCGAGCACCGCGCCGGCTTCGGCCTGCAGCGCGCCCAGGATGATCGAGCCGCCCTTGATCGCGTGCTGCAGCCGGTCGGGTCCGTCGGCGACGGTGTTGACCCAGGACCCCGAGACGTCGATGCGCGCGCTCGCGCCGAGCCTGATCTGCCCCGATGGCAGGTTGACCGAGCCGCCGGGCGCGCGGACCGTGCCCTCGATGGCCACGGGCACGTTGGTGTCGAGGGTCGCCAGGCCGACGTTGAGCGTGGCGCCGGGCTCGAGCCGGAGCACGGCATCCTTCTCGAGCAGGAAGCCCTTGCCGACGTTGAAGGTCATGGCGCCGAGGCCGGCGGCCTCGAGCGTGTCGGTCGAGAGCCAGCTGGTCTTGGTGTAGCGGCCCTCGCCGTCGACCGTGAAGAAGCGGCTGTCGACCGGGCTCTCGAGCGTGAAGTCGGCCGGCAGCAGTTCGGGTCGGTTGCCCAGGATCAGCTGGCCGGGCGAGAACGCGAACGCGGGGTTGTCGGCGTTGCCCAGCACCAGGCGGCCGCCGCGGCTCTGCGTCACCGGCTGGGTGGCGCGTTCGCCCGCGACCGTGCCGCCCCAGATGCCGCCTTCGAGGATGTAGGCCTCGCCCGCGAAGACCTGGATCGAGCCGGCATCGCGGCCCTCGGTGTAGCCCGGCTCGAAGCGCGGCCGGCCGATCAGCGCGCTGCGCCAGTCGTCGGTGACGCCCCAGCGCGCATGGCTGTCGCTGAAGCGCCCGGCGATGCCGACGTACTGCATGTCGGGCGTGGCGCGGCCGATGTCGACCACGCGGCCGTCGGCGCTCAGCAGCTTGGTGGTGTCGATCCAGCCGTCGCCGTACTTCACGGAGCCGCCCGCGATGTCGAGCATCGAGCCGGCGCGCGTGATGACCGAGCCGCCGGCCTTGAGGTTGATGTGGCCGCCCAGGGTGGCGAGTTCGCCGACCGTGGTCTTGCTGAGATTGACCCAGGTCGACACGTCGGCCAGCGGCGTGCCGACCCAGGCGCCCGGATCGTTCTCGCCGATCCACAGCACGCCGGCCATCGGGCCGTTGCCGAACACGCCGCGCACGCGCCGGTCGACCACCACCTTCTGGCCGCGCAACCACGAGTCGCGGTACAGCGGCGAGTCGCGCAGCTCGTTGATGCGCAGGTCGGCCGTGACCAGGTTGCTCGCCATCGAGAGCGGAATGTCCTGCAGCCCGGCCACGCTGAGCCAGGCGCCGTCGTCGATGTAGATGCGGCTGCCGTCGCGCAGGCTGGCGTCGTTGTTGGCGGGCTTGTCGGGCACCACGCCCGAGGGCTGGGCGGTGGCCAGCAGGCGGATCTCGCCGGCGGGCGCGACCAGGCGCGCGTCCTGCTGGACGTCGATGCGCTCGCCGCCCACGACGATGCGCCCGGGCCGGTAGCGCGTGGCCAGCGCGCCGAGCTCGAGCTCGGTCTTGTCAGTGAGGTCGGGCATCACGGCGGTCACGCTGCCGCGCCCGAAAGTGACCGTGCCCGCGTCCCAGAACATCGGCACCGCGAACTCGCCCTCGCGGCTCAGCAGGCCCTGGCTCCAGCCTTGCAGCCGGATCGAGCCCTCGCGGTTGTTGAGCGCCGAGCTCGCCTGCAGGATGCCGTTCTGCGCGATGGTGCGGCCGGTGAGCGTGATGTCGCCGCGCGGCGCGTCGATCTGGCCGCTGTTGTCGACCTGGTAGCCGACCTCGGCGGCGCGCGCCACCATCGCGGGCATGACGGTGTCGCGCACGCCCTTGACCCAGCGCTGCTGCGAATCGGAGGGCGAGAGCTGGCCGATGCCGTACATCGCGCCGTAGTAGCCGAAGGCGATGGCCGGCACCGCGGAGGCCGCGACCTCGAAGCCGCGCGCCGGGCTCAGGTAGTAGGGCACGGTGTCGGGCCCGGCGTTCGAGGGCACGCTCGACAGCCACACGTTCTCGCCGGCCGCCATCACCACCTGGCCGTCGGGCGCCGAGAGGGTGCCGGCATTCGCGACCTTGGGCGCGAACAGCATCAGCTTGCCGCCCTTCTGCGCCGTGAGCCGCGCGCCGGCCTGCACGCTCACGTTGCCGGGCACGTGCGAGGGCGTGAACCAGGGCGCCGAGTTCTCGACCGTGGTGTCGATGGTGTAGGGCGCGACCTCGGGGAACTCGCCGAACTGCGGCGCCGGCGTGTTGGTGGGGCTGCCGTAGGGGTCCTTGAGCAGCTCGTTGGTGTTGATGCCGGCCATGAACTGCCGGTCGGTCAGGCGCAGCGCGCTGGCCACCAGCGAGCGCGTGTCGACCTGGCTGCTGCCGGTGAAGACAATGCCGTTGCGATTGACGATGTAGACCGAGCCGTCGGCCTTGATCTGCCCCGCGATGCGGCTCGGCCGTCCGCTGGGATCGTTGACCCGGTTGAGCGCCACCCAGCCGTTGCTGCCGTCGGGCAGGGTGCCGGCGCGCTGGTCGAACTGCACCGTGGTGTTGCGCCCGACGTTGAAGCTCTCCCAGTTGAGGATCGCCTTCTCGGCGGTCTGCTCGATGCGCACCTGCGTGCGGCCCTCGGCCAGGCTCTGCTGCGGCGCCCTGGCGTTCAGCCAGCCCGCGCTGAGGCTCTGGCTGTCGACCTTGAGGCCGCCGTCGACCAGGCCGTCGGGCACCGAGTCGTCGTTCTGCGCCGCCTGCCGTGCCGCCGCCTGCGCGGCCTGCTGCGCCGCGATCGACTGCGCGGCCAGGTTCAGGTTGTTGAGCGAGCGCTGCCATTGCGCGTTGTTGCGCTGCTGCAGCGCCTGCGGGTTCGTGAGGCTGGAGGCCGGCTGGCCGTTCGGCAGGTAGCCCGTGGCCGCGGCCGTGCTCTGCGCCGTGCCCTTTGCATTGAACCAGGCGCCGCTGAAGGCGCGCTGCGCCTGGGCCGGGCCGACCACGCCGCCGGCCACCAGCACCAGCGCGATGGCGCGCGCGATCGGCGCCAGACTGAAATGCTCCCGCCCTGGTTCCAGGGACTGCCGTGGCCTGCCGATGCGCGCGCGCGTGTTCATGTGAGATTCCCGCCAATGAGTGAAGTCGTCGTGTGGTGCCGCCCGTCGCATTGCGACGGGCCGTCCTTGCAAGACACGGGAGGGCGGTGGAATCCGCCAACTTTTTCTTCTCTCTTTTTCGCGCGCTCTTTTCTTGCGCGGCCGGCTCAGCTCAAGACCAGCAATCCACCGGGCAACGAACGCGCCTGCAGGCCGAACGAGTGCTGGATCTGCAGCAGCGCCTCGTCGAGCACGGCGATCGAGAAGCGCCCGCTGACCGGGTCGTCGCGCCGCGAGGCCGCCAGCAGCACCACGCGGCCGGGCCGGTAGCGGTTGATCTCGTCCACCACGCGCGCGAGCGGCGTCTGCCGGAACACCAGCTCGCCGCGGCGCCAGGCCGAGAGGTCGGCCGGCTCGATCGCGCGCACGCCGCTGATGGCCTGCGCGTCGTACACCAGCTGCTGGCGCGCCTGCAGCTGCCGCGTGCCCGCGGGATGCTCGAGCCGCACCGTGCCTTCGAGGCAGCTGAGGCAGGCCTTGCCCTGCAGGTAGCTGAGCTCGAAGCGACCGGGTCCGTCGCCGCCTGCCAGCGCGCGGCCCGCGCCCGCGCTCACGACGAAGGGGGCGCCGCCTTCGGCCGGCAGGTCGATCGCGGCCTCGCCCGCGATCAGCTCGAGGCCTTCGGCCTGGCGGCGCACGCTGGTCTGCGTATTCAGCGTGACGCGCACCTGCCGCGCCAGCACGAGCTGCCGCTGCTCGCCGGTCGCGGTGCGCTCGTCGGCGCGCCATTCGCCGGCCGCGGGCCACAGGCCCAGCGGCGGATGCACGACCGCGACCACGCCGGCCGCCACCGCCGCGCCGGCGGCCGCGCCCAGAAAGGCCCGGCGGCCCGGCTGCGCCGAGGCGCCATGGCGCAGCCGCTCGTGGCGCGCGGCGATCTTGGGGTCGGTACGCAGCAGGCCGCCGAGCGCGAGCCGCATCGAGGCCCACTGGCGCCTGGCCTCGTCGAAGGCCGCCGCGTGCGCGGGGCTGGTGCGCTGCCAGCGCTGGAAGGCCTGCACGTCCATCTGCGTGGGCTCGGCACCCGCCAGCCGGCTCAACCAGATGCGCGCCTCCTCGCGCAGCGCCTCGGCGGCTGCGGCGGGATCGTCGATCGGTGCGGAGGGTGTCTTCATGGCGTCACTGGTGCAAGACAGTTGGCGGGGCGCGAATCCGCCAACTATTTTTTCTTTCCCATCTGGGCGGCGCAGAAATCCTGCGCGCGCTTGAGTTCGTGCTCGACGGTGTGCAGGGAGATGCCCAGGCGCTGCGCCACCTCCTTCTGCGGCAGGCCTTCCCAGCGCACGAGCAGCAGCACGTCGCGGCGCCGCTGCGGCATGCGCGCGATGATCTTCTGCAGCGCCTCCATCTCGGAGCGCGACTCGGCGATCTGCTCGGGGCCCGGCGCCGCGTCGGGCACCTCGAGCAGCGCATCGACCTCGCTGCGCGGCACCACGCGGCTCTGGCTGCGCAGGTCGTTGATCGCGATGTTCACGGCCATGCGCATCAGGAAGGCGCGCGGATTCACGATCGGCGCCTGGTCCTCGAGCCGGCGCAGGCGCAGCCAGGTGTCCTGCAGCGCGTCGCCCGCGAGGTCGTCGTTGCCCAGCACGCGCGTCAGCCGGCGCTTGAGGTCGCCATAGCGCTGCGACAGGAAGTCGAGCAGCAGCAGCCGGACTTCTTCCGACATCGCTAGCGCCCCCGGCTCGCGCAGGCCGGCGTGCCGCCCTGCTCGGGCAGGATCAGCATGGTCACCGGCTGCGGCATCTGCGGCGGCGGCGCGCGGCCGATGCGCACGCGCTCGAGCGCCTCGACCAGCAGCAGGTCGCGCCGCGCATCGCCGCTGCCGCCGAGCAACTGCGCGCGCTGCACGCGGCCGGCGGCATCGATGCGAAAGCGCAGCAGCGAGCGGTAGCCACCCTGCGCGGTCAGCGGGGCGGCGCACAGCGCCTCCCAGACCCGCGCCTGGATCAGGCTGTCGTAGTTCTCCTGGCCCGTGCTCGGGGCGGCGGCGACAGGGGCCGAGGGCGACGGGCCTGCGGGCTTGAGCACCAGCGCGGCGACGCGGCCCGCGCTGACTTCCTCGGCCTCGAGTCCCGTGCCCTGCAGCAGCGCCTGCAGCGCGGCCAGCGGCGCGAGGCGCCCGCGCACGGCCGCGGACGTGCGGCCGGCCACCAGCGTGCTGCTGAAGAGCGCGGCGCGGCCCGTGAGGTCGGCGAAGCGGTCGAGCGCCAGCGCGAGCGGCTGCGCGGGCAGGTCGAACTCGAAGGCCGGCGCCTCGATGGCGTCGGGCGCGGCGGCGAGCGGCGGCGCCACGGCCGGCTCAGCGGCGGCCAGCATCGGCGCCGCGAGCCCGCAGAGCATCCAGAGGGCGGCGCGCCGGCAGCGCGAACGACGCGCACGATCGGAAGAGGAGTCGCATCGGTGCGGCAAAGACGGGGCGCCTTGTGAGAACCGCGCATGCTCGCACCGCCCGGTGACGGTTTTGTTACTGGCGTGACAGCGCGGGCAGGTCGAGTTCGATCCAGGCCGGCGCGTGGTCGCTCGCCCCGGGGCGGCCGCGCACGTCGCGGTCCACGCCGGCATCGCGCAGCAGCGGCGCGAGTTCGGCGTTGAGCAGCAGGTGGTCGATGCGCAGGCCGGCATCGCGCGGGAAGCGGTTGCGCCAGTAGGTCCAGAAGGTGAAGGGCGCGCGCTCGGGATGGCGCGCGCGGATCGCGTCGGTCCAGCCCTGCTTCAGCAGGCGCGCGTAGGCGGCGCGGCTCTCGGGCTGCAGCAGCGCGTCGTCGCGCCACGAGGCGGGGTTGTAGATGTCGGCATCGGTGGGCACGACGTTGTAGTCGCCCGCGAGCACCACGGGCAGGCCGCTCGCGTACAGCTTCTTCGCATGCTTGCCGAAGGCTTCGAACCAGCGCAGCTTGTAGTCGAACTTCGGCCCGGGCTGCGGATTGCCGTTGGGCAGGTAGAGGCAGCCGACCAGCACGCCGTCGACCACGGCCTCGAGGTAGCGGCTCTGCGGGTCGTCTTCCATGCCCGGCAGGCCGCGCCCGGTTTCGATCGGCTCGCGCCCGCGCGCGAGGATGGCCACGCCGTTCCAGGCGGGCTGGCCGTGCGCGACCACGCCGTAGCCCGCGCGCCGGATCGCTGCGAGCGGAAGCTTGGCATCGGGCGACTTGAGTTCCTGCAGGCAGGCCACGTCGGGCTTCGATTCGGCGAGCCATTCGAGCAGCCGGTCGAGCCGGCTGTGGATGCCGTTGACGTTGAAGGTGGCGATCTTCATGCAGCCATCTTCCGGCGCGTGCCGGCGCTTCGCGCGTCGGACAACGCGTCCTCCTGCCCGCAGAAATCACCCGGCCATGACGTCGCGCAGGTAGATGCCTTGCGACAGCGCGCCCTTGACCTGGCGCGTGCCCTCGTCGACCAGCACCTCCTCCTGGCTGGCCTCGATGGCCGCGAAGGACTGGCGCACCACGTCCTCGGGCGAGGCCTTGGGCACCTCGAGCGCGCGCACCATGTCGGTATCGATCGGGCCGGCATGGAAGCCCACCACCTGCGTGCCCTGCGCGCGCAGCTCGTGGCGCAGGCCGTTGGTCAGCGCCCAGGCCGCGGCCTTGCTCACGCCGTAGGCGCCGATCATCGGCGTGTTGGCCCAGCTGAAGAGCGACAGCAGGTTGAGCATCGCGCCGCCACCGTTGCGGCCCAGCACGCCCGCGAAGGCGCGGCTCATGTGCAGCATGCCGAACAGGTTGGTCTCGAGCTGCTCGCGCAAGGTGGCGACCGGGTCGGTCTCGGCATCATCGCCGACGAAGCCGCCGAGCCGGCCGATGCCCGCGTTGTTGATCAGCAGCGTCACGTCGCGGCAATCGGCCGCGGCCTGGGCGACCTGCGCGGGATCGCGCACGTCGAGCCGGATCGGCAGCACGCCCAGCAGCGGGATCTGCGAGGGCTCGCGCGCGGCGGCATAGACCTTGGCGGCGCCGAGCGTCAGCGCCTGGCGAGCGAATTCGAGGCCGAGGCCCCGGTTGGCGCCCGTCACGAAGACGACGGAACCTTGGATCTTCATGGTGCTTCCTTGTGCGCCGGAGCGCGGGGTGAGTCAAACGGTGGCCAGGGCGATCTGGTGCAGGAACAGGGTGCGGCGATGGCGGAAGCCGAGCCGCTCGTAGAGCGCGATGGCATTCGCGTTGTCGCTGAGCACGTGCAGGAAGGCGGTCTCGCCGCGCGCCTCGATGCGCGCGCGCAGCAGGTTCACGAGGCCGGCGGCGAGGCCGCGTCCGCGCCAGGGGTCGTCGACGCAGACCGCGCTGATCTCGGCGTGGCCGTCGAAGCGCATGCGCTCGCCGGCCATGGCCACGAGCAGGCCCTGGTCGCGGACGCAGAGGTAGTCGCCCATCTCGAGCGTGCGCGGGCCGAAGGGGCCGGGCCGGGTGCGGCCGACCAGCGCCAGGGCATCGGGCACGTCGGAAGCGTTGAGCGGCGTGGCCTGCAGCTGCGCCGCCCGGCCCGTGCCGGGCTGCAGCGCGACCATCTGGTGGACCTGGCCCAGCAGCCTGGCCTGCAGGCCGTCGATGCCGGCGACGGGCGCGAGCGTGGGCACCATGACGCGATCGTCCGGGCCCAGCAGCGCGCGCAGCGCCTCGAAGGCGGCCGGGCTTTCCTCGACCAGCCCCGCGAACGGCGCGACCTCGGGGTGGTAGCGGCGGGCCAGGGCATTGCCGTGGCCCAGGTGGGCCTGCCGGCCGACCAGCGCGGTCCAGGCCGAACGGTCCAGGGGGGAGTCGATGGGCGATGTCATGGTCCCTAGCGTAGGCGGGTCCTCTCCAGGGCGCCATGGTCGTAAATGACAATATTGGTATCATTCGCGCCATGATGAAGCTCGCGATCCTGGCGCTCGATGGCGTGTTCGACACCGGCCTCAGCGTGTTCCTCGACCTGTTCTCCGCGGCCAACGAGGTGGCGGCCGAGCAGGGCGCGGCGCGGCCGCCCTTCGAGCTGCGCGTGGTCGGCGTGCGCCAGCGCATCCGCACCGCGCATGGCCTGACCATGGGGGTGGAACCCGCGGACGAGATGCGCCAGCCCGACTGGGTGCTGGTGCCCGCGCTCAACACCAAGCAGCCCGCGCGGCTGGTCGAGGCGCTGGGCCGGCGCGACGTGCGCGATGCCATGGCCATGCTGCGCAGCTGGCATGCGCAGGGCAGCGGCGTGGGCGGCGCGTGCATCGCGAGCTTCCTGCTGGCCGAGACCGGCCTGCTCGACGGCCAGGAGGCCACCACCATGTGGCCGCTGGCGCCGCTGTTCCGCGAACGCTATCCGCGGGTGCGGCTCGACGAGTCGCGCATGGTGGTGGCCTCGGGCCGCGTGGTCACGGCCGGCGCGGCGATGGGGCATCTCGATCTCGCGCTGTGGCTGATGCGCCAGGCGAGCCCCGAGACCGCCGCGCTGGTGTCGCGCCTGATGCTGGTCGACAAGCGGCCCTCGCAGGCGCAGTACATCATTCCCGACCACCTCGCGCATGCCGATCCGCTGATCGAGCGCTTCGAGCGCTGGGCCCGCGAACGCCTCGCGCGGGGCTTCTCGCTGCACGATGCGGCGGACGCGCTCGCGGTCAGCCCGCGCACCTTGCAGCGGCGCATGGAGGCCGTGCTCGGCAAGTCGCCGCTGGCCTTCTTCCAGGACCTGCGCGTCGAGCATGCGCAGCACCTGGTCTCGATCGGCCAGGGCCTCGAGGCGATTGCGAGCGAGGTCGGCTATGCCGATGCGGCAACCGTGCGCAGCCTGCTGCGGCGCAAGCTGGGGCGCGGGGTGCGGGAGCTGCGTTCGGCGCTGGCGTAGGGCGCGGTCGTCGATGCGCGGATTGCCGTTCGCGCATGCCCATGTCGCCATGGAGACTCGGTCCGCAATGCATTCGAATTGGCGCGCCAATGCCAGGAGGCATTGCCATTTCTATTTGCGTTGCTCAACGCATTGGCGAAATAGCGATGTCCCGCTCGACAAATGCGACGTCTTCGAGGGCATTCGGCGCTCTGCATCACCGCAATTCGACGCATGAGCGGGCGCACGCAGCACGCCTTTTATTCGTAATGAGATAAGTTCTCATTTGAATTCATCGCGTCGTCAGACGGCAACAAGTTCTGCAAACCAAAGGTAAAGATGCCGTAAATCGATAGTGCGAGTCATTATCATTTGCGGATACTTTGTTACGCCGATGTCACCTCCAGTGCACAGCCGCGTGACCGCCGGCGCCGCGCGCCGGCAGCGCTTTCACCTCGACAAATCACTCACAACATGACCTACATCAGAAGCCGCAAGCACTCGACTTCGCGCTATCTCAACGCGCACGCCGCCACCAGGACCGCCGCCACCCTGGTCGCGCTCGGATCGGTCGGCGCGGCGCATGCGCAGGGCGCGCTGAAGGAGGTGCAGGTCGATGCGGCGCCCGACTACAAGGTGGAGCAGTCCTCGTCCTCGAAGCAGACCGCGCCGCTGCTCGACACGCCCAAGTCCGTCACCGTCATCCCGCAGGAAGTGATGACGCAGATCAACGCGACGACGCTGACCGAGGCGCTGCGCACCACGCCCGGCATCACCTTCGGCGCCGGGGAGGGCGGCAACCCGGTCGGCGACCGGCCGTTCCTGCGCGGCTACGACAGTCAGGCCAGCACCTTCGTCGACGGCCTGCGCGACATCGCGCCGAGCACGCGCGAGGTCTTCAACCTCGAGTCCGTGGAAGTGGTCAAGGGACCGGACTCGACCTCGGGCGGACGCGGCGGCGCCGGCGGCACGATCAACCTCTACACCAAGGCACCGAAGCAGGAGAACTTCTTCCTCGGCTCGGTCGGCCTGGGCAGCGACAAGTACCACCGCGAGACGATCGACTGGAACCGCAGCTTCGGCGAGAACGGCGCCTTCCGCCTGAACCTGATGGACTTCGGCGCCGATGTCGCGGGCCGCAACGGCCCGAGCAACAAGCGCTTCGGCATCGCGCCCTCGATCAGCTGGGGCCTGGGCACGCCCACGCGCGTGACGCTGTCGCTGTTCCACATGCGCACCGACGACGTGCCCGACGGCGGCATTCCCTACTACCTGCCCGCGAGCTTCCCGCGCTTCGGCGTGGTCGAGCTCCAGCCGACCTACGGCTTCGACCGCAAGAACTGGTACGGCGTCGAGGGCCGCGACTTCCGCAAGGACAAGTCCGACTCGGTCACCTTGCAGGTCGAACACGACATCTCGCCCGAGATGAAGCTGCGCAACATCACGCGCTTCACCAAGAGCAGCATGGACTACATCTGGACCCAGCCCGACGACAGCCAGGGCAACGTGGCGCGCGGCCTGGTGTGGCGCCGCTTCAACGGCAGCATGCGCGACATCGACACCTTCGCGAACGCCACCGAGCTCAGCGGCAAGCTGCAGACCGGCAGCGTCAAGCACAGCTACGTCACGGGCCTGGAGCTGTCGCGCGAACGCGCCGACAACGACAGCTACACCCAGGTCAACCGCGCCTACACGGCGCAGCAGAAGTGCCCGGGCGGCGCCGGCGTGGGCTCGAGCTTCGTCTGCACGAGCCTGTACTACCCCACGTCCAGCGACCCGTGGCTGGGCACCTTCGTGCCCAACGGCAACCCGACCAGCTACCGCACCGACACCGCGTCGCTCTACGGCTTCGACAGCATCGAGCTGTCGCCGCAGTGGATCGTCAACGCGGGCCTGCGCCTGGACAGCTACAAGACGCAGCAGACCAACCCCTATCCCAGCACCACCGCCACCGGCGGCATGGCGCTGCCGGTGCTCACCAGCGGCATCCGCACGAAGTTCGAGCGCAACGACACGCTGCTGAACTACCAGCTCGGCGTGGTCTACAAGCCCGCCAGCAACGGCAGCATCTATGCGTCGATCGGAACCTCCTCCACGCCGGGCGGCAACAGCCTGGGCCAGGGCTCGGAGAGCCAGGCCCTCAGCGGCACCGTGGGCGGCGTGGCCAACACCGCGATCGACCTGAAGCCCGAGAAAAACCGCAGCATCGAGCTCGGCACCAAGTGGGACCTGCTGGAGCGCAAGCTGTCGCTGACCGGCGCGATCTTCCAGATCGAGACCACCAACGCGCGCATCACCAACCCGACCGACGGCACCGTGTCGCTGGCGGGGGACAAGCAGGTGCGCGGCTTCGAGCTCGGCTTCTCGGGCAACATCACGCACCAGCTCTCGGTCTTCGGCGGCTACACCCTGCTCGACAGCAAGGGCAAGAACCTCGGCCAGAGCAGCACCACCGACGCCAGCGGCCGCACGGTCTACGTGCCCAACGCCGGCACGGGCCAGCCCTTCCCGAACACGCCGAAGCACAGCGCGAGCATCTGGGCGACCTACAAGCCCACCTCCGACTGGACCTTCGGCCTGGGCGCCTTCTACCAGAGCGAGGTCTACGGCGGCTTCGCCTGGGCGGCCGGCACGGGCGGCGCCACGCTGATCAAGCGCAGCGTTCCGGGCTACACCCGCATCGACGCGATGGCCGGCTACCGCGTGAACAAGAGCTTCAACCTGCAGCTCAACGTGCAGAACCTGACCGACCGCATCTACTACAACACGGCCTACTCGACGCACTACGCGAACATCGCACCGGGCCGTTCGGTGACGCTGACGGGCAACTTCTCGTTCTGATCGCCGAAACGCTTGATGCGACGACGAGCGTGAGCAGCGAAGGCGCATCCCCCGCGTTCGTGTTCCCCAACGCGAGCGCGCTCAACACCCTGACGCGCGCGCAATGGGACGCGCTGCTCGCCGGCCCGCCCGAGCGCGCCGCGACCTGGCTGTCGGCGGCCGCCCATGCGGGGCATGCCGAAGCGCAGGCGGTGCTCGGGCAATGGCTGCTCGACGGCCGGGGCGTGGCGCGCAACGAGGCCTCGGCCTTCGCCTGGTTCCAGCGCGCGGCCGAGCACCGCCATCCGATGGCGGCCAACATGCTCGGACGCTGCTTCGAGCATGGCTGGGGCACCGCGCCCGATCCGCAGCGCGCTGCCAGCGCCTACCGCGCGAGCGCCGAGCTCGGCCTCGACTGGGGCATGTACAACCTCGCCAACCTGCTGGCGACCGGTCGTGGCGTTGCGCTGGACCACGCCGCGGCCTTCGACTGGTACCGGCGCGCGGCGGCGCTCGGGCATGCGCGTTCGATGAACATACTCGGCCGCTACCACGAAGACGGCCTCGTCGTGCCACGGGACCGGGACCGGGCCCGCGCGCTCTATCGGGCGTCGGCCGAGGCCGGCGACTTTCGCGGGTGCTTCAGCCACGCGAGCATGCTGGCCGAGCAGGGCGAGATCGACGCGGCAGTGCGCTGGTTCGAACGCATTCCGGAAACCGCGCCGAAGCACTACCTGGCCGAGGTCGTTCAGCGGCTGCGGGCCTCGCCGCTGGCCGCGCTCAGGGAGGTCGCGGACCGCCTGGAGGCCCAGGCGGCGGCGCGCACCTGAAAACGGCCCCGCGGTCCGCTACCTGCGCAGCCCGCGCAGCACGCGCAGCACGAACCAGAAGACCACCGCGAGCGGGATCGCCAACGCGAGGTCGGCCGCCCACTTGAGCGCCGCGTCGGTCGTGACGCAGGCCACGCCGAGCCCCACGCAGATGCACAGCGCGAGCAGTTTCGGCATGCGCCAGGTCGATGGGCTGCCTTCGGTGGCCGCCTCGGGCTCGCCGCGTGGACGTGGTTGCGGCACCTCCGTGGCGCGCCGCCGCCGCACGACCCACAGGTACAGGCCGCTGACCAGCACCGCGATCGCGAGCAGGTCCAGCACCAGCCACATCCACTTCATCGGCAGCCCGCCGTAGTCGCCGAAGTGCAGCGGCTGCGAGACGAACAGCGCCTTCACGTACCAGGGCATCTCGCGGATGTCGCTCAGCGCCCCGCTGGCCGCGTCGACCAGCGCCGGCTTGAGGATGCGCATCGACAGCGGCGTGGCACCGCGTAGATAGACGCCGAAGTGATGCGGCGTGGCGAAGCTGGTGCCCGGCAGGAACACCGACTGCACCTCCATGCCCGGCGCCGCGGCGCGCGCGGTGGCGACGGCGGCATCGATCGAGCCGATCCGCCCGGGCGGCGGCAGGCCGCGGTAGGGCCCGGTCATCTGCGGCAACACCTCGGCGCGCCAGTGCGCGGCGATCGGGTCGTGCAGCGTGTTGATCGCGCCCGTGGTGCCCACCACCAGCAACCAGGCCGCGATGCCGATGCCGACCAGGTTGTGCAGGTCGAGCCAGCGCGCGCGCCGGCCGGCACGCACGGTGCCGAAGCGCAGCTTGCGCATGAAGGGCCCGTAGACCACCACGCCCGAGACCACCGAGGCCACCAGCAGCAGGCCCATGGCGCCGAGCAGCAGCGCGCCCGGCAGGCCCGCGAGCAGGTTCTTGTGCAGCTCGAGCACGGTGTCCATGAAGCCGCCGGTGCGCGGCGGCGGCAACTGCAGCAAGGTGCCGTCGCGCAGGTCGAAGGTGTGGCGGCGCAGTTGCGCGAACGGCGCCTGCGCGTCGGGGCCGGTGGCGATCACGACCGTGGGCGGTTCGGTGGAACCCGGCGCGGGGCGCGAGAAGCCGAGCGACACCGCCACGCTGCCAGGATGCTCCGCGAGCGCGCGCGCCACCAGCGCGTCGAGCATGGGCGCGACGGCGTTGGTGGCCGGCTGCTGGCGCGCGGGCGGCGGATCGAGCCAGTCCTCGATCTCGTCGTGGAAGATCAGCGGCAGCCCGGTGACGCAGGTCAGCAGCAGCAGGGCGGTCGCGATCAGGCTGGTCCAGCGGTGCACCGCGGACCACAGCCGAAGCCGGGCCGGGCTCACCATTGGTAGCTCAGCGAGGCGATCACCGTGCGGCGGTTGCCCAGGGTGCAGCCCGAGGTGGTGTTGCAGGTGGAGATGTAGTAGCGGTCGGCGAGGTTCGAGGCCGTGAGGCTCAGGCGCGCGCCGCGCAGCGAGGGGCTGGCGCGGCCCAGGTCGTAGCGCAGGCCGATGTCGACCAGCGTGTAGGCCGGCATGCGGTAGAGGTTGCTGGCGTCGAAGGTGGCGCCGATGCGGCGCACGCCGGCCGACAGGCCCAGGCCCGCGAGGGCGCCGCGCTGCAGTTCGTAATCGAGCCACAGCGAGCCCTGGTGGTCGGGCGTGCCGTAGAGCCGGGCGCCCACTTCCGAGGGCGTGTTGCTGCGCGTGATGCGGTGGTGCAGCCAGGCGTAGGCGGCCGTGAGGTTCAGGCCCGGCATCAGCTCGGTCTTGGCCTCGAGCTCGAGGCCGCGCACGCGCACCTCGCCGGTCTGCACGTTGAAGCCGGTGTTCGCGAGGTCGGGCGTGACGCGGTTCTGCTCGGTGAGCTCGAAGGCCGAGGCCGTGAACAGGCCGATGCCGCTGGCGGGCTGGTACTTGAGGCCGGCCTCGACCTGCTTGCCGGTGGTGGGCTGGAAGGGCACGCCGCCGAAGCTGCTGCCCGACACCGGCTGGAACGAGGTCGCGTAGCTCACATAGGGCGCGACGCCGTTGTCGAACAGGTAGCCCAGGCCGATGCGGCCGGTGGTCTTGCTGTCGCTCTGCTGCGTGGCGGTGCTGGCACGCCGGTTCACGGTGCGGGTCTTGGCATCGTCGTGCCGCAGGCCCAGCGTGGCGATCCAGCCGCCCAGGCGCATCTGGTCCTGGAAGTACAGGCCGGTCTGTTCGAGCCGCGACGTGGTGTTGCTGAGGTTGAAGCCGGGGTCGACGATCGGCTGCCCGTAGACCGGCGCATAGACGTCGAGGCTGGGCGCGGCGCGACGGCCGAAATCGAAGTCGCCGATCTCGCGGCGGTGGTCGATGCCGATCAAGGCATCGTGGCGCACGGCGCCGGTGTCGAAGCGCAGCGCGAGCTGGTTGTCGATGCTGAAGGTGCTGGCGTTGGCCGCGGTGTTGGCGGCGGTGCGCCGCAGGGTGCGCTGGTCGGGCAGCAGGCCGCCGGTCTGCAGGATGGTGATGGCGCGGCCCTCGAACTCGGTGCGCGCGGCGCGCATGTTCTGGCGGAAGCTCACGGTGTCGCTGAAGCGGTGCTCGAAGCTGTAGCCGAGCCAGCTCTGGTCGCGGCTGAGGCGGTCGAAGTCCGGCTCGCCCGCGTAGCGCTCGAACGGCAGGCGGCCGTTGATGTTGGGCCGCAGCGTGCCCTGGATCGGCAGGTAGTTGAACAGCGTGTGGGCGTTGCGCTCGGTCTGGTGGTAGGCCTGCAGCGTGAAGCTGGTGCGCGCGTCGGGCTGCCAGGTGATGGAGGGCGCGATCAGCCGGCGGTCGTTGTCGACGAAGTCGACCTGCGTGCCCGCCTCGCGCGCCAGCGCCACCAGCCGGTAGCGCAGCGTGCCCTCGGCGTTGAGCGGGCCGCTCAGGTCGGCCGCGACCTGCTTGCGCCCGAAGCTGCCGGCCTGCAGCTCGATCTCGCGCTGCGGCGTCTCGGTCGGGCGCTTGCTCACCATGTTCACGATGCCGCCGGGGCCGCTCTGGCCGTAGAGGCCCGACGAAGGTCCCTTGAGCACCTCGACGCGCTCGAGCACGTAGGGATCGACCACCGCGCTCGCGAAGCCGCTGCCGGCGGCGCCGTAGGGCAGCTGCACGCCGTCGAGGTAGAGGTCGGGGCGGAAGCCGCGCACCTGGGTGTAGATGTCGAACTGCGAGGTGGCGCCGAAGGTCTCGGACAGCACGCCGGCCGTGTAGCGCAGGGTCTGGCCGAGGTTCTGCGCGCCCTGGGCGTCGATCTCGCGCGCGGTCACGACGTTGACGGTCTGCGGCACCTCGAGCAGCGGCGTGTCGGACTTGGTCGCGGTGGCGCTGCGCGTGGCGGCGAAGCGCACGGGCGGGCCCAGCGGGTTCTCGCGGCCGGCATCGGCCGTGACGCGGATCTCGGGCAGCGCGGCACCGGCGGCGGCCGCGGGCGAGGCCGGCTCCACCGTGAAGGCCTGGCCGCCCTGCGGCCGCGCCGCGAGGCCCGTGCCCTGCAGCAGCCGGTCGAGCGCCTCCTGCGCGCTGAAGCTGCCGCGCAGCGCGGGCGCATTGCGCCCCTGCGTCAGCGAAGAGGCGAACAGCACCTGCACGCCGGTCAGGCGTGCGAGCTCGTTGAGCGAGCGCTCGAGCGGGGCGGCCGGCAGGTCGAGCGCATGGCGCACGGCCTGCGCCTGCGCCATGCAGGCGACCAGCGCGCAGGCCGAGGCCAGCGCGGCACGGCGCGGGAAAGGGCCGCGCAGTTGCAGCGGCAGGACGATCTGGTGCCGGGTCTGGCGAAGAAGCCCGGCAATGCGGGCAGTAGGGCGGCTCACGGGGTCGGTTCCTTCGGAAAGTGATGGGCTCTCTGAAGGTCTGTCGGATCCGGCCGCGGCCAACCCTACCTCGCGGCGAAAAAAATTTTCCGGGCTCAGCGCGCCCGCACCTCGACCGTGCCGTCGGGCAGGCGCGCGACCTGCACCGGCAGGATGCGCGGCAGCAGCTCGAGCGCGCGGTCGGTCTGGGCGCTGTCGAAGGTGCCCGAGAGCGCGAGCTCGCCGATCGGGCGCGCCGGGTCCTCGCGCAGCCGCACCGGTTCGCGCCGGTAGCGCTGCATCTCGGCCAGTGCCTGCGACAGCGGCATGCGGCTGAAGACCAGCCGGCCCTGCTGCCAGCCGCCCTCGGCATCGATGTCCACGGGCTGCGCCGCGGCGGGCTGGCCGTTGCCGCTGTCGTTGCCGACGCGCAGCGCGCGCCCCGGCGTCACCAGCGCGGCCTGCGCCTCGCCCGCGCGCCGCACCTCGACCTTGCCCTCGTACACCACCACCTGCACCTCGGCCGGATCGCGGCGCACGTCGAACACCGTGCCCACCACGCGCACCTGGGCCCGGCCCGCGTCGACCTCGAAGGGCCGCACCACGGCCTTGGCGACGGCGAAGCGCGCGCGCCCCTGGCGCAGCTCGACGCGCCGGCTGCGCAGGTGCCACGACACCGCGAGCTCGGTGCCGGTGTCGAGCGTCAGGCGGGAGCCGTCGGCCAGCTCGAGCTGGCGGCGTTCGCCGACGGCAGAGGCGAACTGCTCGTGACGGTAGGCCGGATCGAGCACCCAGAGGCAGGCCAGCGTCGCGAAGACCAGCGCCAGCGCCGCGCCCACCGTGCGCCCGGTGCGCCGTGGCGCGGCCTTGGCGCGCGCCGGCGGCAGCGGGAACAGGGCCTTGAGCGTGTCGCGGCCGGCATCGAGCGCCTCGTCGAGCGCGGCGCCGCCGGGCTGCGCGAGTGGCACGCTCGCGGGTTCGCCAGCAAGGGCACGCGGCGATGCGTCGCGACGCTCAGCCATGGAAATCCACCAGCGCGCGGGCGCAGGCCTCCATGCCGCGGCGCAGATGCTTCTCGACCGCCTTGACCGAAATGCCAAGGTGCGCCGCCACCTCGGCCTGCGGCAGCTCGTGCACCTTGTGCATCACGAACACCTCGCGGCAGCGCTGCGGCAGCACCGCGATGGCCTCGGCCAGCACCTCGATGCCCTCGCGCGCGGCGACGATGCGCGCCGGCTCGTGCAGGTCGAGCGCCTCGGGCGGCTCGGCCATCAGCTCGATCAGCACGTCGCGGCTGCGCTCGGCACGCCAGCGGTCGACCGCGCGGCGCTTGGAGAGGATGCGCAGGAAGGCCAGCGGCGTGTGGATCGGCGTGCGCGGCGGCGTCTCGATCAGGTCGGCGCAGACCTCGTGCACGATCTCGCGCGCGGCGCCGCGCTCGCCGCGGCCGAAGCTCAGGCGCCGCACGTGGTCCACCAGTTCTTCGTAGTGGCTCACGAGCGCGGCGATCAGCGGGGAGTCGATGGAGTGCTTGTGCGACACGGGCGGCGTGGCGGCGGTGCGGGTATAAGCGTTTGATTCTAATTGCGAATCGTTTGCAACTTCAAACTGGGCCGGACCCAGGTCTGAAGGCGACTGCTACAATTGAGAACCATTCGTATTAAATCCTGAGCGCAGCCAGTCGCTGCGGGGAGATGCCATGTCGGCCGCCGAGTTCGCGCCTCCGCACGAAGTGCAATCGCTCTACAGCAACCACCACGGGTGGCTGCAGGGGTGGCTGCGCCGCAAGCTGGGCTGCCCGCACAACGCGGCCGACCTCGCGCAGGACACCTTCGTGCGCGTGCTCGGCAAGAAGGAGCCGGTGGCCGCCGCCGAGCCGCGCGCCTACCTCGCGACCATCGCCCACGGGCTGGTGGTCGACTTCCACCGCCGCCGCGCGCTCGAGCGCGCCTACCTCGAGACCCTGGCCGCGCTGCCCGAGCCGCAATCGCCCTCGCTCGAAGAGCGCGCGATCGTGCTGGAGGCGCTGAGCGCCATCGACGCCATGCTCGACGGCATGAAGCCCGCGATCCGGCAGGCCTTCATCCTCTCGCAGCTCGAGGGCCTGACCTATGCGCAGATCGCGCAGCGGCTGCAGGTGACGGTGCGCACGGTCAACAACTACATGCTCAAGGCGCTCGAGCATTGCTACCTGCTCGCGCCATGAGCGCATTCGAACTCGATTCGCCAGCCGGCGATATCGGCCTGCCCGCCGGCCACGAGGCCCGCGTGCGCAAGGAGGCGATCGCCTGGTACGCGCAGCTGTGCTCGGGCGAGGCCACGCCGGCCGACCACGAGGCCTGGCGCCGCTGGCACCGCGCGCATGCGGAACACCGCCGCGCCTGGGAGAAGCTCGAGGCGATGCAGGCCACGCTGCAGCGCGTGCCCGGCCACATCGCGGCCTCGACCCTGCGCGCGGCCGGCGCGGCGCGCACCGACCGCCGGCGCCTGCTGCGCGGCGTCGCGCTGGTTGCCTCGGGCGGCGCGCTCGGCTACCTGTCGTGGCAGGTGGCCGATGGGGGCGGGAGCTGGCCCGCGCTGCTGGCCGACTACCGCACCGGCACCGGCGAGCAGCGCAGCATCGACCTCGCCGACGGCTCGAGCCTGCTGCTCAACACGCGCAGCGCGGTCGACGTCGTGTTCGACGGCACGCGGCGACTGATCCGGCTGCGCGAGGGCGAGCTGCTCGCGGAGACCGCGCGCCACCGCGTGCCCGGCAGCCACGACGCGCGCCCGTTCATGGTCGAGACCCCGCAGGGGAGCATCCTCGCGCTCGGCACTCGCTTCACCGTGCGCAGCGAGGGCGGCATCACGCGCGTCACGGTGCTCGACGACGCGGTCGAGGTCCGGGCCGCGAATGCGCCCGAACGCGCGCTGCGGCTGCAGGCCGGCCGGCAGGTCGACATCGGCAGCGACGGCGTGGGCGTGGCGCATGCGGCCGACGCGGCCTCGGCCACCTGGGCCCAGGGCAGCCTGGTCGTCAACGACTGGACGCTGCGGGAGGTGGTGGCCGAGCTCGGGCGCTACCGGCGCGGCCGGCTGGCCTGCGATCCGGCGGTGGCGAACATCAAGGTGTCGGGCGCCTTCCCGATCCACGACACCGACAAGGCGCTGTCGGTGATCGCGCGCAGCTTCCCGGTGCGCGTGGCCAGCCTCACGCGCTACTGGGTCTCGCTGGTGCCGGCCTGATTCCTGCATCCGGGGTCCGCGCAAAAAAATCTTCCGCCGCCTTTCATCTTTTTCGATTTCGTTCGGCCTTCCTCCTGAGAACCATGGCGAGCGCCATGGATTGCAGTTCTGCCGAAGGAATCCCATGCACGCGCACCCGTCCTCACCCACCCCCGTCTCCAAGGCGTTGCTGTGCCTGCTGGCGCTGGCGGCCGCCATGCCCGTCGCGGCCCTGGCCGCCGAGCCGGCGCGGCCCGCCGCGAGCGCCAACACGCCGGGCGCCGCGCGCGCCTACCGCATCGAGCCCGGCCCGCTGGCCGCGGTGCTGGGCCGCTTCGCGGCCGCGGCCGGCGTGGCGCTGTCCTTCGATCCCGCCCACACCCGGGACCTGAACTCGCGCGGCCTCGACGGCAGCTTCACGGTGCAGGCCGGCTTCGCCACGCTGCTCGCGGGCACGGGCCTCGAGGCGGTCGAGGGCGGCGCGGGCGAATTCATCCTGCGCCGATCGGCGAGCGCGCAGGCCGAGCCCGGCGTGATCGAGGGCACCGGTGCGCTGCCCGCCGTGCGCGTGGTGGCGCGCGCGGCACCGGCGCCCGGCGACGCCGACGACCGCTACCAGCCCACGCCCGATGCCTCGACCCTGCGCACCACGGCGCCGGTGCTCGAGATCCCGCAGGTGGTCAACGTGGTGCCCGCGCAGGTGATCCGCGACCAGCGCCCGCGCAACATCGACGATGCGCTCGCCAACGTCAGCGGCATCAACCAGGGCAACACCCTGGCCAGCACGCAGGACACGCTGATGAAGCGCGGCTTCGGCGGCAACCGCGACGGCTCGATCATGCACAACGGCATGCCGCTGGTGCAGGGCCGCGGCCTCAACGCCGCGGCCGAGAGCGTGGAGGTGCTCAAGGGCCCATCCTCGCTGCTCTACGGCCTGATGGACCCGGGCGGCGTGATCAACGTGGTCAGCAAGAAGCCGCAACTGACCCAGCGCACCGCGCTGTCGCTGGGCGCCTCGGGCTACGCGGGCGGGCGCAACGGCAGCGGCCAGACGCTCGACACCACCGGTCCCATCGGCGAGAACGGCCTGGCCTACCGGCTGATCGTCGACCGCATGGACGAGGACTACTGGCGCAACTTCGGCACCCACCGCGAGACGCTGGTCGCGCCCTCGCTGGCCTGGTATGGCGAGGACACGCAGGCTGTGCTCTGGTACGAGTACCGCAAGTTCGTGACGCCCTTCGACCGCGGCACCGCGCTCGACTCGCGCACCAAGAGCCCGCTGGACCTGCCCAAGACCCGGCGCCTGGACGAGCCCTGGAACGAGATGCGCGGCGAAAGCCACCTGGCCCAGCTTTCGGTCGACCACCAGTTCGGCGGCGGCTGGGCCGGCCACCTGAACCTCAGCTACAACCGCGAGACCTACGATGCCAACCAGCTGCGCATCACCGGCCTCAACACCACGCGCGGCACGCTCACGCGCAGCAACGACGCCACGCACGGCGCGCTGAGCACCGACAGCTATGCCACCGCCTATGTCGACGGCCGCGTCGAGCTCGGCGGCATGCGCCACGACCTGCAGTTCGGCTGGGACGCCGAGTACCGCAAGATCTACCGCGCCGACCTGCTGCGCCAGGCCGTCACGCGCAGCTTCAGCTACCTCAACCCGGTCTACGGCCTCGAGTTCCCCTCGGCCACCGTGTCGGCCAGCGACAGCGACCAGACCGACAAGCTGCACAACCAGTCCTTCTTCTTCCAGGACTCGATCCATCTTAGCGAGCGCTGGATCGCGGTGGCCGGGCTGCGCTACCAGGCCTGGTCGCAGACCGCGGGCCGCGGCCGTCCGTTCAAGGCCAACACCGACACCGATGGCTCCAAGGTGCTGCCGCGCGTGGGGCTGGTCTACAAGTGGAGCGACAGCCTGTCGCTCTACGGCAGCTACACCGAGTCGCTCAAGCCCACCTCGACCATCGCGCCGCTGTCCTCGGGCTACATCGTCGATGCCTCGGTCGCGCCGGAGCAGGGCAAGTCGTGGGAGCTCGGCGCCAAGCTCGACCTGGCCGGCGGCCTCACCGGCACCGTGGCGCTGTTCGACATCCGCAAGAAGAACGTGCTGGTCTCGCAGTTCAACGACGTGACCAAGCTGACCGACTGGCGCACCTCGGGCGCGGCGCGTTCGCGCGGCCTCGAGCTCGACGTGGCCGGCGAGCTCGGCAGGAACTGGAGCGCGATCGCGAGCTACGCCTACATCGACGCCAAGACCACCGAAGACCCGCTGTACGCCGGCAACCGCCTGTGGAACGTGGCGCGCCAGACCGCGTCGCTGTCGGCCGTGTACGACTTCGGCCAGGTCTTCGGCGCCGAGGGCCGGCTGCGCGTGGGCGGCGGCGTGCACTACGTGGGCAAGCGGCCCGGCGACTCGGCCAACAGCTTCGTGCTGCCGGGCTACACCACCGCCGATGCCTTCGCCACCTACGACACGCGCATCCATGGCCGCAAGGTCAAGTTCCAGCTCAACGTGAAGAACCTGTTCGACAAGACCTACTACCCCTCGGCCGCGAACACCTACTTCATCTCCATGGGCGACGCGCGCCAGGTGTCGCTGCTCACCACCTTCGAGTTCTAGGCATGAAGGACGCTGTTTCCATCGACCGCCGTGGCGCGCTGCTGCGGCTCGCGCTGCCCCTCGCCGCGGGACTGGCCGGCACAGCCGGCGCACAGGCGGCACCCGGCCGCAAGCTCGTGCTGCTGGTGCAGCGCGGCAGCCCGAACGCGGCGGTCGACGAGCAGGTCGCGCAGCACCTGGGCACGCGCGGCTTCGCGGTCGCCATGCTCGACCAGGCGGTGGAGCCGGCCGCGGCGGCGGGCGCCGAGCTGGTCGTGATCTCCTCGACCGTGGCCGCGAAGGACGTGCATCCGGGCTGGCGCCAGCTGCCGGTGCCGCTGCTGACCTGGGAGAACGACCTGCTCGACGACCTCGCGATGACGGGCAAGCGGCACGACGTCGATTTCGGCGAGGCGGCCAAGGAGCGTTACCTGTGGCTGGTGAACGCGCCGCATCCGATGGGTGCCGGGCTGCCGGCCGGCGTGGCCAACGTCTACCAGCGGCAGGCCGGCATAAGCTGGGGCCGCCCCGGTCTCGGCGCCACCACCATCGCCACCCTCTACGGCCAGCCCGAGAAGGCGGCCCTCTTCGGCTACGAGAAGGGCGCCACCATGGACTACGAATCGCTCGCGCCGGCGCGCCGCGTGATGGTCTTCCTCGGCAACGACGGCTTCACCAACCTGGCACCGGCCGGTCGCGCGCTCTTCGACGCGGCCGTGGACTGGGCCGCGGGAGCGCGCTGAATGACGATGCCGACATGGCGCCAGGCCTGGTTCCAGCTGCACTGGTTGCTGGGCATCACCGCGGGCAGCGTGCTGCTCGTGATCGGGCTCAGCGGCGCGGTGCTGTCGTTCCGCGAGGAGCTGATCGATGCGCTCAATCCCGGTGGTCGCCATGTGGCGGTGCAGGACAAGGAAGCGCTCGCGCCACCGCAGCTGCTCGCGGCCGTGCGCGAGGCCTTCCCGGGCCGCCAGGTCGGCACGCTCGCGCTGTTCGCCGAGCCCGGCGCCGCGGCGCGCGTGATCTTCGCGCCGCGCCCCGGCGAGCGCCGCGGTGACACCGTCTACCTCGATCCCTACGCGGGCCGGCCGCTGCCGCCGCTGGCGGGCGCCGAATTCTTCGAATGGGTCGAGGCGCTGCATCGCTGGCTGCTGCTGCCGCGCGAGCCGGGCCGCGTCGCGGCCGGCGTGCTGGCGATCGGACTGTTCGTGCTGGCCCTGTCGGGCCTGTACCTGCGCTGGCCGCGGCGGCCACTCGACTGGCGCGCCTGGCTGACCTTCGACCCGGCGCTCAAGGGCCGGCCCTTTCTCTGGGGGCTGCATTCGGTGGCCGGCACCTGCGCCTTGCTGCTGTACCTGGTGTTCACCACCACCGGCGTCTACTGGGCCTTCGACGCCGTGCGCGACCGCGTCGATGCCTTCGCGGGCCAGCCGCGCGCGCCCGCGCAGGCACGCAATGCGCCGCGCGTGCGCAACATGCAGCGCGACGACGCCGGTGCGGTCGACGTGGCGCCCGCCTGGGCCACGTTCCAGCGCCAGGCCGCCGCCAGCGGCTGGAGCGAGGTGATCCTGCGCGTGCCCACGGGGGCCGCGCCCACGGTGCTGTTCACCTGGCTCGATGCGCATCCGGCCCACGAACGCGCGCGCAACCGCATGACGGTGCGCCTGCCGGGCGGCGAGGTCGCGCAGGACGAGCGCCATGACGCCAAGCCCATGGGCGGCCGCTTCCTGGCCGCCATCTATCCGCTGCACATGGGCACCTATTTCGGGCTGCCGGGCCGCATCGCGATGATGCTCGCGGCGCTGATGCTGCCGGTGTTCACCGTCACGGGCTGGATGCTCTACCTCGACCGCCGGCGCAAGAAGCGCGCGGTGGCCGCGGAACGCGCAGCGCTTGCCGCTGGGGCGGGGCGGCCGTCGGCAGATGGCGCGACAGCGCCCGAAGGCGTGCTCGTGGCCTTCGCGAGCCAGTCGGGCACCGCCGAGGGCATCGCGCTGCGCAGCGCCGCCGCGCTCGAGGCCGGCGGCCTGCGCGTAACCGTGGCCTCGCTCGCGCGGCTCGATCCCGAGCAGTTGCGCCATCACCAGCGCCTGCTGCTGGTGGCCAGCAGCTTCGGCGAAGGCGGCCCGCCCGATGCGGCGCGGCGCTTCGCGCAGCGGCTGGTGCAGGTCGGCGGCGATGCGCTCGCGCACCTGCGCTACGGCCTGCTGGCGCTCGGCGACCGGCACTACGCGCGCTTCTGCGGCTTCGGCCATGCGCTCGACCATGCGCTGGTGGCGGCGGGCGCGCAGTCGCTGTTTCCGATGATCGAGGTCGACAACGGCGACACGGCCGCGCTTGCGCGCTGGCGCCGGCAACTGGTGACGTTGCGCGGCGCCGATGCAGTGCCGGCCGAGGCGCTGGCCGATGAACCGCTAGCGCCCGCGTTCGAACCCTGGACCTTGAGCGCGCGCCGGCTGCTGAATCCCGGCAGCCTCGGTGCGCCGCTCTACGAGATCGAACTCGCCGCGCCGCCCGAAGCGGCCGCCGCGTGGCGGCCCGGCGCGCTGGCCGAACTGCAGCCGCGGCTCGCGGCCGACACGGTGGCGGCCCTGTTGCGTGCCACGTCGTGGACAGCGGATGCACCCGTCGTCTTCCAAGGCCGGCACTGCACGCTCGCCGAGGCCCTGGCCCGCAGCGCCGTGCCCGCGCCGCAGGCCCTGGTGCAAGGCCTCGACGCGCAGGCGCTGGCCGATGCGTTGGTGCCGCTCGCCACGCGTCGCTATTCGATCGCGAGCCTGCCCTCGGAGGGCCACGTGCGGCTGCTCGTGCGGCAGGCGCGCCATGAACAGGGCCTCGGCATTGCCTCGGGCTGGCTCACTGCGCATGCGCCGTTGATGGCACCGGTGCCGCTGCGCCTGCTCCCCAACCCCGGCTTCGCGCCCGTGGCCGACGACCGGCCCTGCATCTTCGTCGGCAACGGCTCGGGTTACGCCGGCCTGCGCGGCCATCTGCGCGAGCGCATCGAGCGCGGCCACCGGCGCAACTGGCTGGTGTTCGGCGAACGCCAGCTGGCGCGCGACGCCTTCTTCATGGACGAGCTGCGCCACTGGCAGGCCGCGGGCCAGGTCGAGCGCGTCGACCTCGCGTTCTCACGCGACCATGCGCCGCGCATCTACGTGCAGGACCGCCTGCGCGAGCACGCGGGCGATCTGCGCCGCTGGGTGGGCGAGGGCGCCGCGATCTTCGTCTGCGGCAGCCTGCATGGCATGGCGGCGGGCGTGGACGAGGCGCTCGAGGCCGCGCTGGGGCGTGCCACGCTCGACGACCTGATCGCCGAAGGGCGTTACCGGCGCGACGTGTACTGAGAGGGCGCGCGCGGAGGCGGCGCTTCAGCCGCCGTTCAGCTTGATCGGCAAGCTCGGGGCTTTGGCCATTCTTTCGCGCATGCCCGAGCTTTCCCGTCCTTCCGCCCCCGCCCACCTGTCCATCGAGGGCCTGCGTGCGTTGCACGTCGGCCCCATCGCGCTGCAGGCCGCGCGCGGCGAATGCATCGCCATCCTCGGCCCCTCGGGCTCGGGCAAGAGCGTGTTCCTGCGGCTGGTGGCCGACCTCGATCCGGGCGAGGGCCGCGTGGTGCTCGACGGCATCGATCGCGCGGCGCTGTCGGGCCCCGAGTGGCGCCGCCGCGTGATCTACCAGGCGGCGGAGCCGGCGTGGTGGGGCATGGGCGTGGCCGAGCACTTCCCGGCCGGCCTCGATCGCGACATGCTCGCGGGATGGATCGCGGAGCTGGGCCTGCCGCGCGACGTGCTTCAGGCCGACATCGCGCGGCTGTCGACCGGCGAGCGCCAGCGGCTGGCCCTGCTGCGCTCGCTCGCGCACCGCCCCATGGTGCTGTTGCTCGACGAACCCACCGCCTCGCTCGACCCCGCCACCACGCTCGCGGTCGAAGCGCTGCTGGCGCGCGAACAGGCCGCGGGGCTGACGCTGCTGTGGGTCACGCATTCCCATGAGCAGGCCGCGCGCGTCGCGGCACGTCATCTCGAACTGAACGCGGGCCGGCTGCAGCCGGCAGGGAGCGTCGCATGAACCCCATCCACCTCGACGCCACCGATCTGGTGCTCGCCACGGTGCTCGTGCTGCTGAACGCGCTCGCCTCGCTGCTGCTGGGGCTGCAACTGCATCGGCAGGTGCTGTGGGCGGCCGCGCGCATGGTGGTGCAGTTGCTGCTGGTGGGGCTGGTGCTGCGTTTCGTGTTCGCGGCGGCTTCGCCGGGCGCCACCCTGGCCATCGTGCTGCTGATGATCCTGGCCGCGGCACGCGAGGTGGCGGTGCGGCCCGCGCACCGGCTGCGCGGCGGCGGCAACTTCGGCATCGGCGCGGCGGCCGTGGGCGTGTCGAGCGTGGCGACGGTGGTGCTGGCGCTGATGACCGCGATCCGGCCGCAGCCCTGGTACGACCCGCGCTATGCGATCCCGCTGATGGGCATCGTGCTCGGCAGCGTGCTCAATTCGGCCAGCCTGGGCCTCGACAGCTTCTTCGAGGGCGTGACCGCGGGGCGCGCGCGCATCGAGGCCCGGCTGGCGCTGGGCGCGACCATTCACCAGGCGATGGCGGCGCTGATCCGCGCGTCCATCCGCAAAGGGATGATCCCGATCGTCAACCAGATGTCGGCGGCCGGTGTGATCACCTTGCCCGGCATCATGACCGGCCAGCTGCTCGCTGGCATGGACCCGGTCGAGGCCGCCAAGTACCAGATCCTGCTGCTGTTCCTGCTGACCGGTGCCGGCGGCGTGGCGGCCGCCGGCGCGGTCTACCTGGCGGCGCGCTCGCTGACCGACGATCGGCAGCGGCTGCGCGCCGACCGCCTGCGCTGAACCGATCATGCGGATGCAGCCATCTTTACCTGCTGTTTTCAATCCATCCGGCAGTTTTGCAACTGCGCTGCATCATGCTTTTGGAGAGCGCGCCGCGCCGCGGCGGCCACCGTATAGCCCCATCGACCATGCCCATGCCTGCTGAAAAACACCGGGAAGCAACGCTCGACGACGCCGCCATTCAGCGCCGCCTCGAGGACGCGGACATCCGCGTCAACCCCGAGCGCCTGCAGATCCTCGGCCGGCTGATGTCGAACGCGGGCCAGGCCTGCACGGCCCAGGAGCTCTATCCGCGCGGGGTCGAGGAATCGAATGCCGCCGCGGTGTCGCGCGTGTACCGCACGCTGCACCTGCTCGAGAAGAAGCGGGTGATCGAACGGCGGGTGCGGCAGGTGCGCGGGCGGCCCGTGTTCACCTACCTCTACGGCGAGGAGAGCGCCTCGTCGCGCATCCGCTTCCAGTGCCGAAGCTGCGGCGCCAGCGTGGTCGCCGACGACATCCAGTTGCGCGAGCAGGTCGCGAAGGTCGGGGCCGACCAGGGACTGCCCGTGGCCTCGAAGGAGGACATCGTGGTGTGGATCGCGTGCAACCGCTGCAGCGCGGGCACGCGGGACTGAACTACTCGACGCGCGCGGCCGTCTCCGACCACCAGCCGCGCAGCACCCAGTAGAGCGGCGGCAGCATCAGCACGGCGCACAGCCAGGCATGGCGCGCGCCCTCCTCGAAGAAGGGCGCCACGGTCAGCGCCCAGGCCACGCCGTCGTCGCGCAGCTCGGGGATGCGCAGCAGGTCGGCCACGCTGTAGAGCAGCAGCTGGATCGCGAGCAGGGCCAGCAGCAGTGCCGAGACCCGGAACGCCAGCAGCAGCCGCGCGCGCAGGTGCAGCCACTTCCACGCGGGCAGCAGCAGCCCGGTGGCCGCGACGCCCAGCAGCACGCCCAGCGCGGCATCCACCATGCCGGCGCGCGCGCCGATCGCGCGCACGAAGACCGCGATCTCGAGCGATTCGCGAAAGGCCGACAGCGCGACGAAGGCCACGACCAGGAAGGGCGCGGCCCGGCTGTCGAGCCAGGCCTCGTGGAACAGGTGGACGCGGCCGCGGATCTGCCGCACTGAGGCGCCCATGCTCGTCGCCATGACCAGGATGCCGAGCGCCATCAGGGTGCTGAGGCCGGCGCTGACGTTGCGGTCGACCGAGGCGTCCATCAGCAGCACCGACAGCGCCGCGGCGGGCGCGAGCCCCAGGCCCAGGCCCCAGCCGACGTACTTGATCAGCGAGAAGCGCCGCGACTCGCGCAGGCAGACATGCAGCGAGCCCACGATCAGGATCAGCTCGGCCAGCTCGCGCAGGGTGATGGCGAAGGCGTCAAACATCGGTGAATCCGCGCGGCGTCGAGATGACAACGATTCTCATTGGTAAAGTATCGCACGGCCCTCCTCGAACGGCCCCGTGCGACACTGCCGTCGCGCCTTCGACAACAGAAACAGCGCTCAGCAGCACTCAGGGGTATCGCCGTGGCCGTGAACGATCAAGAAATCCTCAGCATCGTCGACCGGGCCGTCGACGAGTTCAACGGCGACCTCGACGACCTCGAAAGCGCGATCGGCATGCTGCTGCTCGGACGGCACTACGGCTGGCGCGTCGTGTTGCTGATCCACAGCCCGACCACCGTGCGCAAGTACCTGAAGATCCTCGGCCTGAAGAACCTGCGCGACGTGCTGCCCGAGGTCGGCGTGCTCGCGCACCGTTCGAACGCCTGGCGCCTGCTCGACGGCACCAAGAACTTCTGGAAGGTCGTGCGCGGCCAGATCAGCGGCGTGCGCTCCGCGCGGGTCGAGAAGACCCCGACCAAGCCCTCCTGAATCCCTCGATTCGTCTGGATCCGGGACGCGCCGGAGGGGCGGCCGCGCGCGCTTGCGTGGCATTTCCCCAACATGAAAGTAGTTCTCCTGAAGACTACTGACCCCTGGCTTTCAGAGCCAACGCCTTCCGTTTCTCTCGGTTGAACCTGGCTCGCATGGCTCTCTTCGCGCCAAATCAGTAGCACTTGACAGTACTACTACCTGCTTCTACATTTGCTCGAAATTGCGAATCGTTCGTATTTCCGTCTCTTTCGCGGCCGCGATCAGAAGGGGGAGGTGGCAGCGGCGATGCGCTCTTTCGCAGCCGGCGCGAATGCGCCTTCTCTTTCCTTCATCAGTTCCAAATGAACAAGTCACGCAGCCCGCGCCTTCCGGGCATGGCACCCGCGATCGCGCCCAGCGCCGTCGTCCGGGCGATTCACCTGCTCACCGCCGGCGCCACCCTGGCCCTCGGCGCATCCACCGCCTGGTCGCAGACCGCCGACGGCAGCAACTCGCTGCCGCCCATCACCGTCACGGGCACCGAGCAGGGCTATGCCGCCAAGCGCAGCACCACCGCCACCAAGACCGACACGCCGCTGCGCGACACGCCGCAGTCGATCAGCGTGGTGACCAGCGACGAGCTGCGCGACCGCGCGGTGCAGAGCATTGCCGAGGCCGCGCGCTACGTGCCGGGCGTGGGCTTCGCGCAGGGCGAGGGCAACCGCGAGACGCCGATCTTCCGCGGCATCAGCACCACCGGCGACTTCTTCATCGACGGCATCCGCGACGACGTCCAGTACTACCGCGACCTCTACAACATCGAGCGCGTGGAAGTGTTCAAGGGCCCGAACGCGATGATCTTCGGCCGCGGCGCCACCGGCGGGCTGATCAACCGCGTGAGCAAGCAGCCCGAGTGGACGCCTTCGTACGGCGCCTCGGTCACGCTCGGCTCGCACAGCAACCGCCGCCTGACGGCGGACATCAACCAGCCGATCAACGACCAGCTGTCGTTCCGCCTCAACGGCCTGTACGAGAACTCCAAGAGCTACCGCGACGGCGTCTGGCTCGAGCGCTCGGGCATCAACCCGACCCTGAGCTGGCGCCCGAGCGCGAAGACGCTGGTGACGCTGGGCTACGAGCACTTCAAGGACAAGCGTATCGCCGACCGCGGCATCACCTCGTTCCGCGGCGTGCCGGTGGTCACCGATCCGTCGACCTTCTTCGGCAACGCGGCCGGCAGCCCGACCTGGTCCTCGCTCGATGCCTTCAACGCGCTGGTCGAGCACGAGTTCGACAACGGCGTGGTGCTGCGCAACCGCACGCGCTGGTCCGAGCAGGACAAGTTCTACCGCAACGTGTTCCCCGGCGCGGTCAACGCGCTCGGCACCACGGTGGCGATCAGCGCCTACGACAACGCGACCACGCGCAAGAGCTTCTTCAACCAGACCGACGTCAGCTTCACGCTGAACACCGGCGCGGTGAAGCACAAGTTCCTCGTGGGCGCGGAGATCGGCAAGCAGGACACCGACAACCTCCGCAACACCGGCTACTTCAACAACACGGCCACCAGCGTGAACGTGCCGCTGTGGCTGCCGACGACCTACGCGCCGGTGTTCTACCGCCAGTCCGCGACCGATGCCAACAACAGCGGCACCGCCAAGGTCGCGGCCCTTTACGTGCAGGACCAGATCGAGCTGACGCCGCAGTTCCAGCTGATCGCAGGCCTGCGCTACGACCGCTTCCGCGTCGACTTCCAGAACAACCGCAACGGCGACCGCTTCAAGACCAACGACGACCTCGTGTCGCCGCGCCTGGGCGTGATCTACAAGCCAGTCGAGCCGCTGTCGCTGTACGCGAACTACAGCATCGCCTACCAGCCGCGCGCGGGCGACCAGCTGTCCTCGCTCACGCTGAGCTCGTCGGCGCTCAAGCCCGAGAAGTTCAAGAACTACGAGATCGGCGCCAAGTGGGACGTGCTGCCCGCGCTCGCGGCCACCGCCGCGCTCTACCGCCTCGACCGCTCCAACGTGGTGGTGCTCGATCCGACCGATCCGACCGGCGCGCGCACCATCCTCAGCGACGGCCAGCGCACCCAGGGCTTCGAGCTCGGCTTGAGCGGCAACATCACGCCGGCCTGGAGCGTCTCGGGCGGCTACTCCTACACCGACGCCAAGTTCAAGGCCGACACCTCGGCCACGATCCGCGCCGGCGCCCGCGTGGGCCAGGTGCCCAAGCACACCTTCGCGCTGTGGAACCGCTACGACTTCTCGCCGATGTGGGGCGCGGGCGCGGGTGTGATCCACCAGGCCAAGATGTTCGCGTCGAGCGAACAGATCGTGACCAACGCGGCGCCGTTCCCGAACGTGGTGCTGCCGGGCTATACGCGCGTCGACGCGGCGGTGTTCTTCACGCTCAACCGCAACGTGCAGATGCAGCTGAACGTCGAGAACCTGTTCAACCGCAAGTACTTCCTCAACGCGAACAGCAACACCAACATCACGCCGGGCGCGCCGCGCTCGTTCCGCGTGTCGCTGAACGCGAAGTTCTGATGCGCGCGGCCGGCGGGCTTCATCGCCCGCCGGCCGTGTCCGCCCGCGAGCCGAAGGTTTCAGGAGCCCGATGATGAATCCACCCACGAGCCCGCCGTGGCAGCCCGACGCGATGACCCGCCTCGTCAACCGCAAGGCGGACCTGCGCCATCCGGCGTTCGGACCGCACTCCGGCGTCACCGACCGCAACCAGCTGCAGCACGAGCGCATCCTCGCGGCCATGGCCGAGTCCGAGGGCGGCAACCTGCATCCGCGCGACCTGCACCGCAGGCTCACGCAACGGGGCACGCCGATGAACATGTCGGCCATCTATTCGGCGCTCAAGCGGCTGGCGGCCGAGGGCGCGATCCAGCACCTGCTGGTGGAGCGCAACGGCCGCGCCGTCTCGAGCTACAGCCTGCCCGAGAGCGATGCCTGCGACGCCGCGGGCCGGCTGGTCTGCACCGGCTGCCGGCGCTGGGTCGACCTCCGGGGCACGGGCCTGCTGTCGCGGCTCATCGCCGATGCCTGCAAGGCCCACGTACCGGCGGCCGCGGTGGAGGCCGTCGAAGTGCAGGTGCTGTGCGAAGCCTGCCGCGAAGCGCGGGACGACTGAGCTTCGCGTCGCCGCCGAACCGCCTCACCAGCGGTGCGTGTAGCTCAGCTTCAGCACGGCTCCGGGCGCCGGCAGGCGGCTCGTGTTGTTGTTGCTGCGAAGCAGCTGGCTGTAGAGCGGGAAGTACTTCCGGTTGAAGAGGTTCTCCACGCCGATCGCCAAGTTGTTCTTGTCGTCGATCTTCCAGCGGCTGATCAGGTCGACCGTGGTGTAGCCGCTGGTGTCGCGGCGCCCGAAGCTGCTCACGCCATCGAGGCGGTAGTCCTTGCCCGCATAGGAAGTCGCCTGCAGCCGGTGGCTCCACCGGCCGTCGGGCTTGTACTCGACGTAGGCCGTCAGCTTGAGCGGCGGAATGCGGTAGCCGGTCATGTCCTGGTAGCGCGCGGCGCCCTGCGGCAGCTCGCGGCCCTTCATCCAGGTGAAGCTGCCGCCCAGGGCCCAGCGCTCGTCGTCGCTGAAGTAGTCGAGCGCGCCTTCGAGGCCATGGATGCGCTCCTTGGTGCGCAGCAGGTTCAGCCCGTTGTTGAAGCTCTGCACGGCGCCGAGGTCCGACTGCGACTGGAAGGCCGCGAGGTTCGCGACCACGTTGGAGAAGCGACCGCGCCATCCGAGCTCGAAGGTGTCGGTCTTGACCGGTTGCAGGTCGGAGCCCGCGATGTTGAAGGCCGGCGTGGCATTGCGCACCTGCAGGCCGATGTCGGGCAGCTCGAAGCCCTGGCTGTACGACAGGTAGAGGTCGTGCGCCTTGGTCGGGTTGAAGACCAGGCCCGCGTTGTAGGTCCAGCCCTTGTAGTCGACCGCGCCGCCATTGACCGGGCGCGGATTGGCCACGCGCGATTGCGACAGTGGCACGAAGCTGTCGAAGCGCGTGCGGGCGCGGTCGTAGCGCACGCCGCCTTCGACCGACCACCGGTCGTCGAAGCGGTGCTGCAACTGGGCGAAGCCGCCGAGGCTGCGCGTGGTGATCGGCGGCATGAAGATGCGCGAGCCGGTCTTGAGGAAGCGCAGGCCGCCGCTCAGGTCGTACAGGCGCGGATCGAACACGTCCAGCGGCATGTCGCTGCGCTCCTGGTTGAAGTCGGCGCCCCAGGTCAGTTGCGTCTTCTTGTCCGCGCCCAGCGGCGTCTTGATGGTCAGCCGGCCGCCATGGACCTCGGAGTTCTGCGTCACCTGGTCCACGTTGGCGCCGCGCACCGACACGCCGCGCGCATCGAAGGGCGCGAAGCGGGTGAAGAAGTCGCGGTAGTAGAACTGCGCGGCCAGCGAGCTGCCGGCGATGTCGCGGTGCTGGTAATCGATGCCAACCAGCGTGTTCTTCACGCGGTTCTGCTCGGCCAGCTGCAGCCCGCGCAGCGGCCGGGCCGCGGCGCTGCCGGCGGGCAGCTTCGCCACCGAGGGATCGGAGCCGTAGTCGGTGTCCTGCTTGGCGTCGTAGTGGCTCGCGGACAGCTGCAGCCGCTGGTTCGCATCGATGCGCCAGCCGATCTTGGCCGAGGCGCTGTAGATGTTCGAGTCGAACAGGTCGCCCTGGCTCGGCTCGGGCGCGATGCGGCTGCCCCGCGCGTCGTAGGAGGCGCCGACGCGGCGCGCGCCGAGGCTCAGCGTGTAGTCGATCTTCTCGCCCGCGCCCGACAGGTAGTGCTGCACCTCGCCACCGAAGCCCGCCGAACCGATGCGCGACAGCGGCGTCACGCCGGTCACCGTGGTCTCGGCGCGCGTCTGTCCGTCGGGCTGGCGCGTGCGGATGGAGACGATGCCGCCGGCCGCGCCGCTGCCGTAGATCGCGCTGCTGCCGCGCAGCACCTCGATCTGCTCGACGTCGGCCGGGTTGACGTTGGCCAGGTTGCGCGAGGAGTCGCGGTTGGTGTTGAGCGGGATGCCGTCGACCAGCACCAGCATGTTGCGCCCGCGCAGGGTCTGGCCGTAGTCGGTGATGGTGTGGCTGGAGTCGGCCATGCCCGGCACCACCTTGCTCAGCAGGGTGGCCACGCTGTCGGAACCCTGGCGCAGGCCCTCGAGTTCCTGGCGCTCGATCACCGTGACCTGGCGCGTGGGCGCCATCAGGTTGCTCTGCGTGCGGTCGGTCACCGTGATCGGTGCCAGCGCATCGCCCGGGATCGCGGGTTCGACGGCCGGTGCTGCGGCACCCGAAGGCGTGGGACGGCCGGCCGGTGCCGCCGCATCGGCCGCCTCCAGCGTGAAATTGCCGCCGCCCAGCGCGCGCGTGCGCAGGCCGCTGCCGGCCAGCAGGCGGTCGAAGCCTTCCTGCACCGCGAACGCGCCGCGCAGGCCCGGCGTCGAGAGGCCGCGCGTGCGTGCCAGGTCCATGCTGAGGTTGACGCCGGCCTGGCCCGCGAAATTCAGCAGCGCCGGGCCCAGCGGGCCGGCGGGAATGTCGTAGCGCGCGGTGGCCTGGGCCACGGCGGTATCGGCGGCCCGGGCCAGCGGCGCGGCCAGCGTGCCGCACAGGCCGAGCAGGCACAGCGCGCCGCGCACGCTGCGCACGAGCGGGCGCGGCGGCGCCGCGCGGAGGGTTCGGGAAGCGGAAGGGCGGGGCCGTTCGGTCATGAAGAGGGGTCCTGTCGTCGATCGTTGAAAGCGGGTCTCGTCCTGCATGACAGGCGAGCCGCGAAAACCGGACAGGGCGGCGCAAAAAAAGAACCCGCCGGGGTGGCGGGCCAAAGGGGGGTGGTGGTTGGGGCGGTCAACGCGCGGCGATGGTCACCCAGTAGCGCGTTCTGGATTCGATGCGCACTGGCAGGGTCTGGGCCAGCAGTTCCAGGATTCGGTCGGTGTCGTCGAGCTGGAAGGCGCCCGAGACCCGGATCTCGGCCGCGGCCGGATCGCAGTGCAGGGCGCCGCTGCGGTAGCGCGCGAGCTCGGCCGCGAAGTCCGCGAGCCGCATCTCCTCGGCATAGAGCACGCCACGGGCCCAGGCATCGGCGCCAGCCGCCAGCGCGCGCGGCGCCGACACGGTCGTCGCGCTGAAGAAGGCCTGGCGCCCCGCGGGCACGATGACGGGTGCGCCGGGATCCCGCGCGGGCCGGATCTCGACCGCGCCTTCCAGCACGCTGAGCCGGCCGCGCGCGTCGTCGCTGCGCACCACGAAGCGCGTGCCCAGCGCGCGCAGGCTGGCATGCGCGGTCTGGACGAGGAAGGGACGCGGGTCGGGCGCGGTCTCGATGAGGATCTCGCCGGCGCGGTGGCGCAGCAGCCGCTGCGTGTCGTCGAAGTCCAGGCTCACGGCCGATGCGGTGTTGAGGTCGAGCCCGCTGCCGTCGGGCAGCGTCAGGTGCCTGCGCTCGCCGGTGGCGGTGCTGACATCCGCGCCGATCGCCTGCCAGGGCAGGGTGCGATAGCCGATCCATGCAGCCGATGGCACGCCGAGCAGCAGCGCCACCGTGCGCAGCAGCGCGCGCCGGCCGGCCGCGTCCCGGCGCCGGTCGAGCACCGGCATGCCCACGGCCGCGGGCACCGCGCCGAAGCGGCGGCTCAACTGTTCGGCGCTCTGCCAGACGCGCTGGTGCTCGGGGCTCTGGTTGCGCCATGCCTCGCAGCCCCGCAGGTCGGCCGCGCTCGGGCGCCCGGCATGCAGGCGCGCCAGCCACTGCGCGGCTTCGTCGAGCAGCCGGGGATCGACCGGGGTGCCCGCGGGTCTCATGCGCCCTGCGCCAGCATCAGCCGCAGGCATTGCCGGAACCCCTGCGCCATGTAGCGCGTGACGGTGCGCACGCTGAGCTTGAGCCGCGCGGCGATCTCGTCGTAGGACAGGCCTTCGAGCTGCGACATCAGGAAGGCGGTGCGCACCGGCGGCGGCAGTTCGTCGAGCAGGGCATCGAGTTCGTGCAGCGTTTCGAGCAGGATGGCGCGTTCCTCGACCGAGGGCACCAGCGACTCGGGCAGCAGGGCCAGCGAGGCCAGGTAGGCGCGCTCGAGCGACTGGCGCTCGAAGTGATTGACCATCAGGCGCCGCGCCACGGTCGTGAGGTAGGCGCGCGGCTCGCGCAGCGGCGGAATGGCATCGGCGCGGTAGCCGGTCCACACGCGCATGAAGGTGTCGTGCGCGATGTCCGCCGCGTCGCAGCTGTTGCCGAGCCGACTCCGCAGCCACCCGCAGAGCCACCCGTGGTGATCGCTGTAGAGCGCGTGGACCTCCCGCTGCAGGGCTGATTCGCCGACCACCATGCGCTTTCTCGTGCAGACCTGCTGCCGCCCTCTGTTTCTAAATAGGAATCCTTCGCATTGTAGTGCCTTGTGGCTACCTGGCCCCGCGCAATTCAGTGGCCGGCGCGCGGCAGCACGAAGGCGAGGGTGGCTTCCAGCCCGTCCTCGTCAGCCTCGCTCCTGTCGCCGCGCGGGCGCACCAGCGAGGCCGCGATCACGTTGAGCCCGCTGCTGCCCAGCGTGACCGTGGCGCGGCCCTCGCGGTCCGTCTTCACGCGCGGTCCTGCTGTGTTGCCCGTGAAATCGCCGATCACCTCCACACCCGCCACCGGCCGACCCTTCGACAGCACGCGCACCGCGAGGCGCTGGCCGCGCCGCAGCGCGAAGGGATCGGCCAGCGGCACGATCTCCAGCTCGGCACCGAGCGGCGCGAAAGGCAGGCGGACCGGCGCGAGCAGGGTCGTGCCGTACTTCATGTAGTGCCCGGCCTTGCGCGCATCGGGCACCTGCAAGCGCGAGCCGCTGACCCACTTGCCGTCGCGGCCCTGCGACCAGAAGCCGTCCTCGAGCGCCACCCACAGCACGGCCGCATCCTTCGCCGGCTCGACCACCACGTTGCGCGCACGCGCCGACACCTGCACCTGCGACGGCGCACCGGTGGCGGTGAAGGCCTTCGTCTCGCGCAGCTGCCGCGGCTCGTAGGCCTCGTCGAGCGCGCCTTCGCCGAGCACCACGGCCAGCTCGCCCGCGCGCTGCGCGACCCACACGCCGTGGGCCGACGACGCGCCGCAGCACAGGGCCGCGAGCGCCAGGGCCATGTGCCGCAGGCCATCCCTTGCATCGATCTTCATGCGGGCCTCCTTCAGAAGTTGGCCGTCATCGACAGCCGGACGATGCGCGGATTGCCCTGCGTCACGCCGCCGTAGTTGACCGAGCTCCAGTAGCGCCGGTTCGTCACGTTCTCGATCGACAGCCGCAGGATCGATTGCGCGCCCATCAGCCGCGTGACATAAGCCGCGCCCAGGTCCCAGCGCGTGAAGCTCGGCACGATCAGCGTGTTGGCGCGGTCCAGCGGCCGGTTGCCGACGTGGTAGATGCCGGTGTTGAACGACAGCCCCGGCACCGCCATCAGCCGGTAGTCGAGGAACAGGTTGGCCTGGAAGCGCGCCACGTTGCTCGGGCGGCGGCCCTCGAGCGCGGGGTCGCCGGTCTCGCGTTGCTGCGCGTCGAGCCAGGACACGCCGGCGATGCCACTGAGTTGCGGCGTGATCTCGCCATTGGCCGTGAACTCCACGCCGCGATGCCGCTGGCGGCCCTGCTCGCGGAAGACGTTGTCGGCCGGCGAGACCGCCTGCAGCGGCTTGTCCATGTCGAAGGCCGCGGCCGTCACCATCAAGCCGTCGCGCACGCGGCTCTTCACGCCGACCTCGTACTGCCGGCTCTTGATCGGCCCGAGCTTCTGCAGCGCGTTGTCGGCATAGCTGGGCGCATAGGCTCCCTGCTCGAAGCCCTCGCCGTAGGTCGCGTAGAAGGTGGTGCGCTCCGAGGGCTTGTACATCGCGCTCACCGTGGGCACGGTCACGTTGGTCGTGTACTTCGGCGTGCCGTCGTACTTGCTGCCGATGTCGCTGCTGTAGTCGATGTGGCGCGCGCCGATCAGCAGCTGCCAGTTCGGCCCGAAGGAGATCGTGTCGCTCGCGAACAGGCTGCTCTGGCGCGCCTTGCTCGCGGGCAGGTGCGTGTCCTCGGGAATGAAGGGCGCGAAGTAGGGCAGCGGCCGGTAGATGTTGCCGATGTACTGCGGGAAGCGCAGGTAGTCGCCGTCGGGCGACTGCAGGCTCGAGTACGAGTAGCCGATGACCGTCTCGTGCCCGATCGATCCGGTATCGAAGCGCCCGGTCGCGAACACCTGGCCCGCGGTGGTGGGATAGGCCTCGCCCTCGTAGCGCGTGTTGCCGGCGAGCACGTCGCCGTTCGGCGCCACCTTCGAGGCATTGAAGAAGATCGCGTTGCGCTTGGTGCGGCTGAGCGCGAGCTGCGCCGTCAGGTCCCAGTTCTCGCTGAGCGCGTAATTCAGCCTCGCGCCGAGGTTCCAGGCGTCGGTCTTGTACTGGCCCCAGGGCTGGCCGACCAGCGTGCGCGGATCGAAGCTGCGCGCGGGCACCAGCAGCCCGTCGCTGCGCGGGCCGATCATGCCGCTGGCGGCCAGCGACTTGCGCTGCCAGTCGAAGTCGAGCTGCAGCAGCGCGTCGCGGTTGAGCTTGATGTCCATCGCGCCGCTGAGGAAGTCGCGCCGCAGGTCGCCGAAATGGGTGAAGTCGCCGACCCGCTCGCTCGCGGCATTGAAGCGGTAGCCCACGGTGCCGGCCTCGTTCAGCGGACCGCCTGCATCGACGCTGGCATAGCGCCCGCCGTAGCTGCGCACCTCGGCGCTCACGCTGGCGAAGCGCTCGCGCGTCGGGCGCTTGAGCACGTAGTTGACGATGCCGCTGGGCTCGCCCACGCCGTACAGGAAGCCCGACAGCCCCTTGAGCACGTCGACGCGCTCCTTGTTCTCCAGCGGCACGTCGCTGTAGATGTTCGCCAGCAGGCCGTCGCGGCGCACGTTGTTGAAGGAGTTGGCCGAGAAGCCGCGCACCGCGATACCGTCGAACGAGGAGAAGCCCGAGGTGGGCGTGACCGAGGGATCGTTGCGCAGCACGTCGAGCGCGGTGCGCGCGCGCTGGTTCTCGATGGTGTCGACGGTGTAGGAGCCGACCGCGAAGGGCAGGTCCTGCAGCGAGCGCACGCCGAGCGCGCCGGCGTTCACGTCCTGCACGTCGTAGAGGCGTTCGCGCTGGGCGCTGACCACCACCGGCGCCAGCGTGCCGGTGCGCGCCGCGGCCTCCGCCGCCGCATCGGGAAGTGCGCTCGCGCCGGTGGCCGGCGCGCCGATCCGGCGCAAGCGCCAGCCGCCGCCGGCTCCCGGCACCGCCTCGAGCCCGCTGCCGGCCAGCAGCCTGGCCAGGGCCTCGTTCACCGCATAGCTGCCCTGCAGGCCGGGACTCGCGAGGCCCTGCGTCAGCGTCGGGTCGATCGCGATCATCGTGCCCGACTCGCGGCCGAAGCGGCCCAGCACGCTGTCGAGCGAGCCGGCGCCGATCGCATAGCTGCGCGGCGCCTCGGCGACGGGCGCGGGCTGGGCTCCCACGGGAACGGCCGAGACGCCAAGCAGCGCCAGCGCCGCGCTCAGGCAGCCGGAGCGGGCGAAGGGCGCGAGCGGGAAGGGGCCGGTCCGGGCGGCGGACCGAGCATCGAATGCCATGGGAAGAACTCTCCGTGATCGTTGGAAGATGGGGCCCACGCGGCCTTCGCCGCGGGGTGTCTCTTCCTCCTTGATGCACGAGGTCTGGAAACCTGCCGTTTTTCTTCGATCTTTTTTTCGCGGGCCGCCGTCCCCGCTATCGCTGCGCGATCGTCGTCCAGTAAGGGCCGAGCGAGCGGCGCCGCACCGGCAGCGTTTCTTCGAGCATGTCGAGCACCGCATCGGTCCGCGCGACCGGAAACGCACCGCTCACGAGGATGGCGCCCACCGCCGGGTCGCAGCGCAGTACGCCCGGGCGATAGCGCCCCAGCTCCGCGAGGAAGTCGTCGAGCCGCATGCGCTCGACCACCAGCACGCCCTGGGTCCAGCCCGCGGCGTTCTCGTTGCTGGACTCGGGTGCCGAGATGCCATCCGCCGCATAGCGCGCGCCTTGGCCGGCGGGCAGGCGCAGCGTGCCTTCGCGGCCGGCCACGCCGAGCTCGACCAGGCCTTCGAGCACGACGACCTCGCCCGCGGCGGGCCCATCGGGCGCGCGCACCAGGAAGCGCGTGCCGATCGGCACCACGCGCCCGGGCCCCGCATGCACGACCAGCGGCCGCGCGGCCGGGTCGTGGCCCGAGGTGACCATGATCTCGCCGCCGAGCAGGCGGATGCCGCGCTCGGCCGCGCTGAAATCCACGTCGATCGCGCTGCGCGTGTTCAGCACCACGCGCGTGCCGTCCGGCAGCAGCACGCTGCGCTGTTCGCCGGTGGCCGTGCGGTAGTCGGCGCGCCACCAGGCCATGTCGTCGCGCAGCGCCCAGGCGCCCAGGCCGCCGCTCGCGGCCAGCACGAAGGCCTTGAGCGCCCAGCGCCGCCGTGCCGCGTCGGCGCCGCGCAAGGCGCCGCGGGCCGTCTCGGGCGCGAGGCCGTGCACGCCATCGCGCAGGTCGGCACCGAGGCCGCGCACGCGCTGCCAGGCCTTTTCGTGGTCGGGGTGCGCGCCGCGCCAATGCTCGCAGGCCGCGCGCTCGGCGGCGGAGGCGGTGCCCGATTGCAGCCGCACCAGCCATTCGACCGCCTGCGCGACGATGGCGCGATCGAGCGCCGCATCGCCCGCGGGCTGGAAGACCGCGCGCCGCGGCGCCGTGCCGATCTCAGCCGCCATAGACGGCGTCGTAGCAATGCGCGTAGGCCTTCACCATGTCCTTCTGCACGATGTGGATCGACACGCCGAGCCGCTGCGCGATCTCCGCGTAGGGCAGGCCGTCGAGCTGCGACAGCAGGAAGACCTCGCGCGTGCGCGGCTTCAGCCCGTCGAGCACGCGGCTGACCGCGGCCAGCGCCTCGAGCACCAGCAGGCGTGCCTCGGGCGAGGGGCTCGTGGCCTCGGGCAGGTGGGCGATGGCGTCGAGGTAGGCACGCTCGAGCGCGAGGCGGCGGAAGTACTGCGCCGCGATGCGGCCGGCCACGGTCGTGAGGTAGGCGCGCGGCTCGCGCAGCGGTCCGGTCTCGTTGGCCGACAGGATGCGCGCGAAGGTGTCCTGCGCCAGGTCGGCCGCGTTCTCGATGTTGCCGAGCTTGCGCCGCAGCATCTGCAGCAGCCACGAATGGTGTTCGCCGTACAGCGTGGCGACCAGTCGCACGGAGGCATCGGAGGTGGACATCGGAGGACGGCAGGCCGCGCAGCTCGTTGAGAATAGTTCTCATTGTACGAACTTCGTCTGCATGCCGGACGCAGGCGTCGCAACCGGACAACGCCGGCGCTCCCGCCGACGGGCGCGCTCAGCCGCCCTGGAGCACCGCCGACAGCGGCGCGATCCGGATCGCGCCCGGCTCGCCGACCGCGGGCAGCGCCAGCGCGCGCAGCACCGCGTACTCGCGCATGCGCGCCGCGCCGTGCGGGTCGCCAGGCACCCGGCCCAGCGAGGGATGGCACATCAGCACGTCGCCGCGCGCGGCCACCGCGAGCCAGGCCAGCAGGCGCGCGCGGTAGGCCTGGCCATCGCCCGAGAAGCCATAGACGCCGAGCAGGCGCCGGCTGGTGGGAATGCCGTGCTCGCGCGCCAGCGCCGCGAGCGCCGCGCCGCCCAGGCCGTGGATGACGGCCGCCTTGAAGCCGTCGCTGCCGTGGCGCCAGCCGGGCTCGGTGCTGCGCAGCCACGGCGGCGCGTCGGGATAGCGGCGCGCGAGCTCCGCGACCAGCAGCTCGCGCACGCCTGCGAACTGGTGCACATGCCGGTGGCCGTCGACGAAGGCGGGCGCGCGGCCCATCGCGTCCTCGAAGCGCGCGAGCTGGGTGCGGATCTCCGCCTGGATCGCCTGCCGTGCGGCCGGGCGCAGCCGAGGAGCGACCAGCAGGCCAAGCAGCCCCGGCTCACGGCCGCCGGGCACGGCCGGGCGGGTCAGGTCCAGGTGCAGGCCGATGTCGGTGCGCTGCCGATCGAGCCGGCGCAGCAGGCGCGCACCCGGCAACCATGCGGCGCGCCGCACCATGCAGCCCACGGCGCTGATGCGCTCGCGCTCGGCGAGCACGAGCGCCGCTTCGTTGATCGCATGCCCCATGCCGAAGTCGTCGACGCAGATGCAGATCGAGCGCGGGCCCTCGGCAGTGGCCTCGCGTGGTGATGGGCTCATGGCTGCGCGTCCGCGTTCGGGGCCGCGTCGGGAATGCCCGCGCAGTGCGGCCCGCGCCGCGTGGCGCCGTCATGGCGCCAGACCGCCAGCCGGTCGTTGACCGCCACCAGCTTCGTGCCCGCGAGCCACGGATGCGCGAGCTGCGAATTGTTCGGGCCGACCAGCCAGGTGGTGCGCGGCGCGCACAGGATCGCGGGCAGTTGCGACGCATCGACCAGCAGCCGCGAGGCCCGGGCCTTGTCGAAGCGCGCCGCATCCGCGAGCTCCTTGCGCCAGTCGTCGCGCTCCGGCTGCTGCTTCCAGTCGCCGAGCACCATCACCGGCGCGCGCAACTGCCAGTAGAAGGGGATCTCGTAGACGTAGCTGTCGAGCATCAGCACCTGGTCGCCGGGCCCGATGCGCTGGCCCGCGGGCAGGTGCAGTCTCGCGCCCGGCGGCGGCATCGCGACCAGCGTGCCCACGCCCGCGAGGCACAGCGCCATGGCCGCGGCGGCGGCCACCTTCAGGCCTCGTCCTTCGCGCATCGGGCCGCTGGCCAGGATGCGCCGCGCCACCAGAAAAGCCAGCGGCGCGAGCACGGGCAGCACATAGCCGACGAGCTTGGAGCGCGGCAGCGAGAAGAAGACCACGATGACGACCAGCCAGACTCCCATCAGCCGGTCGATGTCGCGCGTGGTGGTGCCGATGTCCGGCGCCGCGTTCCTGTGGCGCGGCAGCAGCAGGCCGATCGACCACGGCAGGGTCAGCGCGGCCAGCACCGGCAGATAGAACCAGAACGGCTGCTCGTTGTTGAAGCCGCTCGAGGCGAAGCGCCTGAAGTGCTGCGTGATCACGAAGTAATCGAAGAAGTCCGGGTACGCGCGCTGCATCGCCACGAACCAGGGCGCCGCGAGCGCGAGCAGCAGCACCCAGCCGGGCAGCCAGCGGCACAGCCGCCACAGCGTGCCCAGCCGTCGCGTCCAGGCGCACCAGGCGAGCAGCACCAGGAACGGCAGCAGCAGGCCGATCAGCCCCTTGGCGAGCAGCCCGGCCGCGGCGCAGGCATGCGCACCCGCCAGCGCACCGCGCCATGGCTGCGCCTCGTCATGGGCCAGCACCGCCCAGGCCGCGAGCAGCACCGTCGCCGAGATGCAGCCGGCCACCAGCATGTCGAGGTTCGCGAACTGCGCGCCGAGGAAGAAGTAGGGCATGGTGGCCAGCACCACCGTCGACCACAGCGCGAGCCGGTCGTCGGTCCAGCGCCGCAGGAAGGCGAACAGCGCGATGCCGGCGGCGCTCGCACCCAGCACCGAGGGCAGCCGCGCAGCCCATTCGACCGGCCCCGCCACGCCCATCGCCGCGGCGCCGATCCAGTAGAACAGCGGCGGCTTGTGGAAGAAGGGCAGGCCGTCGAGCCGCGGCACCAGCCAGTCGCCCGAATGCAGCATGGCGAGCGCGACGCCCACGTAGCGGCCTTCGTCGGGCGCCATCAGCGAGCGGGCTCCCGAGGTCGCCAGCAGCCACGCGACCAGCACCACACCGACCCAGAAAACACGTGCCTGCCCCGGCGTGTCCGCTCTCATGAACCCTCCGTGGCGAGACCGCCGCCACGCTCGCCACGCACCACGTACAGCGGCCGCCCCTTCGACTCCTCGTAGATCCGCGCGATGTACTCGCCGAGGATGCCGGTGGAGATCAGCTGGATGCCGATGAAGAACATCAGGCTCACGACGATCGTGGTCCAGCCCGACACCGCATTGCCGAACAGCAGCCGCTCGGCGCACAGGTAGAGGCCATAGGCGAAGGCCGGCAGTGCGATCGCGAGGCCCGCCACGCTCACCATGCGCAGCGGCCAGGTGGTGAAGGCGGTGAGCCCGTCGAGCGCCAGCAGCACGAGGCGGCGCATGTTGAAACTGGAGCGGCCCTCGGCGCGCGGCGCCGGCGTGTAGGGCAGCGCCACGGCGCGAAAGCCGACCCAGGCGTACAGGCCCTTCATGAAGCGGCCGCGCTCGGGCAGGCGCATCAGCGCATCGACCACCTTGCGGTCCATCAGCCGGAAGTCGCCCGCGTCCTCGGGCACCGCGAAGCGGTCCGAGGCATTGAGCAGCCGATAGAAGAGCCGGCTGCCGAGCCGCTTGACGGGGCTCTCGTCGTCGCGCCGCTCGCGCACCGCATAGACCACTTCGGCGCCGGCGCGCCACTGCGCGAGCATGGTATGGACCAGCTCGGGCGGATGCTGCAGATCGCCGTCGAGCAGCACCACCACGTCGCCCACGGCCGCGGCCAGTCCCGCGGTGAGCGCGGCCTCCTTGCCGAAATTGCGCGACAGCGAGATGCAGCGGAAGCCGGGCAGTTCGCACCAGGCATCGACCACCGCGGCCGTGTCGTCGGTGCTGCCGTCGTCGACGATCACGATCTCCCAGCTCATGTGCGTGGACCAGAGGATGTCCTCCAGCAGCGGCAGCAGCCGGCGCAGGTTCGGCCCTTCGTTGAAGCAGGGGATCACGCAGGAGAGACTGAGCGCTCGCCCTTCGGGGGGCGTGGGCGCCGGCAGCGGCGCCGGTGCCGCCGCTACCGCTTCGACCGCTGCTACCGCTTCGGGCGCGCGACGCAAGAATGTCTGCGCGTTCACGGCATCCTCCAGGTGGCCGGAGCCGCGCCTTCGGCCGGCAGGAGCCGGCGCGCGAGCCGCAGCGCGATGGCGAGCGCACCCGCGAGCACCGCGCCCAGGGCGAGGCCGGCGGCGATGTCGATCGGGAAATGCACGCCCACGTAGATGCGCGCCCAGCCCGTGACGATGGCCGAGGCCAGCAGCGCGAGCCCGACACGGCGCAGGCTCGGGCGCAGCAGGCAGGCCACGGCCACCAGGAACATCACGCTCGCATGCGTGCTGGGCAGCGAGCCGCGGCCCGCATGCTCGATGTAGGCCTGGGCCAGGCCCAGCACGAAGGGGCGCGGCTGGTCCAGGCGCAACGCGATGGCATGGGACAGCATGGCGCAGGGCCCGGCGGCCGCGAGCACGATCCACAGATAGGCCCGGTCGGCCGCTTTTTTCCAGATCGCGACGCCGATGATCCCGGCACTGAGCCAGGCGCCACCGAGCGCGAAGGCGGTGGCGAGCCACAGCGCGGGCCGCGTTGGCGGCGTGTCGGCCGCCAGCCATTGAAAGAGGGTGAGATTCAGGTCACTCATGGCATGCGCTCCCGCGCGGGGACGAAGAGGAGGGAAGACGGCGGGCTGCTGCGCGCGAAAGGCGCAGGGCTGCGCCGGGCGCGGCTGGCGCGCCCGAAAAGGACGAACACGGGGAACCTCCGTTCGAGGAAGAGATGGGTCGCCGCGGCAGGGCATGCGCGGCGGGAAGGGCGGCGCGCGAGGCGTCGCTTCTCTCAGTGCGTCGGGGGTGGAGCGGTGGGGGGAGGGCGGCGCCTCCAGGGGAAGGCGGGTGGCGGCGCGCCGCCGCGCGGCGGCACCTGCTCGGGGCCGATGCGGCCGGTGGGCGCGACCGGCCGGCTGACGACCCGCGCCAGCGGCAGCAGCGCGAGCACCAGCGCCAGCAGCGTGCCCAGGCCGGCACTCAGCGTATCGGGGTGATCGATGCCCGCGGGCACCTGCGCAAAGATCGTGGTCTCGCGGTCGGTGGCGTGGTTCTCGCGGTCGTCGGCCTCGAACTGGCTCATTTCCCCGAGCGCGCGCACCCGCAGCATGGGCTCGTCCTCGATGCCGTCGCAGCAGAAGTGGGCGGCGATGAAGGGCTGCAGGAACACCAGCAGGATGCCCGCGAGGCACCACGCGCGGTGGTGCGCTTCGGCGAATCGGCGGATGCGTGCGAGCAGCATGCGCGGATGCTAGAAGCCTTGCGTGAACGGAACCTGATCGGCCGGGGCCCGCGAACCATCGCGGATAATCCCGGCGCGTTCGGACGCTTCCGAACCGCATCAGGTCAGCCACGCCGCGCCGAAGCCAACCTGCCCCAGGGACTTCGACCAACCTATTTCAGGACTTCGGCGGGCTGTGTTCGAGCGTTATTACCGCGAATTGCTGGGCTTTCTTTCCCGCAAGGTGTCCGACCGCAGCATTGCGGCCGACATGACGCAGGAAAGCTATGCGCGCGTCTATGCGGCACAGGCCTCGGGCTCGACCATCGGCGATCCGCGCGCGCTGCTCTACCAGACCGCGCGCAACCTCGTGATCGATCACCAGCGCCACGGCAGGGTACGCGCCGGCGTGGAGCTGCCGCCCGCGCAGCTCGAACCCGTCGAAGCGCCGGGCCCGCGAAGCTGGGAACCCGAAACCGCGCTGGCCTCGCGCCAGGGCCTGCTGGCGCTGGTTTCGGTCATCGACAATCTGCCGCCGCGTTGCCGCGAAGCCTTCATGCTCAACCGCTTCGACGGCCTGAGCTATGCCCAGGTCGCCGCGCAGATGGGCATTTCGGTCAAGATGGTGGAACAGCACATCAAGCATGCGCTCGATGCCTGCGAGCGCTGCCGCAACCTGTCCGCGGGCGGCGACGGCAACACCGCCACTGTGCCGCGCAGGAAGCTCCACCGCTCGCGGCTCGAGTGAGAAAACCGTATCGCTGTCCGACCTAGGGTATTCGACCGCCCGCACGTCTACCTCGACGAGAACCAACGCCCCATGAGCCACCCATCGATCCAGCCAGCCGATGCCTCGCGCATGCGCGAGCAAGCGCTGGACTGGTTTGTCCGCCGCCGCGGCGAAGCCTTCGGCGCGCGCGAGGAACAGGCCTTCCAGGACTGGCTCGCGGCCGATCCGCTGCACCGCGAGGCCTTCGAACGCTGGGGCGGCGAATGGCAGGCCTTCGACGCGATCCCGCAGGACATGCGAAACCTGCTGCAGCGCAACCTGGCCTACGACCGCGCCATGGAGGCCGCCAGCCCCGCCGGGACACCCGCCATGCCGGCCATGCCCTCGCGGCGCCGCGTGCTGGTGCCCGCCGTCGCGGTGGCGGCCGTCGTGGCCGTGGCGGCCGGCACGGGACTGCTCGCCTGGAACCACTGGGAAGCCCAGCCGGTGTTCGTGCAGGCCATGGCCACCCGGCGCGGGCAGCAGCTCGACGTGCCGCTGCCCGACGGCAGCCGCCTGCGGCTCGACACCGCGACCCGGCTGGAGATCAGCTACTACCGCCAGCGCCGCGAGGTCCGGCTGCTCGAAGGCCAGGCGGCCTTCTCCGTGCAGGGCGATCCCGCGCGGCCCTTCCACGTGCTGGCCGGACCGCTGCGCATCACCGTCGTGGGCACGCGCTTCTTCGTGCGCCACACGCCGGACATCGCCGGCAGCGAAGGCGTGCACGTGGCCGTCGAGGAGGGCCGGGTGCGTGTCGGGCAGGCAGCGCGCGGCGCGGGCACCGAGGCGGACCTGCTGCTGTCGCCCGGGCAGCAGGTCTCGAGCAATGCGCAAGGCGCGCTGTCGGCCGTCTCGCCGGTCTCCAGCGCCGGCCTCGCGCCCTGGCGCGATCACCGCGTCCGCTTCGACAACCAGCGCCTGGACCGCGCGCTGGCCGAGCTGGCGCGCTATGGCGATCCGCGGCTCGTGATCGCGGACCCCGCCGTCGCGGCCCTGCCGATCACCGGCGTGTTCGATCCGCGCGACATGGCGACCTTCCGGCGCGTACTGCCGGCCTCGCTGCCCGTGCGCTTGAAAGAGACCGAGGGCGGCGCCGCGGAAGTGGTGCTGGCCCGATAGAACGGTCGCGCGGTCGCGCGCATCGATTTTTTTCGCGGGCCCGACCTGGGGTATCCGGAAGCTCGCCCGTCTCCACGGCTGACTGCCATCCGTTTCATCTCTGGAGAACCCCTCATGTCCCGCTTTCCGTTGCGCCCCGCGCCGCTGGCCATTGCCTGCGCGCTGGTCTTCGCCGTCGCACCGCTGCACGCCCAGACCGCCGGCATCGATCTCTCGGCCAGCGCCATGCGCTTCGACATCGCCGCCAAGCCGCTGGGCCAGGCCCTCGGCGACTGGGCGCTGCAGACGCGCATGCAGCTGATCGTCCAGCCCGCGCTGGTGCGCGACAAGATGGCGCCGGCCGTCTCGGGCGCCCTGAGCCCGAGGCAGGCGCTGGACCGGCTGCTGGCCGGCAGCGGCCTCTCGGCCCGCGTCGACGGCACGGCGGTGATCGTGCAGGAGTCGACGGCCCCGGCGCCGGGCGCGACGCTGCCCCCGGTGACCGTCAACGCGCAGGAAGAGACCGTGACCGGGCCGGTGCGCGGCTACGTGGCGCTGCGCAGCGCGAGCGCCACCAAGACCGACACGCCGATCATCGAGACGCCGCAGTCGATCTCCGTGGTCACGGCCGAGCGCATGGATGCCATCGGCGCGCGGACGCTGGGCACGGCGCTGGGCTACACGCCCGGCGTGACCTCGGCCTACAGCGCCGACAGCCGCTTCGACTGGATCTCGCTGCGAGGCTTCACCAACTACACGCCCGGCAACTACCTGGACGGCATGCCGCTGCGCAACATGAACACCTGGGGCCTGTGGCGGACCGACAACTACGGCCTGGAGCGGGTCGAGGTCCTGCGCGGCCCGGCATCGGTGCTGTTCGGCCAGGGCAGCCCGGGCGGCATCATCAATCAGACCAGCAAGCGGCCGACCGCCCAGCCGCTGCGCGAGATGCAGCTGCAGATCGGCGACCACGGCCGCCGTCAGGTGGCCGGCGATTTCTCGGGCCCGCTCGACGACGAGGGCAAGTGGCTCTATCGCATCACCGGCGTCGCGCGCGACGCCAAGCTGCCGATCGACGCCAAGGAGAAGGACGACCGGCTCTACCTCGCGCCCTCGCTGACCTGGAAGCCTTCCGCCGACACCAGCCTCACGCTGCTGTCCCAGTTCCTGCGCGACCGCTCGGGCGTGGTCTACAACGCGGCGCCGGTCCAGGGAACGCTGCTGCCCAACCCGAACGGCAGGATCCGCGCCTCGACCTTCCTGGGCGAGCCCGGCTTCGACCGCTTCGACCAGAACCAGTGGATGGTCGGCTACCAGTTCGAGCACCGCTTCAGCGACACCTGGACCGTGCGCCAGAACCTGCGCTACGGCCGCCTGCGCACCGACCTGCAGCAGACCTGGCCCGGCGCCGGATACCGCACCGTCGATCCCGACAACGCCGACAGCCCGGCCAACTTCCGGCAGTTCGATCGCGTCGTGTTCGCGAGCAAGGAGAAGGCGAAGCAGTTCGTGGTCGACAACCAGGCCCAGGCCAGGTTCCAGCTCGGCGCCACGCAGCACACCGCGCTGGTCGGCCTCGAGTACCAGCGCTCGCGCTACGACCAGATCAGCCGCTACGGCGGCAGCTTCGCGCCCATCGACGTGTTCGCGCCCGTCTACGGCGGTCCGGTGCAGGTGCCCGACCCGTACATCTCCAGCGACAGCACGCTGGCCCAGACCGGCCTCTACCTGCAGGACCAGATCAGGTTCGCGCAGCACTGGGTGGCGACGATCGGCGGGCGCTACGACAGCGCCGAAACCGAATCGACCGACCGCCTCGCCGACAGCTTCACGCGCATCCGCAGCCACAAGTTCACCAAGCGCGCGGGGCTGGTCTACCTCGCGCCCAGCGGCTGGGCGCCCTACCTGAGCTACTCCGAATCGTTCACGCCGGTGCTCACGATCAACCCCGACACCCGGCGGCCCTTCGATCCCGAGACCGGCCGGCAGTACGAAGCGGGCCTGCGCTACCAGCCGCCGGGCACCAAGGACAGCTACAGCGCGGCGGTCTTCGACCTGCGGCGCAGGAACTACCTCTCGTACGACCCCGACTTCCAGCCGCGGCAGACGGGCGAGGTGCTGTCGCGCGGCCTGGAACTCGAGGCACTGTTCCAGCCGATGCCGAAGATGAACGTGTCGCTGAGCTACACCTGGATCCCGCAGTACAAGACCATCGCCAGCAGCAACCCCAAGGACATCGGCACCCAGCCCAACGCGGTCGCCAAACAGCGCGCCGCGCTGTGGGTCGACTACCGCTTCGCCAACGGCGTCAAGGCGGGCCTCGGCGTGCGCTACTCGGGTTCGACCCGCGGCGAGGGCAGTGCCGCGCCGGCCAAGGTGCCGGCCTACACCCTGTTCGACGCCATGGTCGGCTACGACTTCGAGCGCTGGAGCCTGGCGCTCAACCTGCGCAACCTGACCAACAAGGCCTACTTCGGCGGTTGCGATGCGAACTTCTGCTCCTATGGCGACCTGCGGCAGGTGAATGCCACGGCGACCTATCGCTGGTAGCGGCGCCGCGTCTTCTTTGACAGCGAATGAGAGGAGGGCGACCGGCCCGGCGGTATAGCTGATATGGCGCTTCGTACATGGCCTTCGCGGGCCATCGTCCCGATACTTCGCGCACTTCGCGGCGGCACCCGAGCCGCGAAGGATGCGTGGCCCTTCGAAGCCATTCCGCCTGATCCCGAGAATTCCAGAAAGAGACACTCCATGAAGCTGTTGGGCCTTGCGCTGAGCGCCTTGCTCGTCCTCACCGTCGGAACCCGCGCCCACGCGGGCACCACCTTCGACGCAGTCAAGAAACGGGGCCTGGTGCAGTGCGGCGTATCGACCAATCTGCCGGGCTTCGCCTTCACCGACAGCAAGGGCGAATGGCAGGGCATCGACGTCGACACCTGCCGCGCGATCGCCGCGGCGATGTTCGGCGACGCCACCAAGTTCCGCGTGGTGCCGCTCACGACGCAGGCGCGCTTCACCGCGCTGCAGTCCGGCGAGATCGACGTGCTGACGCGCAACACCACGCAGACGCTGACGCGCGACACCACGCTCGGGCTGATCGGCGTGGGCGTCAACTTCTACGACAGCCAGGGGATCATGGTGACGAAGGACTCGAACGTCACCAGCGCGAAGAAGCTCGCGGGCGCCACCATCTGCGTGCTGCCGGGCACCACCACCGAGCTCAACCTGGCCGACTGGTTCCGCGGGCTGAAGATGGAGTTCAAGCCGGTGCTGCTCGACACGGTGGACGAGATCAAGCGCGCCTTCATGTCGGGGCGCTGCGACGGCATCACGCTCGACAAGTCGCAGCTGGCGCTGGCGCGCATCAACCTGGGCAGCACCGACAAGTACGTGATCCTGCCCGAGCCGCTGTCGAAGGAACCGCTCGGGCCGATGGTGCGCCAGGGCGACGAGGCCTGGTTCAACGTCGTGCGCTGGTCGCTCAACGCGATGCTCGAGGCCGAGGAGTACGGCCTGAGCTCGAAGAACGTCGACGAGGCGCTGAAGAATCCGGCGCCGCACATCCAGCGCATCCTCGGCACCGTGCCCGGCATGGGCAAGGCGCTGGGCGTGGACGACAAGTGGGCCTACCGGATCATCAAGCAGGTGGGCAACTACGGCGAGGTCTTCGACCGCAGCGTCGGCGCGGGCAGCCCGATGAAGCTCGATCGCGGGCTCAATGCGCTCTACACCAAGGGCGGCCTGATGTACGGCTGGCCGATCCGCTGATTCGTTCCTGAACGAGAGGCCGTGCCGGCGGGCAACCGCCGGCACGGCCGTACCCGAAGCGAATCGAGGATTTCCCATGAACGAAGAAAACACGGGCGCCATGCCCCCGCGGCCGCGCGCGCGCCTGTCGTGGAACGACCCCGGCCTGCGCGCCCTGGTCTACCAGGTCGTCGTGGTCGCGCTGGTGGCGCTGACCGCCTGGTACCTGGTGTCGAACACGCTGCACAACCTGGCGGCGCGCAACATCTCGACCGGCTTCGCCTTCCTCGACCGCGAGGCGGGCTTCGCGATCGGCGAGACGCCGATCGACTACACGCCGGCCGATACCTATCGCCGCGCCATCGTCGTCGGCCTGCTCAACACGCTGCGCGTCTCGCTCATCGCGCTCGTGCTGGCCACCGTGCTCGGCACCCTGGTCGGCGTGGCACGGCTGTCGGGCAACTGGCTGGTGTCGCGGCTGGCCGCGGCCTACGTGGAGTGCGTGCGCAACGTGCCGCTGCTGCTGCAACTGCTGCTCTGGTATGCGCTGATCTCCGAGAGCATGCCGGGGCCGCGCGCCGCGCACCATCCGCTGCCGGGCGTGTACCTGTCGAACCGCGGGCTGCTGATGCCGGCGCTGTTCGGCGACTCGCTCGCATGGATGGTCGCCGCGCTGGCCATGGCGGGCGCGGGCACCTTCCTGCTCGCGCGCTGGAGCAGGAGACGGCAGGCGCTGACCGGCCATCCGATGGCGCTCGCGCCCTGGGCGGCGGTGCTGTTCGCCGGCCTGCCCGTGCTGGCCTGGGCGCTGAGCGGCGGCCAGCTGTCGATGGAGATCCCGCACCCGAGCGGCTTCGGCTTCGCCGGCGGATGGAACCTCTCGCCCGAGCTGTTCGCGCTGCTGGTCGGGCTCGTGAGCTACACCGCGGCCTTCATCGCCGAGATCGTGCGCTCGGGCGTGCAGTCGGTGAACCGCGGGCAGTGGGAGGCGGCCGAGTCGCTGGGCCTGCGGCGCGGGCGTTCGCTGCGGCTGGTGGTGCTGCCCCAGGCGCTGCGGGTGATGGTGCCGCCGGCCACGAGCCAGTACCTCAACCTCGTCAAGCACAGCTCGCTGGCCGTGGCCATCGGCTATCCCGACCTCGTCTCCGTGGTGAACACGACCCTGAACCAGACCGGCCAGGCCATCGAGGGCATCCTGATCATCATGGCCGCCTTCATGACGGTGAGCCTGTGCATCTCGCTCGCCATGAATGCCTACAACCGGCGCATCGCGCTCGTCGAGCGTTGACATGAACCCCACTTCCCTGACCGGTGGCACGACCGCCACCCCGCGCGCGCCCGAGCGCGCCCTGCACGCCTGGCAATGGACTCGGGAGCGCCTGTTCCAGTCGCCCGCGGGCATCCTCGGCACGCTGCTGTGCCTGTGGCTGCTGCTGATGACCGTGCCGCCGCTGGTCGACTGGCTCCTCGTGAAAGCCACCTTCTCGTCGCCGACCGCGCAGGGCTGCCGAAACGCGCCCGGCGGCGCCTGCTGGGCCTTCATCGCCGAGAAGCACCGGCTGATCCTGTTCGGCACCTATCCCTACGACGAGCAATGGCGGCCGCTGCTCGCGACCCTCGCGCTGATCGGCACGCTGGTCTGCAGCGCCGCGCGGCGCACGTGGGACCTGAAGCTCACCATGCTCTGGACCGGCGTGCTCGCGCTCGTCGCGCTGCTGATGTGGGGCGGCCTGTTCGGCCTGAGCTACGTGGAGAACGTGCGCTGGGGCGGCCTGCCGCTGACCTTGATCCTCTCGACCTTCGGCATCGCCTTCGCGTTCCCGCTCGGCGTGGTGCTGGCGCTCGGGCGCCGCTCGAGGATGCCGGCCATCAAGGCGCTGTGCGTGGGCTACATCGAACTGATCCGCGGCGTGCCGCTGATCAGCATCCTGTTCATGTCCTCGGTGATGCTGCCGCTGTTCCTGCCCGAGGGCATGAGCATCGACAAGCTGCTGCGCGCGCAGCTGGCCATCGTGCTGTTCGCCGCGGCCTACATCGCCGAGGTGGTGCGCGGCGGTCTGCAGTCGATTCCCAAGGGACAGTACGAGGGCGCCGAGTCCATCGGCCTGTCGTATGCGCAGCAGATGCGGCGCGTGGTGCTGCCGCAGGCGCTGAAGGTCGTGATACCGCCGCTGGTCAGCACCTTCATCGCGCTGTTCAAGGACACCTCGCTGGTCGTGATCATCGGCATCTTCGACCTCACGCAGGCCGCGAAGGCCGCGCTGGCCGACCCGGCCTGGGGCGGCTTCGGCGTGGAGGCCTACCTGTTCATCGGCGCGATCTATTTCGTCTTCTGCTTCTCGCTCTCCAAGTACAGCCGGTCGCTCGAGCGCTCGCTCGCCACCGGCCACGCCAGCGACAACGCAGGCAAGTAGCGCCGCCATGACCCCAACAAGAACGAAGGACTCCGCCGTGACCGAACCGATCATCCAGATGCAAGCCGTCAACAAGTGGTACGGGCAGTTCCACGTGCTGCGCGACATCCACCTCGACGTGGCGCGCGGCGAGCGCATCGTCGTCTGCGGCCCGTCGGGCTCGGGCAAGTCGACGCTGATCCGGTGCATCAACCGCCTCGAGCAGCACCAGAGCGGCCGCATCGTCATCGACCGCACCGAGCTGAGCAACGACCTGCGCCACATCGAGACCATCCGCCGCGACGTGGGCATGGTGTTCCAGCACTTCAACCTGTTCCCGCACCTGACGGTGATGGAGAACCTCACGCTCGGCCCGGTCTGGGTGCTGAAGAAGCCGATGGCCGAGGCCCGCGCGACCGCCATGAAGTACCTCGAGCGCGTGCGCATTCCCGAGCAGGCCGGCAAGTTCCCGGGCCAGCTCTCGGGCGGCCAGCAGCAGCGCGTGGCGATCGCGCGCTCGCTGTGCATGGGCCCGAAGGTCATGCTGTTCGACGAGCCCACCTCGGCGCTCGATCCCGAGATGGTCAAGGAGGTGCTCGACGTGATGATCGGCCTGGCGCAGGAGAGCGGCATGACGATGCTGTGCGTGACGCACGAGATGGGCTTCGCGCGCAAGGTCGCCGACCGCGTGATCTTCATGGACCGCGGCGAGATCGTCGAGCAGGGCGCGCCCGAGCGCTTCTTCGCCGATCCGCAGACCGAACGCGCGCGACTCTTTTTGAGTCAGATCGTGCATTGATCCACGCACCACCTATTCCCAACCACCAGGAGCACAGATGCCATCGAACGAAGCCGCCCACGCGGCGGGATTCCAGACCCGGACCATCCACGCGGGCCACGAGGCCGATGCCTTCGGCGCCGTGTCGCCGCCGATCTACCTGACCTCGACCTATGCCTTCGAATCGACGGCCGACGCGGCCGCCGTGTTCTCGGGCGAGAGCGAGAAGTACGTGTACGGCCGCCAGCACAACCCCACGCAGGCGCTGCTCGAGCGCCGCCTGGCCGACCTCGAGGGCGCCGAGGCGGGCCTGGTCACCGGCTCCGGCATGGGCGCCATCAGCGCCACGCTGCTGACCCTGCTGTCGGCCGGCGACGAGCTCATCGCGCACCACACGGCCTATTCGACCGTGGGCCTGCTGCTGGCCGACGGACTGCCGCGCTTCGGCATCCGCGTGCGGCGCGTCGACTTCTCCGATCCGCGCAACCTCGAGCAGGCGCTGTCGGACAAGACCAAGATCGTGTACTTCGAATCGCCGGTCAACCCGACCGGCGAGGTGCTCGACATCCGGGCGCTGGCCGACATCGCCCGCCGGCATGGCGCCAGGGTGGTGGTCGACTCGACCTTCGCGTCGCCGGCCCTGCAGCGGCCCATGGACCATGGCGCCGACCTCGTGGTGCATTCGCTGACCAAGTACATCAACGGCCATGGCGACCTGCTCGGCGGCGTGGTGCTGGGCGACGCCGCCACCATCCACAAGATCCGCAAGGCCGGGCTGCGCTACCTGACCGGTGCCACGCTGTCGCCGATGCTCTGCTTCCTGGTGCTGCGCGGCCTCAAGACCCTGACGCTGCGCATGCGCCAGCATGGCGAGAGCGCGCTGAAGATCGCGCAGATGCTCGCCGCGCATCCGGCGGTGGAGGTGGTGCGCTATCCCTTCCTGGCCGACAACCCGGGCCATGCGATCGCGCAGCGGCAGATGAAGCACGGCAGCGGCATGCTCTCGTTCGACCTCAAGTCGGGCGAGCAGGGCGCGATCCGCATGATCGACCGGCTGCGGCTGATCTCGCGCGCGATCAGCCTGGGCGACACCGAGACGCTGATCACGCACCCGGGCGCGCTGATCCGCGCCAACCAGCAGGTGGAGCCGGGCGCGCGGCTCAGCGAAGGCGTGACCATGAAGCTGGTGCGCCTCTCGGTGGGACTGGAGGACGTGGACGACCTGATCGCCGACCTGAAGCAAGCGCTCGAGGCGCTGTAGCGCACCGTCGCGGCGCACGCGGCCGTGCATTCGGGCCCGTCACGGGTCGCGCATGAAGGGCCGCAGCCGCATAGCTGCTATCTCGCGCGATGCATGGCTCGCGCGCCGGCCGCGAGGCGCGCCGGCGGCCCGCGTCCATTCGGCGGAAGGCCTCCAGCGCGGGGCCGAGCTCGCTCCATTCCAACGACCGTCCCGAAGGCCTGCCCGCCGCCGAAGCAGGACCCAAAGTTTCCTTCTGGCATGAACGGTGCTCGGTTCCTCCACAGGCAGGCACGCCTTTCTTTCCCTCTGATGCATAGCTGTTATTCAACGGAAAACGCTCGTTTCCCGGTTTGACACAAAGTGTCATATGGGACATATTCATCCCACGTTCCGAGGTATCCACATGCGAATCTCTCCCTTGCTCAAGTCCCTGGTCTGCGCCGCATTCGCCGCGACCGCTGTCACTTCGATGACCGCTTCGATGGCCGCGGAGGCCTGGCCCACGCGGCCCGTGCGCCTGGTGGTCGGCTTCCCGCCGGGCGGGCCGACCGACATCGTGGCGCGCATCGTCGGCCAGTCGCTGTCGAAGGAGCTGGGGCAGCCGGTGATCATCGAGAACCGCGGCGGCGCGGGCGGCACCGTGGCCGCCGCCTACGTCGCGAAGCAGAAGCCCGACGGCGACACGCTGATGCTCACGGCCGAGTCGGTGCAGACCCGCGCGGCGGCCGTGTTCCGCAAGCTGCCCTACGACCCGGTGGCCGACTTCGAGCCCATCGGCAAGTTCGCGAAGCAGCGCGTGCTGATGGTGGTGAACCCCGCGCTGGCCGCGAAGGACGTGAAAGAGTTCGTCGCCTATGCCAAGGCCCATCCCGGCGAGCTCAACTACAGCGCCACTTACAGCGCATCCTCGCACTTCGGCGGCGCGCTGTTCGGCGTGCTCAACGGCGTCGACCTCACGCTGGTGAACTACCCGGGCGGCGGCCAGCCCATCACCGACCTGATGGCGGGCGTGGTGCAGGTCGGCTTCTTCACCGAGTCCACCGTGGCGCAGCAAGTGCAGGCCGGCAAGCTGCGCGCCCTGGCCATCGCGGCCGACGAGCGTTCGGCGCTGTTCCCGCAACTGCCCACGCTGCAGCAGGCCGGTGCCGCGCGCATGGACATCTCGCCCTGGTTCGGCCTCGTGGCGCCCGCGAAGACGCCGCCCGAGATCATCGCCAAGGCCTCGGCCGCGCTGACCCGCGCGATCGCGAGCGAGGACTTCGAGAAGCGCCTCGCGCCGATCGGCGCGGTGGCCATCAAGGGCTCGACGCCCGCGTCCTTCGCGGCCGACATCAAGAAGGAAATCGACTACTGGAAGAAGTTCGTGAAGGACTCCAACTTCCCGATCGTCGATTGAGACGGAAGGCGCTGACCATGAGCTTCTTCGACGAACTGGACAGCGGCCTCACGGCACGCGAGCTGGCGCTGGTGCGCGACACCGAGCGCTTCTGCACCGAGGTGCTCGCGCAGGCGCGTTCGCGCGGCGAGCCCTGCGAACGCACGGTGATCGCCCAATGGGCCGCGCTGGGCATGCTCGGCCTGCAGGTGCCGGAGGAGGGCGGCGGCTTCGGCGGCTCCTTCCTCTGCAAGGTCCGCATCGCGCAGACCATGGCGGGCCACGGCTTCGCCGCGGCCTTCTGCCTCAACAACATGCAGGGCATGGCGACGCGCCTGTGGCGCCACGGTTCGGCAGTGCAGAAGGAACGCCTGCTGCCGGGGCTGCTGGCCGGCCGGCTGATCGGCGCGCCCGCGATGTCGGAACCCACGGCCGGCAGCGACCTCACGCAACTGCGTTCGCAGGCCGTGCGCACCGAGGGCGGCTGGCTGCTCGACGGCACCAAGGCCTGGGTCAGCAACGGCGCCATCGCCAACCTGCTGATGGTGCTCGCGCGCACCACCGCGGCCGATGGATCGCAGGCGATCGCGGGCTTCCTGGTCGAGCCCGAGGCCGGCAAGACCTTCGCCGCGACGCCGCATGAGCTGCCGGGCGCGATGGAATTCAGGCTCGCCGAGATCCGCTTCGCGCAGCACTTCGTTCCCGACTGGGCGCTGATCCACGCCCCCGGCGAAGCCTTCCGCGCCTCGATGGAAGCCATCAACGCGGCGCGCGTGCACGTGGCGGCCATGTGCACGGGCTCGCTGCATGCGGCGCTGTGCACGGCCGTCGCGTACTGCGGCCGGCGCACCGCGTTCGGCCAACCGCTGCTCGCGCACCAGGGATTGCAATGGGCACTCGCGGAGGTCGCAGCCCGTCTCGAGGCCGCCAATGCGCTCGTGGTGAAGGCGGCGCGGCGCATCGATGCCGGCACCTGCAGCCCCGAGCTCGCGGCCAGCGCCAAGAAGATCGCGGTCCAGACCGCCACCGAGGGCATCGAGCAGTGCATCCGCGCGATGGGCGCCGTGGGCGCCACCGCGCCGAGCGGCCTGGTCGCGCTCGCCTCCGAAGTGCGGCTCGCGGCCTTCGCCGACGGCAGCACCGAGATGCTCAACGACCGCATCGGCCGCGGGCTCGCCGCGGCCTATCCCTCGGCGCCCGCCGCAGACGAGGAACAAGGAACGAAGCAACCATGAGCCTGAGACATGTGGTGGTCGACAGCGCCGCGCAGTCCCTCGAGGGCCTGCGCGATGGCGCCACGCTGCTGGTCGGCGGGTTCGGCGGTGCCGGCCTGCCGCGCGCCATCATCCAGGCCGTGCTGGCGCTGGGCGTGCGCGAGCTCACCGTGATCTCGAACAACGCGGGCGCCGATGCGGACGACCTGTCGCTCTGGTTCACGGCCGGCATCGTGCGCAAGATCGTCTGCTCGTACCCGCGCAGCGCCAAGGCCTTCGCCGTGGCCTACCGCGCCGGCACGGTCGAGCTCGAGCTGGTGCCGCAGGGCACGCTGATCGAGCGCATCCGCTGCGGCGGCGCCGGCATCGGCGGCTTCTATTCGCCGGTGGGCATCGGCACCGTGCTGACCGAGGGCAAGCGCGTGGAGCGCATCGACGGGCGCGACTACGTGCTCGAGAAGCCGCTGCGCGCCGACTTCGCGCTGCTCAAGGGAAGGCAGGCCGACACCATGGGCAACATCGTCTACAACAAGACGGCGCGCAACTACTCGCCGGTGATGGCCACCGCGGCCGACACGGTGGTGTTCGAGGTCGACGAGATCGTGCCGGTCGGCGGCCTCGATCCCGAATGCATCGTGACGCCCTGCATCTTCGTCGACCGCGTCTTCCTGGGAGATCGGGGATGAACAGACTCACCCGCGAACAACTGGCCGCGCTGGCGGCCTCGCAGCTGCCGCCGCGCAGCTTCGTCAACCTCGGCATCGGTTTTCCGACGCTGGTGTCGGACCACATCACCGCGGCCTCGGGCGTGGTCACCCACAGCGAGAACGGCATCCTGCACATCGGGCCGCGGCCGGCGCCGGGCGCGGAAGACCGCGACCTGATCAACGCGGGCAAGACACCCGTCACCATCCTGCCGGGCGGCTCCTACTTCGACACCGGGCTCTCGTTCGCGATGATGCGCGGCGGCCATCTCGACATCGCCATCCTCGGCGCCTACCAGGTCAGCGCGCGCGGCGACATCGCCAACTGGAGCATGGGCCTCGACGGCTCGGCGCCGCCGGCCGTGGGCGGCGCGATGGACCTGGCCGTGGGCGCGAAGTCGATCTGGGTGCTGATGGAGCACCAGACGAAGGAGGGCGAGTCGCGCATCGTCGAGGCCTGCACCTTCCCGCTGACCGCCGTGGGCGTGGTGCGCCGCATCTTCACCGACCTGGCCGTGATCGAGGTCGAGCCCGACGGGCTGGTGGTGAGCCGCATGGTCGACGGCCTCACGTTTGAGCGGCTGCAGGCATTGACCGCCGCGCCGCTGCGCCTGGCCGGGTCTCTCCTCGCATGAACGCACAACCACTTCGCCTCGAACCCGATCCATCCATGCCATTCCGCGTCGCCGACCTCCTTGCCGACAGCCTCGCCCTTCACGGCGTGCAGCGCGCCTTCAGCGTGCCGGGCGAGAGCTTTCTTCCCTTGCTCGATGCGCTGTACGGCCGCGAGGACTTCGATCTGGTGACTTGCCGCCACGAAGGCTCGGCCAGCCTCGCGGCGGCGGCCGATGCGCGGCTGACGGGCATGCCGGGCGTGGTGATGGTGAGCCGCGGGCCGGGCCTCGCGAACGCCACCATCGGCATCCACGTGGCCTCGCAGGAGGCGCTGCCGCTGGTGGTGCTGGTCGGGCAGGTCGACCTGCCGAACCTGGGGCGCGACGCGGTGCAGGAGATCGACGCGGCGCGCCTGTTCGGGCCGATGGCGAAGTGGACCGCCCGCATCCACCTCGCGTCGCAGGCCGCGGAGACCCTGGCGCGCGCCTTCTCGACCGCGGCCAGCGGCACGCCGGGCCCGGTGATCGTCGAGCTGCCCGAGGACCTGCTGGCTCAGGAAATCCCCCGATGCGCCGCCACGCGCTTCGGGGTCGCGCGGCCCGAACCGTCGATGCAGGCGATGGAAGACGCCGCCGCGCTGCTCGCGCGGGCCGAGCGGCCGGTGCTCATCGTCGGCGGCGAAGCCTGCGCCGATGGCGCCTTCAGGCAGGCACTGGTCGCGCTCAGCGAGGCCTGGCAATTGCCGGTCGCGGTCACGAACAAGAACCAGGACCTCTTTCCGAACACGCATCCGCACTGGCTCGGGCAGCTGGGCTTCTTTCCCTCCGCCGTCCACACGGCGCTGTTCGCGCAGGCCGACCTCATCGTGGGCATCGGCACGCGGCTCGGCGACGTGTCGACGCAGGGCTTCACCGTTCCGCGCCAGTCGCCCGACGCGCAGCAACTGCTGCACGTGTATCCCGATGCCGGCGCGATCGGTCGCCACTTCGCGACCACGCTCGGCGTGGTGTCGACCGCGCGCGCCTTCGTGGACGCGCTGCTGCGCATGACGCCGTCGCCCATCGACCGCAGCGAATGGCTGCGTGCGGGCCTGCATGCGCGCGAGGCCGCGCACGGCTGGAACGAAGCCCGCGTGCCCGCGCAGGACGTGCTGGGCCATGTGATCAACGCCGTGCGCGGCGCGATGCGCGACGACACCATCCTCACGACCGACTCGGGCAACTTCGCCGCCTGGGTGCATCGTGCGCTCCGGCTCGGGCCGTCGAACCGCCTGCTCGGCTCGGCCTGCGGTGCCATGGGCATGGGCGTGCCCGCGGGCCTGGCCGCGGGCCTGCGCCATCCACAGCGGCAGGTGATCGCCTTCTGCGGCGACGGCGGCTTCCTCATGAGCGGCAACGAGCTCGCGACCGCGGTGGACCGCGGCATCGACCTGAAGATCGTCGTCGCCAACAACGCCTCGTACGGAACGATCCGCTCGTTCCAGGAGCGCGCCTATCCGGGCCGCGTCAGCGGCACGGACCTGCGCAACCCCGACTTCGCCGCGCTCGCCCGGGCCTTCGGCGCCGCGGGCCATGTGGTGCGGCATGCGGACGAGGCCGCGCAAGTCATGGCCGAGGCGCTGGCCGTGCGCGGCCCGACCGTGATCGAGGTGCGCTGCGCCACCCACTATGCGCTGGCCGACTCGCTGCGGTCGGCCCTTTGAAGACGAACCCAAGGAATCCCATGTTCAACGCGATCCACCTGACCCAGCAGGACGGCAAGACACTGGCCGCCGTGAAGGCCCTCGAGGCCTCGGCGCTGCCCGAGGGCGACGTCACGGTCGACGTCGAGTTCTCGAGCCTCAACTACAAGGACGCGCTCGCCATCACCGGCCGCGGCCCGATCGTGCGCCAGTGGCCGATGGTGCCCGGCATCGACTTCGCGGGCACGGTCGGCGAGAGCACCTCACCCGAGTTCAAGGCCGGCGACCAGGTGATCCTCACGGGCTGGGGCGTGGGCGAAGGCCATTGGGGCGGGCTGGCGCAGCAGGCGAGGGTGCCGGCCTCTTACCTGGTGGCGATGCCGGCGGGCCTCACCAGCCGCCATGCGATGGCGATCGGCACCGCGGGCCTGACGGCCATGCTGTGCGTGCTCGCGATCGAGCGCGATATCGCGCCGCAGGCCGGCGAAGTGCTGGTGACCGGCGCCAACGGCGGCGTGGGCAGCTTCGCCGTCAGCCTGCTGGCCAGGCGCGGCTTCCGCGTCGTGGCCGCCACGGGCCGCCCGCAGGAGGCCGCGCGGCTGAAGGCCCTCGGCGCGCACGAGGTGATCGGCCGCGAGTCGCTGTCCGCGCCGGGCAAGCCGCTGCAGAAGGAGCGCTGGGCCGCGGTCGTCGACTGCGTGGGCAGCCACACGCTGGCCAATGCCTGCGCCGCCACGAAGTACGGCGGCGTGGTCGCGGCCTGCGGGCTGGCGCAGGGCATGGACTTCCCGTCCACCGTCGCGCCCTTCATCCTGCGCGGCGTGACGCTCGTGGGCATCGACAGCGTGAAGGCCGAGCTGCCCCGGCGCCTGGAGGCCTGGACCCAGTTGCAGCGCACGCTGGGCGCGGACGAAACGCTCGCGATGACCGCGACCATCGGCCTCGCGCAGGCGATTCCCGCCGCGCAGGAGCTGATCGACGGCAAGGTCGCCGGGCGGCTGATCGTCGACGTGAACGCCTGAACGGATCGCGTGGACGCCCTCGACCGCCAGTTGCGGTACTTCCTCAAGATCGCGAACCTGAAGTCGCTCTCGCGCGCCGCCGAGGCGCTGGACCAGACCCAGCCCGGCCTGAGCCGCCAGCTGGCGACGCTCGAGAGCTGCCTCGGCCAGCCGCTGTTCGTGCGCAACGGGCGCGGCGTGGAGCTGACGGAAGCCGGCCGCGGCCTGAAGGAGAAGACCGAGGCCGCCTACCGCAGCATCGACGCCGCGGTCGACTGCGTGCGCAAGCACGACGGCGTGTCGCAGGGCACGGTGCGGGTGGCGGCGGTCCATACCCTGAGTTACTACCTGCTCGGCGAGATCGTGGCGCGCTTCTCGGCCGAATGCAGCGACGTCGCGCTGTCGCTGATGTGCCGCAGCTCGTCGGACGCGGCCGAGCTGGTGGAGAACGGCAAGGCCGACATCGGCCTGGTCTACGACACGGCCGTCGCCTCGCAGACGCTGGACACGCGGCCGCTGTTCGACGACGAGATGTGCCTGATCGCCACGCGCGACAGCGCCCATGGCGAGACCATCGACCTCACGGAGGAGCGGCCGCGGCTGGTGGCTTTTCCGGCCCACTATGCGCTGGGCAAGATGGTGCGCCAGGGCAGCTTGAAGCTGCCGATCGTCGCCGAGGCCGAGACCGTCGACACCCTGGTCAAGCTGGTCGCCGCGGGCATGGGCGCCTGCATCCTGCCGACCCGCATGCCCGACAAGCTGCTGCAGGACAACGACCTGCGCAAGGTCCGCATCGAGCGACCGCTGATGCGCCGGCGCGTGGTCGTGATCACGCGCGCGGGCAAGCCGCAATCGCCGCTGGTCCAGCGGCTGGTCGACATGGTGCTGGCGGCCGTGCCCTGAACGCCGCGCCTTTTCCTTCTATCCCCCACCTTCTCTCCATCGAACCATGACCCCAGAACTCCGCAGCAAGGAATACTTCGACGAGCGCGCCACCCGCGAGATGGCGCAGCACCTGGCGGGCGCGCCGCGCACGATGAAAGAGACGCTGGCCTATGCCTGCCGCATCCTCGCGATGACCGGGCAAGAGGCCGGGCTCGCGGGCCAGATCAGCGCGCGCTCGGAACGCCCCGGCGCCTACTGGACGCTGCGCTTCGGCCTCGGCTTCGACGAGGCCACGCCCGAGGACTTCATCGAGGTCGACCAGGACCTCGAAACCCTGACCGGCATCGGCATGCCCAACCCCGCCACGCGCTTCCACCTGTGGGTGTATCGCGCGCGGCCCGATGTCCAGTCGATCGTCCACACCCATTCGCCCTGGGCCTCGGCGCTCGCGGCCGCGCGCCAGCCGCTGGTGATCTCGCAGATGGACATGACGCCGCTGCACGAGGACTGCGCCTTCCTCGGCGAATGGCCCGGCGTTCCGATCGCCGACCAGGAGGGCGTGATCATCTCGGGCGCGCTCGGCAGCAAGCGCGCCATCGTGCTCGCCCACCATGGCTACCTCACGGCCGGCCAGACCATCGAGGAGGCGACCTACCTGTCGGTCTACCTCGAGCGCGCCGCGCGCATGCAGATCCGCGCCCAGGCCTTCGGCCCGCTGACGCCGGTGGACGACGTGCTCGCGCGCGAGGCGCACGACTACCTGCTCAAGCCCTCGATCGTCAACGCCACCTTCGACTACTGGTGCCGGCAGACCCGTGGCGCCCCGGCGCCGCTCGACTGCTGAGCCCCCGGGCCCCGCGGCGCCGACGCTAAGATCGACCGCATGGACACCACAGACACATGGCGCTGAATCTCAAGTTCCTGCGGGTGCAGAGCGGGTTGACGCTCGAGCAATTGGCCAGCGACTCCGGACTCACGCGCAGCTACCTGTCGAAGGTGGAGCGTGGCATCTCCAAGCCGTCCATCGAGTCGGCGCTGAAGATCGCGAGTGCGCTGGGCGTCACCGTCGAGAACCTGTTCGGCCGCTCCACCGTGGCCGATGCCGTGTCCATCGTGCGCGCGCCCGCGCCGTCGGAGGAAGAGGCCCGCACCTACATGTCGCTGGTCGCCGGCGTCAGCCAGGGCCGGCTGATGCGCGCCTTCGTGCTGCGCCCCGGCGAGCGCGCAGGCGGCCACAGCAAGATCATGAGCCACCACGACGGCGAGGAGATCCTCTACGTGCTGACGGGCCGCATCGAGCTGCAGATCGGCAACCGCAAGGAGATGCTCAACGTGGGCGACTGCGTGCAGTTCGACTCCACCATCGCGCACAAGCTGCGTTCGGTCGATGGGGAGGATGCGTCGGTGCTGGTGGTGATCGTCGCGAAGTAGCGGCGGCCTCGCCTACTTTCTCGCCACGGACTTCCGCGCCCCGCCGCCCGCGCCCAGCGCGGCGGCAATGGCGACGATGCGCTCGACCATCGGATCCCGCGTCCTCGCGCTCCATGCGACCGCGATGGTCACGACGTCGACCTGTTCCTTCAAGGGCTTGATCGCGACCCGCTCGCCGCCGAGCTCCTGCAGCCCCAGCGGCACCAGCGCGATGCCCTGGCTGCAGCCGACCATGGCGATCTGCGAGGTGACCGAGCGCGATTCGTGCAGGATGCGCGGCGTGAAGCCGTGCGCGCGGCAGGCCGCGACGATGCCGTCGAAGAAGCTCGGGCTCACCGCGCGCGGGAACATGATGAATTCCTCGTCCGCCAGCTCGCGCAGCGCGATGGTCTTGCGCGCGGCCAGCGGGTGCCACGCGGGCAGGGCGACGCCGAGGCGCTCGGTGCGCAGCGGCCGCGCCTGCACCCCTTGCCCCGCGTCGCCCTCGATGCGCGCGAAGGCCACATCGATCACGCCCTCGTCGAGCGCGAGCAGCGCCTCGGCACTGTCGATCTCGATCACCGAGATGCTCGCGTCCGGCACCTCGGCCTTCAGCTGCTCGATCACCGCGGGCAGGGGACTGGCCATGGCCGTGGTGATGGCGCCGATGGTCAGCATGCGCCCGCGGCCGCGCAGCGCCTCCTGCACCGAGACCTCCACGCGGTCCATCTGGAACACCAGCTTCTTCACGGCCGGCAGGATGGCCGCGCCCTCGGGCGTGAGCTGCACGCCCTTGCTCGAGCGCTCGAAGAGCCGGACCTTGAGCGCGGCCTCCAGCACCTGGATCTGCTCGGTGAGCGGCGGCTGCGACATGCCCAGCCGCGCCGCGGCGCGCCGGAAGTGCAGCTCCTCGGCGACCACCGAGAAAAGGTAGAGATGGCGGAGCAGGCGGAAGTTGATCATCGATAGGCCGAGCGTATCAAGTTCTTCCCGTCTTGCGAATGGACGTATCGCACCCGGCCCCGGAACATCGGCTTTCCCTTGCACCCGTGAACGCCATGACGGACCCGATCGCCTCCCTCGGCGCCACCAGCCCCTGAAAGACCATGACCACCGACGCCCAACGACTCTCCCGCCTCGCCGACCTGGACACCAACACCGTGTCCGACGCGCTGGACTTCCTCGAGCTGCCCGGCGCCACGGTGGGCCTGCGTCCGCTGTGGCAGTGCCCGACGATCGTCGGCCGCGCCTCCACCATCCAGCTGGCGCCCAAGCAGGCCAGCGGCGGCCTGACGGTGCATCCCATCACCAGCGTGATCGCCGAGAGCCAGGGCGACGACCGGATCCTCGTGATCGCCGGCGGCATCGAGGGCGTCTCGTGCTGGGGCGACATCGTCGCCAATGCCGCCACGATGAAGCACATCCGCGGCACGGTGATCGACGGCTTCAGCCGCGACATCGAGGGCAGCGAGGCCATCGGCTACCCGGTGTACGGCCGCGGCGTGACCATGGTCAGTGCCCGCAACCGCCTGGTACAGACGGGCTCGGGCGCGCCCGTGAAGGTCGCGGGCGTCGAGGTCGCGCAGGACGACTTCGTGATCGCCGATCGCTGCGGCTGCGTGTTCGTGCCGGTCGCGCGCATCGACGAGATCCTCGACATCGCGGAACGCACCGCCGCGAAGCAGGCCGGCATGGTGGCGCGGATCCGCGCCGGCCAGTCGGTGGCCGAGGCCATGCACGACAGGCACTTCGCGGCGGTGATGGACGAGCGCCAGCCCGCCGAGGCGCGATAGCCCGATCCGCATCGTCCAGTCCTCCGAGGTACTCCATGAGAAAAATCGCAATCTTCCTGGCGGCCGCGCTTGCGCTGGGCAGCGCCGCCGAAGCGCCGGCCCAGACCCTCGAGCGCATCCGCAGCACGGGCGTGGTCACGCTCGGCGTGCGCGACAGCTCGCTGCCGATGTCCTATGTGCTGGGCAGCGACCAGGCCGTGGGCTTCCAGGTCGACATCTGCCAGCGGATCGTCGCCGCGATCAGGAAGCAGCTGAACCTGCAGAAGCTCGAGGTCCGCTACCAGGTCGTGACCTCGCAGAACCGCGTGCCGCTGGTGAAGAACGGCGCGGTCGACCTCGAGTGCGGCTCCACCACCAACAACCAGGCCCGCCAGCAGGACGTCGCCTTCACGCTCACCACCTACATCGAGGAGGTGCGCATGGCGGTGCGCGCCAGCTCGGGCATCCGCTCGATCAAGGATCTCGAAGGCAGGACCGTGGTGGCGACCACGGGCACGACCTCGGTCCAGCATCTGCGCCGCAACAGCCGCGCCACCGGCCTGAAGTTCAACGAGATCCTCGGCAAGGACCACGCCGAGAGCTTCCTGATCCTCGAATCGGGCAAGGCCGACGCCTGGGTGATCGACGCGGGCCTGCTCAATGCGTCGATCGCCAATGCGAGGAATCCGGCCGACTTCGCCGTGGTGGGCGAGGTGCTCAACACCGAGCCGCTGGCGATCATGCTGAGCAAGGACGACGCGCCGCTCAAGGCGCTGGCCGACCGGACCCTGCGCGACATGATGCGTTCGGGCGAGATGAAGACGCTGTGGAACAAGTGGTACGCCGAACCCATCCCGCCGCGCAACGTACGGCTGAACATGGCGCCGCCCGCCGCGCTGCAGAAGCTCTGGCAGGACCCCAACGACCTGCCGATGGAAAGCTACGCGGCCGCGCGATAGACCGCCACACCCAGCGAGCACACCATGAGCCTTTTCAACTTCGACATCGGGCCTATCCCGAAACTGGCGCCCGAGACGCTGACCGCCGCGCTGCGGGACGTCGTCACGCCGCACCTCAGCGACAACCTGCGGCGCCTGTCGGGCATCGTCGGCCTGCAGCGCTTCCACCGCGCGCGCAAGCTGGTCGGCACCGCCTTTACGATCAAGGCGCGGCCCGGCGACAACCTGCTGATCTATCGCGCACTCAAGGACATCGAGCCCGGCCATGTGCTCGTGATCGATGGCGCGGGCGATCCGCACAACGCACTGGTCGGCGAGCTGATCATGCTCTACGCCATGCAGCGCGGCTGCGCGGGCTTCGTGATCGACGGCGCAATCCGCGACACGCGCGCCTTTTTCGAGGCCGACTTCCCGTGCCACGCACGCAGCAGCACGCACCGGGGGCCCTACAAGTTCGGCCCCGGTTCGATGAACCGCGACGTCTGCGTCGGCGGGCAGGTGGTGCATCCGGGCGACGTGGTGGTCGGCGACGAGGACGGCGTGGTCTGCTTCGATCCCGCGGACGGGGAGCGCCTGCTCGCGGCCGTCGCGCAGACCGTCCGGACCGAGGACGCGATCAAGGCGGAGATCGCCACCGGGCGCGTCGAACAGGGCTGGCTCGACCGGACCCTGTCGGCGCACGGCCTCTGACATCCATCACCACACTCCCAGCGAAAGCCATTCCCATGCAACAAGAAGACAAGGACCTCGTGGCCCTGTTCGAAGGCCTCGACACCCCCGGCGTTTCGGACGCCATGGACAAGCTCGGCCTGCCGGGCCACTGCTTCGGCCTCGTGCCGCTGGCCGACTACGCCGGCGTGACCGTGGGGCCCGCCTTCACGGTGAAGTACGTTCCGGCCAGCACGCCCGCGGGCTCGGTCGGCGACTTCATCGACGACGTGGCCGAGGGCGACGTGCTCGTCATCGACAACGGCGGACGCACCGACTGCACGGTCTGGGGCGACATCATGACCCAGTACGCGGGCCGGCGAAGGATCGCCGCCACCGTGATCGACGGCGTCTGCCGCGACGTGTCGAAGGCATTGAACGACGGCTACCCGTTGTTCACGCGCGGGCGCTTCATGCGCACCGGCAAGGACCGCGTGCAGGTCGAGGGCGTGAACGTTCCCGTGTCCATCGGCCAGGCCCGCGTGGTCGCGCGCGACATCGTGGTGGCGGACGCGAACGGCGTGCTGGTGGTGCCGCGCGCGCGGGCCCGCGAGGTTGCGGAACTCGCGCGCCGGATCGAGGCCGCCGAGTCGCAGATCCGCGCCTGGATCGAGCAAGGCAAGACGCTCGGCGAGGCGCGCGCGGCGATGGGCTACCACACGCTGCAGCGGAAGGCGCCATGAGCAGCGACACCGCGGTGGCATCGGCCGCGCGATTGAACGTGCACCTCGAGGCCGCGCAGCCCTCCGCGACCTACAGGATGATGGACCGGGTGGCGGCGCGACGCGCGGGCGGTGCCAGCATCGTCTCGCTGTCGGCCGGCGAGCCCGACTTCGACACGCCCGCGCACATCGGCGACGCGGCCGTGGCCGCCATCCGCGAGGGCCATACGCGCTACACGCAGGTCGCGGGCCTGCGCGCGCTGCGCGAGGCCGTCGCGGCCAAGTTCCGGCGCGAGAACGGCCTGGACGTCGGCTGGCAGGACACGATCGTCTGTTCAGGCGGCAAGCAGGTGATCTTCAACGCGCTCGCGGCGACCTTGAACCTCGGCGACGAGGTGATCGTGCCGGCGCCTTACTGGGTCAGCTACCCCGAGATCGTGCAGCTGTGCGGCGCCAGGCCGATCGTGGTGCCTTGCGGTGGCGAGTCCGGCTTCAAGCTCGGGCCCGAGGCGCTGGAGGCCGCGATCACGCCGCGCACCCGGTGGCTGGTCCTCAACTCGCCGAGCAATCCGACGGGCGCCGTGTACACGCTCGCGGAACTGCGCGCGCTCGCCGAGGTGCTGCTGCGCCATCCCCAGGTGCTGGTGCTGGCCGACGACATCTACGAGCACCTGGTCTTCGACGGGCTGGCCTTCCACACGCTGGCCCAGGCCGAACCCCGCCTCGCCGCGCGCACGCTGACGATGAACGGCGTGTCGAAGGCCTATGCCATGACCGGATGGCGCATCGGCTTCGGCACCGGCCCGCGCTGGCTGCTCGATGCCATGGAGAAGCTGCAGGGCCAGCAGACCTCGGGGGCCAGTTCGATCTCGCAGCATGCGGCGCTCGCGGCGCTGAACGGACCGCAGGACTTCATCGCGCGTTCGCGCGCCGCCTTCGAGCGGCGCCGCGATCTGCTGGTCGCGTCGCTGAACGCCACGCCGGGCTTGCGCTGCGACAGGCCGTCGGGTGCCTTCTATGCCTTCGTCTCGTGCGAGGCACTGATCGGCCGGACGACCGCGGCCGGTACCGTGCTGGCCAGCGACGAGGACCTTGCGCTCGCGCTGCTCGACGAGGCGGATGTGGGCGTGGTCCACGGCGCGGCCTTCGGACTGGCGCCGTACTTCCGCATCGCCTATGCGCTCGACGAGGCGTCGCTGGGTATCGCCTGCGAGCGCATCGACCGCTTCTGCCGTTCGCTGCGCTGAGCGAGGCTCACGTTCAAGGCAGCAGCCAGGCCTGCATCCACACCGCCACCGCATCGAGCATCTGCTCGATCACCTGCGCGTCGGTCAGCCCCGATTTCTTCGGCACGTGAAAGCCATGGTCGGCCGCCGCGTATTCGTCGACGCTCGCCCAGTCACCGAGCGAGTCGACGACCTGCGCGAAGCAGGGCGGTTCCGCGAGCTTGTCCTGCGCGCCGTGCACGAACAGCATCGGCACGTCGACCTCGTGCAGGTGCGCCGCGCGATCGATCGAGGGCTTGCCGGCCGCGTGCAGCGGGAAGCCGAGGAAGACCAGCCCGGTCACCTCGGGCAGCAGGCCCAGCGCCTGGGCCTGCGAGGTCATGCGCCCGCCGAAGGACTTGCCGCCCGCGAACAGGGGCAGTCCCTGGAAGTGCGCGGCAGCGCTGGCCGCGGCCGCGCGTACCGTGGCATGCGCGAGCGGCGGTGCGTCGGGCCGCTTCGAGCCGCGCTCCATGTACGGGAACTGGTAGCGCAGGCAGGCGATGCGGCGCTCGGCGAGGCCCTGCGCCACGGCCTCCATGAATGCATGCGTCATGCCCGCGCCCGCGCCATGCGCGAGCACGAGGGCGAAGCGGGCATCGTCGGCCGCATCGATCAGGCCCGACACGCGCAGCTCGGCATCGACCTCGATCGTGATCTTTCTCGACGTGCTCATGCGGCGACCTCGACGGGTGGGAGTCCGAACAGCCGCCGGCTGTTGGCGCTGCAGGCCGCGATGACCTCGGCGACATCGCGTTCGAGCAGTTCGGCCACGCCCGCGGCAACCCAAGGCAGGTACGCCGGTTCGTTCGGCTTGCCGCGCAGGCCCGCGTTCTTCGGCATCAGGTAGGGCGCGTCGGTCTCGAGGTGCAGCCGGTCCAGCGGAATGGCCGGGATGGCCGCGCGCAAGGCCTGGCCGCGCTGCAGGTCCGTCACCCAGCCGGTGATGCCGATGTCGAGGCCCATCGCGAGAAAGGCCTCGGCTTCGGCGCGGTCGCCGGTGAAGCAGTGCACCACACCGTGCGCGCCATCGGCCACCACGGGCGCGAGCATGTCGTGGAAATCGGCGAAGGCATCGCGGCAGTGCAGGAACAGCGGCTTGCCGGTCTGCGCGGCCATCGAGAGCTGCCGGTCGAAGGCCGCGCGCTGCGCCTCGGGCGTCGAGAAGTTGCGGTTGTAGTCGAGGCCGCATTCGCCGACCGCCACGACCTCGGGACAGCGCCACAGTTCGGCCAGCTGCTCGAAGGTGGCGGCGTCGAAGGACTTCGCGTCATGCGGATGCACGCCCGCGGTCGCGAAGACCACGCCCCGATGCGCCCGCGCCAGCTCGAGCGCGCGTTGGCTCGAGGCGAGCGAGGTGCCCGTGGCCAGGATCTGCGCCACGCCCGCGGCCTTGGCGCGCGCCAGCAGGGGCGCGGTGATCGACGCCAACTGGCCCGAATGGAAGTTGACGCCGATGTCGACGAGGGAAGGGGAGGCGGCTTTCGCTTCGATGCTCATGCATCGATGGTACGAGAACACCGCGCGTGCACGCGGCGCCCGCGCGATGCCGCGGCCCTCAGCTGCAGCTGTAGCTCGCCGCCACGTTCGCGTCGCCCGAGCCCTTGTACTTCGGGTACTTGGGGTACTGGCAGGCGGGCATGCTGCGGGCCGTGCCGCCGCTGGTGAAGCTGTAGGTCAGCTGCGTGGGCGCGGCGTCGTTCTCCACCCAGCCCATGATGGCCGAGGCCCAGTCCACTTCCTGCAGGCTGCCGCCGGCACCATGCCCGCCGCCGGGAACGATGAAGAAGCGCGTGGCGCTGTTCGGATCGGCGAGCCCCAGCGACCTGGCGATGCCCGTCATGGTGGTCCAGTTGCGGTAATGGTCGTTCGGCGACAGCAGCGCGTCGCTGCCGGCGTGCCAGGAGATCAGCTTGCGGCCCGAGGCCACATAGCTGGCGATGGCGGCCTTGTCGTGGTCGGCACCGATGCGCGCCAGGCCCGCGCCGAGCATGTAGTAGTCGGTCTCGAGCTGGAAGCCGGCCTGCTTGGCAGGCGTGAGCCAGGCGGGGTCGCCGCTCGCGAGCAGCGCGAAGCCACCGCCGAGTCCGCCCCAGCCGAGCCCGAGGCCGTTGCCCCACGAATAGCCCGAGAGCACGGTCGAGCCGTTCGAGAGCTTGAGCGGCGACAGGAAGGACTGGAGCGTGCCCACCTGCGCGGCGCTCAGGCAGAGGGCCGGATCGCTGCTCGCGCCCGCCACGCCACACTGCAGCACGGCCGGATCGAAGCTGCAGGCCTGCGGATTGCCGATCAGGTTGTCGCTGGCGCCGTCGAGCGCATCGCAAGCCGACAACGCCGCCGCATAGGCCGCGCCGGTCTGCGCGGGGCTCAGCGCCGCGGGCGTGCCGGTCAGCGAGGCCGCGCGCAGCCAGGCACCGGTCTGGCCCGCCATGTCCATGGTCTCGCAGCCCGCGACGATGCCGTCGAACTCCTGCGGCCAGCGCTGCGCGGCGATGTAGGCATTGCGTCCGCCGTTGGAACAGCCGTTGAAGTAGCTGTGCGTCGGCGCCTTGCCGAAGAAGGCCTGCGCGACGGCCTTGCCGAAGCGCACCGTGGTGCCCACCGCGGCATAGGCATAGTCGGTCGCCGATTGCTGGCCCTCGGCCGTGCCGCTGGCCCAGACGCCGGGCGCGGCCTGCGCGGGCACGCTCGCGCGGTTGCCGCCGTTCGAAGCCGCATACACCGCGCCCTTCAGCGCGAGCGTGGGATCGACCGCCGTCACCGCGCCGCCGCCGTCCTTGGTCACCGCCGAGGCGATGCGTCCGTCGAAGCCACCGCCACCTTGTTGCCAGTAGCGGCCGGTCCAGTTGTCGGGCACGTCGATCTCGATGTCGAGGAAGGGCGCGCGCGTGCCCAGCACCTGGCAGAAGCCCGAGGCGTTGACCGCCGTCTTGGCTTCGAAGCGCGCGGTCTGCGTGACCGTGACGCCCGCCAGCACCTGTCCCTTGAGGCCGTTGCAGGTGCTCTTGAGCTGCTCGACGCTGGGGCCCGACGGACCCGCGGGCGGCGGCGCGGCCGGTGCGGGCGCGGGCGCGGGCGCAGGAATCGGGAGGAAGCCGCCGCCGCCTCCGCCGCCACCCCCGCAGCCTTGCAGGGCCAGGCCGGCGGCCATCAGCAGGCCCGCCGACAGCAGGGCACGGTTCACACACTTCTCGTCGCGCATGGTTGTCTCCGATATTTTGATGGGTGCCGGATGGCCGGCGGATCTCGCTCGATGGGCTTAGTCGTCCGGTCGATGTGGATCGATCAGAAAACCAACCGACCGGTCGGTTTGGAATCCGCGCAAGGCTAACGCAGCAGCGCGGACACGGGCAAGCGGCAAAGGCTCGGGACTAACCCCTAAGATCGCGGACCGCGTGGCCTCGCGCGCAGCCCTTCATTGCCATCCATGACCGTTGACACCGCTTCCTCCCGCCCCAACGACCAGCGCAGCCTGATCGCCAAGGCCGCCGCCGAGCTGTTCGCCCGCAAGGGCTATGCGGCGACGTCGATGAACGAGATCGCCGAGGCCAGCCATCTGTCCAAGCCCGGCCTCTACCACCACTTCAAGGACAAGGCCGAGGTGCTGCTTCACATCGCCGACGGCCATGTGTCGCGCCTGGTCGACATCGTCACGGGCGTGGAAGCGCTGCAACTCGCGCCCGACGAGCGGCTGCCCGAGCTGATCGAGGCCTTCATGGCCGAGTACGCCGAGGCGCAGCACGAGCACCGCGTGCTCACCGAGGACGTGCGTTTCCTGGCTCCTGAGGCGCAGGCGCGCGTGCTCGACAAGGAGCGCACGGTGGTGCGGGTGTTCGCCGACGCCATCGCCGTCACGCGCCCCGACCTGCACGCCTCGCAGCTGCACAAGCTGCTGACGATGTTCCTGTTCGGCATGCTCAACTGGATGTTCACCTGGTTCAAGCCCGGGGGACGCTTCTCCTACGACCAGATGGCACCGATCGCGACGCAGCTGTTCCTCAACGGCATCACGGGGCTGGAGGTCGCGCCGGCGAAGAAGGCGCCGAAGGCGCGCAAGCCGTGATCGGCTGATCGAACCCATCGCGCGCCTCTCCGTCATGGATCTCGCGAAGGCCGGGCCGCTCAATCGAGCTTGATGCGGCCGCTCGCGAGCAGCGCGCGGTGGCGTGCGATCTCGGCGGCGATAGTGCGCTGCATTTCCGCGGGATCGCCCGAGGCGGGCTCGAAGCCCTGCGCGACCAGGGACTGGAGCAGCTTCGGGCTGGCCAGCGCGCGCTGCCAGGCCTGCAGGACTTCGCGCCGCGCTGCCGACGGCGTGCCGGCGGGCAGCACCAGCCCGACCCAGGAGTGGTACTGGTAGCTGCGCAAGGCCGGCACGCCGGTTTCGGCGTAGCTCGGCACCTCGGGCAGCATCGCCCAGCGTTGCGAGGACGTGGCCGCCAGCGCGCGCACGCGGCCGCTCTGCACGAGCGGGACGATGGGCGCGGTGGCGTAGAGCATCAGGTCCACTTCGCCGCCCGCCAGCGCATTCATCGCCTGCGCCTCGCCCTTGTAGGGGATGTGCCGCGCGTCGATGCCGAGCGTGCGCAGCAGCTCCTCGCTCTGCAGGTGCAGGCTGGTGCCGATGCCGAAGGAGCCGTAGGTCAACTCGCCCGGATGCGCCTTCGCATAGCGCACCAGCTCGGCCATGTCGGCCACCGGCAGGTCGGCGCGCACGGCCACCACGCCGGCATTGGCCGCCACGATGCCCAGTGCATCGAAGTCGTTCAGCGGGTCATAGCCGGGCGCCTTGTCGAGCACCGGGTTGACCGAGGCGATGGAGGGCGAGACCGCGATCAGCGTGCGGCCGTCGCGCGGTGCGCGCAGGGCCGCCTGCACGCCGATCTTGCCGGCGGCGCCCAGGCGGTTGTCGACCAGCACGGGATGGCCGAGCGCGGCCGCGAGTTCGGGGGCGAGCAGCCGCGCCACGCGGTCGATCGGACCGCCGGGCGGCGCGGGCACGATGATGGTGGAGACCTGCGGTGCGGCGGCGCAGGCCGTCCCGAACAGCAGGCCCGCCGCGAGCAGCAGGGCCGTGCGGCGTTTCGCGGTCCGCCGAGGTGCAGGGGGCTCCTGCGGCTTGTCTCTTCTTGTCATGCGGGCATCGTAGGCATGCCCTCTCATATTCGGAAATACCTTTTCGAGTCACACTTTCATATGCTGCGGATATGGCCGCGTTTGCCTTCATCTTCCGGTACGTCGGCGGATGAAGAGAGACTCTGCCCCTCGCGCGGAATGCCCGTCACGGTGACAGGAGAAGGCGCGCGCGTGGCCCGCTTGAAGATCGATGGCGAAATCCCCGTGTGCTCCTTGAAGAAGCGCGAGAAGTTGCCGGGCGCCGAAAAGCCCAGGTCGAGCGCAACGTCCGTGAGTTCGCCGCCTTCGCTGACGCGACGCATCGCTTCCTCGACGCGCACGCCGCTCCAGAACACCTGCGGCGTCGTGTGCAACTGGTCGCGGAACAGCGCGAAGAAGTGCGCGCGCGACAGGCCGACCTTGGCCGCGATCTCGTCGATGGTCGTTTTCTCCGAGACGTGCGCGCGCATATGGGCGATGGCGGCCCGAAGGCGATGATCGAGCGTGACACCGATGCCCGCCGCGACCGAAGGGGCCTCGCCACCCGTCCTGGAGGCCGCGATGGCGGCTTCCAGCAAGCGCTCGACCTCCTTGTCGACCTGGTCGCGTCCGCTGCCGGCGGAGATCATCAGGTCCAGCACACGCCAGCATGAGCGGCGCAGCGCGTCGCCGATGGGCACCCGCGGCGAGGGAAAGCGAAAGCTGCGGTCCTTCGCCTGCCCAAGTTCGTCGAGCCACTCCTTCTTGATCATGAAGACGATGAACAGGCTCGATCCGCTGTCGTCCAGGCGAACCATGTCGTGCGCCTCGAACGCGTTCACGCCCAGCGCCACGCTCTCGCTGTAGGGCACGGTTTGCGCACCGACATGCGCGCAGGCGCGCGCCCCGCCCAGCCAGAGGGCGAGCTGCGTTTCCGAGTGCGCGTGCGACACCAGATTGGCGCTCGCCTCCAGGACGATCGCCGTGCCGAACGTGCCTTCGTGAAGTGCATAGGCTTCCTGCATCTGTTTGCTTCATCGAGGTGGTTTGCGGCGATTGTTCCTTCCCGGCTCCGCGACCGGCACCGTGCCTCGGGTAAGTCCTTAGGAGGGCACCAGACGATTCGATACGTCGCCGGATCGACCGATAAGCGGCGTGGGCCCGCAATTCCTAAAGTTGCCGCATCGCCACAACACAGGAGCAAAGCTTCATGCGAATCGCCACTTTCACGAGCGAAGGCCACCGCAAGGTCGGGCTCGTCTGCGCCGACGGAAAGACCGTCACCCCGCTACAGCTCACGCAGGTCCAGGCCGACAGCGGCGTGCTAACGCTGATCCAATCCCTCGCCGAGGGCGGCTCGCTTCCGGAGCCGGCCGGCCCCGCCGTCGACCTGGGCGAGGTGGTGCTCGATGCACCGCTGCCCAAGCCTCGCCGCAACCTCTGGTGCGTGGGGCGCAACTACCATGCGCACGCCAAGGAACTGGCGGCCTCGGTGTTCAAGGACAACACGGCCAGGACCGACGAGTGGCCCATCGTCTTCACCAAGGTGCCCGAGTGCGTCGTGGGCCCGCACGACGACGTGCTCGTTCCTTCCGAGGTCTCCACGCAGATCGACTACGAGGCCGAACTGGCCGTCGTGATCGGCAAGGGCGGCAAGAACATCGCGCGCGCCGCCGCGATGTCGCATGTGTTCGGCTACACGGTCGTCAACGACGTGACCGCGCGCGATGTGCAGATGCGCCATGGCCAGTGGGACCTGGGCAAGTCTTTCGACACCTTCTGCCCGATGGGCCCGTGGATCGTCACCGCCGACGAGTTCGACGGCACGAAGACGCGCGTGCGCTGCTGGGTCAACGGCGAACTGCGCCAGGACGGTCCGATCGAGAACATGATCTTCGACATTCCCACGCTGATCGAGACCATCTCGCGCGGCATCACGCTCTACCCCGGCGACGTCATCGCGACCGGCACGCCGGCCGGCGTGGGCATGGGCATGAGTCCGCCGCGTTACCTGCGCGCCGGCGACGTGGTGCGCGTGGAGATCGACCGGCTCGGCGCCATCGAGAACAAGTTCGTCTGAAGGGCTGCGCATGACGACTCAAGTTCTGAACGACCTGGCCGTCGAGATCGACGGCACCGGCGAGGCGCTGCTGTGCATCCACGGGCTCGGCGGCTCGTCGAACAACTGGACGCCCCTGTTGCCGGTGCTCGGCGGCTTTCGTTGCATCAGGCCCGATCTTCCGGGAAGCGCGAGGTCGCCGTTGCCGCAAGACGGCAAGGCGTTGTCGATCGAGCGCTACGTGGACGCGATGGTGCAGTTGCTCTCGGCGCTCGACGTCGGATCGGTGCACGTCATGGCCCACTCGATGGGCACGATCGTCGCCCAACACCTGGCGCTTCGCTGTCCTGGTTCGGTGAAATCGCTGGTGCTCTTCGGCCCGCTGGCCGCGCCTCCCGATGCCGCCCGCCCCAACATCGCGGCCCGTGCCAACGCGGCGCGAGGCGGTGTGGCCGCCATGCAGGAGATCGCCGATGCCATCGTGAAAGGCGCGACCGGCACGCCAACGAAGGAACAACAACCGGCGGTGCTCGCGCTGGTGCGGGAGAGCGTGATGCGCCAGTCGCCCGAGGGTTACGCACAAAGCTGCGCGGCGCTCGCCGATGCGCAGTCGGCCGCGCTCGAACGCCTGGATGTGCCCACCCTGCTGGTCACCGGCGATCAGGATGGCGTGGCGCCGCCGCACAACGTCCGCGCCATGCAGGAGCGCATCGCGGGCAGCCGCGTCGTCGTGCTCGACGGATGCGGCCACTGGACGACCTTCGAACAGCCGCAGCGCTGCGCACGAGAAATCGAAGCCTTCTACGCGGCACTGCGCTGAGACGGCGCCAGGCGCCATTCCACAACCCCATGGCCGGCAGCGCATGCCGGAGGAGACAACGATGACCCGTATTGCATTCACCAACGTTCGCATCTTCGACGGCTCGGGCGAGGACCCCTACACCGGCGACCTTCTCGTGGAGGGAAAGCGCATCGTCGAGGTGGCGCGCTTCCCCCAGCGGGTGAGCACCGATGACGCGCGCGTGATCGACGGCAAAGGCCGCTTTCTCATGCCGGGCATGACCGAGGCCCACACGCATTTCTCGTGGAACGACCAGCCGTCCCTCGCGGCCATCCAGTTCATGCCGCCCGAGGAGCACATGCTCTGGTGCGTGCGCGTGGCCAAGCGCTACCTCGACATGGGATGGACCTCCGCGATCGGCGCGGCAGCGGCCAAGCCGCGGCTCGACGTGGTCTTGCGCAACGCCATCGACGCGGGCGAGTTCCCCGGCCCGCGCTACCTGGCCGGCAGCCAGGAGATCACCACCATCGGCGCGCTGGGCGACAACACGCTGCCGCACATGAAGTTCGAAGAACTCAGTTTCGGCAGCGTCTGCAGCGGCCCCGAGGAGATCCGCAAGTCGGCCCGCACCTTCATCAAGTACGGCGTGGACCACCTGAAGATCAATCTGTCGGGCGAGTACATCGCAGGCCTGCCCGCGGAGATGTCGCCGTTCGCCGAAGACGAGGTCGCCATGCTGGCGCAGGAAGCGAAGCGCTACGGCAAGCGCATGGCCGCGCATGCGCGCTCCAGCGAGTCGGTCAAGCAGTGCGTGCGCCACGGCATCGAGATGGTCTACCACGCCAGCTTTGCCGATTCGGAAGCGCTCGACATGCTCGAGGCGGCCAAGGACCGGCACTTCGTCGCGCCGGGCATCGGCTGGCTCATTCGCACGACCTACAACGCGGCCGAGTACGGCATCACGGAGGCGGTCGCCACGCAGATGGGCTACAAGCGCGAACTGGAGATCGCATCGGCGTCGCTGCGCGAGATGCACAAGCGCGGCATTCGCATCCTGCCGGGCGGCGACTACGGATTCGCGTGGATGCCACACGGCACCAATGCCAACGACCTCCAGTACTTCGTCGACTACATCGGCATGACACCCAAGGAGGCGCTGATGGCTGCGACGCGGCTGGGCGGACAGATCATGCTGCGGCCCGACGAACTGGGACGGTTGAAGGCCGGCTTTCTCGCCGACATCGTCCTGGTGGACGGCGACCCGCTGCAAGACCTGTCGCTGCTGACGGACCCGGCCAGGGTGCAGCTGGTGATGAAGGATGGCGTGATCCACAAGGACTGCGCAACCCCGGTACCGCCGCACGCGGCCCTGCACCTCGACGGCGGCGACACGCCATTGCAGGAACAGGGCGTCAAGGAGGCGCTGGCCGAGATGCACTGAGATCGGCTGGCGAGCCGGATCGCCGCGGCCGCTGCGCCAACCGGTGGGAGCGGCCTTTTGGGGCGCCAACAGCCAGCGCGCGAACGCCGGTGCAACCGCTCAGTGCGCCGCCAGCACGTGCGCCTGGTACGACACGTCGAGCAGCTTGCCCTTCTGCACGTAGTAGCGGTCGAGCCGCCATTCCTTGAGGATGTCGAGGGCGAGATCGAAGCTCTTGAGCTTCAGCGCATAGAGGCTGGCCAGGGAGAAATCGACATCCGACTCCAGCGCCAGGACCAGCCGTGCCAGGGTCAGGGACTCCTCGCTGTTCGGGTCGGCCGTGATGAGCCGGCGTGCTTCCTTGATGGCGTTCATGGAGGTCCTTCGTCGCGCTCGTTCGAGCGCTGTCGCAGTGGTGAAACGCAACCCTGGCTTGTGATGCACTTCTGCGAGGCCGTCTGTTCCGCGTCGGAATTCGGCCCGCCAAGGTCTTGGAGCGGGAAGGGTCAGTCTAGCACCGCGTTTTCGGGCCCCGAGAGCGAAGCCAGGCGGGACACGAAAGCATCGACCCGATCTGCGCTCGTCGCCCACGAGCAGACCAGGCGGATCACTGACTGCCCGGGTGCGGATTCGCCCCACACGTAGAACGCGAAGTCCCGGCGCAGCGCAACCACGACCGGGTCCGGGAGGATGGCGAACACCTGGTTCGTCTCGGTCGGCGCGGCCAGTCCATGGCCGCACGATGCGATGCCGGCCGCCAGCCTTGCCGCCATCGCATTCGCATGCCGCGCCAAATCGAAGAACAGAGGCGGGTCGCCGAACAGCGCCCGGAACTGGATGCCGAGCAGCCGCCCCTTGGCCAGCATGCCGCCGCGCTGCTTCAGTTGAAACGCAAAGTCCTCGGCCAGCGCGGGATTGCAGACCACGATGGCCTCGCCCAGCAGGGCGCCGACCTTGGTGCCGCCGATCCAGAACAGATCGACCAGCGAGGCGATATCGGCCAGCGCGGCATCGTTCTTGTGCGAGGCCAGGGCGGCGCCGAGGCGCGCGCCATCGAGAAACAGGATCAGCCCCCGCTCCCTGGCGAGGGCCGAGAGCCGGCGCAGTTCGGCGAGGGTGTAGACGGTGCCCGTCTCGGTCGCGTTCGAGAGATAGATCAGCCGCGGCTTGGCCATGTGCGGAAAGTGCGCGTTGGCCGCGAGCGCGGTCTTGACGTTCTCGGGCGTGATCTTTCCGTCGACCGCTGGAACGAGGATGAGCTTGTGCCCCGTGGCCTCGATCGCGCCCGCCTCGCGCACGACGATGTGGCCGGAGGCCGCCGCGATCACCGCCTCGTGCGGGCGCAGGCAGCTCGATATCGAGACGATGTTGGCCATGGTCCCGCTCGCGACGAAGTGGATGGCGCCCTGGAAGGGCTCTCCCAGGTGTGCCCCGATCCTCGATGCCGCGTCCGCCGAGTAGTCGTCGTCCCCGTAGGGCGCCTGTTGCACGAGGTTGGTGTCGGCGAGCGCGCGCAGGATGTCGGGGTGCGCGCCCTCGCTGTAGTCGTCGAGAAAACTGAAGGTGGTCATTCGGTGCGCTTCCATGGGCGTCCGGCTCCGCAAGCGGCCGGGCATCGAAGGTCGAAGGCTACCGATCGGGTGCGGGGTCGCCTTGTAAAAAATTGCCCCTGGGCCGCTGGAACCGGGTCGGTGTCACCCCATAGGCATCGCTGAACGCGCGCGTGAAATGGCTCTGGTCGAAGAACCCGACCGCGTGGGCGATCTCGGTCATCGACATGTCGCGCTTCGCCTCGATCAGCTCGACCGCTTTCTCGAGACGCAGCCGCAACAGCCAGGCATGGGGCGTCATGCCGACGGTGCGCTTGAAGAGCTTGAGGAAGCGAAAGCGGTCGAGCTCCAGCAGGAGGGCGAGATCTTCCAGGCCGAGCTTCTCGCACAACTGCGCCTCCATGAAGTCGCGCACGCGCTGGAGTTGCCGGGGCGTCAAGGTGCCGGCGATGCGCTGGGGCGGCGGCTTCAGCAACCGCGCGAACAGGGACTCGAAGAGTTCCACCACGCGGGCCTCCTCGAGCAGCGGATCGGCCGCCGCGTTCCGCAGCGCCGCGTGCATGCCCAGCAACCGTTCCGCGAGCCGCTCATCGCGCAGCACCAGGGCGGCCCGCGAAGGAAAGTGGTGCTTGCCGGTGATCTCCTCGCCCAGGCCCGCCAGCAGCGCGGGCGAGAGCCTGAAGGTCTGCAGCGTGTAGGCCTCGTCGGCACCGGCGACGCCATCATGGACCTCACCCGCCGGCATCAACTGGATCGCGCCGCGCGTGAGCAGCAGCGGCTCGCCCTTGAAGCGCTGGCGTTGAACGCCCTCGGCAACCAGCGCCACGTGGCAGTCCAGGTGGTAGTGAGGCTTGAAGCGGAACGCGGCGAACCGGGCCGTGCTCAGCACGAGGCCGGGGACCTCGATCGCTCGGCTGTAGTGGACCTCTTCGCGCAAGAACTTTCTCCCACAGGCCAGTTCGCCATCAAGAAAAGGACATCGGTTCCCGCCGATGGTAGTTGCCCCCGGCCCTTACACTGCCGCCCATGCGTACGCCGGGCGCCACCTCCACCCCGTCGGGCCCCGTGCCCGGGCCCGCCGACTCCCACGCCCAACTGGTCCGCGAACGCCTGCTGCGCCGCATGTTCGTGATGGGCCCGCCCACGGTGCTGACGGCGCTGGCCTCGGCGATCGCGATGGCCGGCGTGTTCTTCGGGATGACGCGCGGCTTCGGCGCGCTGGCATGGGGCATCGTGATCTGCACGCTGCTGTGCCTGCGGCTGGTGTTCATGCGCTGGAACGCGCGTCTCTATCCCGAGCCCGAGTTCACGCTGCGCCAACCCGATGGCGCGTGGCGCTTCATGCTGCCGCTGGGCGCCTACATGTCGATGTGGACGCTGGCGCCCTGGGCGCTGATGCCGCCGGGCACCGAATCGCCGATGCGCATCCTGATCCTGCTGCTGGGCATGTTCGCGGTGCTGATGGGTTCGGTGCCGGTGATCGCCACCTGGCGCGCGATGGTGCCCGTGGTCACGATCCCGCTCACGCTGGGCGTGGTCACGCGCTTCGCCTGGATGGGCGGCACCGATGGCTGGTTCACCTGCGTGGTCGGGCTGCTGTTCGGCGGCTCGATGGCGCGCTATGCGCTGTCGCAGCACCAGCTGATCCGGCGCAGCCTGTCCGACCAGATCGACAAGGAACTGCTGAGCGAGCAGCTGCTGCGCCAGTCCTTCGAGCTGCAGCGGCTCAACCGCGAGCGCAGCCGCTTCTTCGCCTCGGCCAGCCACGACCTGCGCCAGCCGGTGCATGCGCTGGCGCTGTTCTCGCGCTCGCTCGAACGCGACCTGGCCGACCATCCGCTGGCCCCCGTGGCCGGCCGCGTGGTGCAGGCCACCGATGCGGTGAGCGGCCTGCTCAACGCGATGCTCGACATCTCGAAGATCGATGCCGGCACCGTGGTACCGCAGCCGGTACGGATGGCGGTGGACCCGCTGTTCCTGCGGCTGTCGCAGATCTTCGAGCCGCGCACCCAGCAGGCCGGCCTCGCGCTGCGCTTCCACACCGCGCCCGAATGGCTGCAGACCGATGGTGACCTGCTGTTGCGCGTGCTGACCAACTTCGTCGACAACGCGCTCAAGTACACGCGCCAGGGCGGCATCCTCGTGAGCGCGCGGCCGCGCGGCGACCGCCTGCGGCTGGCCGTGTGGGACACCGGCCTGGGCATCGCGCCCGAGCACCTGCCCCATGTGTTCGACGAGTTCTACCAGGTCGACAACCCGCAGCGCGACGTCGCGCGCGGCCTGGGCATCGGGCTGGCGATCGTCAAGCGGCTGGTGGACCTGCTCGGCGGCGAGATCGGCGTGCGCTCGCGGCTCGGCCACGGCAGCGTGTTCTGGGTCGACCTGCCGCGCCGCCCGCCCGTGCCCACCGCCTTGCCCGTCGCGCCCGCGGCCATGCCCGATACCGCGCAGGCCGACATCACCGAACTGCCGCTGGTGCCGCCACGCGTGCTGCTGCTCGACGACGAACAGCCGGTGGGAGAGGCGGTGCGCATGTGGCTCGCGCCCTACTGCGAGCGCATCGAGATCACCTGCCGGCTCGCCGATGCCAGCGCGCAGGTGCGCGCCACGCCCGACGGCTTCGACGCCTTCCTGATCGACTTCCGGCTCGCCGATCCGCAGGACGGCATCGAGGCGACCGCGGAACTGCGCCGGCTCGCCGGCCGCCGCGTGCCCACGATCCTGGTCACGGGCGATACCGATCCCGAGCGGGTGCGCGCGGCCTATGCCAGCGGGCTGGTCGTGATGTTCAAGCCTGTGCAGCCGGAGGTGCTGCTGCGAACGCTGCACCAGATCATTCGCGGGGAGCACGAGGAGCGGGGCTGAGAGGCCCCGTGGGCGATCTGCGGTGCCTGCGGTTCAGGTGTCCGCCGGCTCCACCGTCAGCTTGAAGCCCAGCGCCTTGATGACCTTGAACAAGGTATCGCTGCTGGGCGCTCTTTCTCCCGAGAGGCTCTTGTACAGGCTCTCGCGGGACAGGCCCGTGTCCTTGGCGAGCTGGGCCATGCCGCGTGCGCGTGCAATGGCGCCAAGCGCCCCTGCCAGCTCGGCCGGGTCGTTGTCATCCACGACCTGGCGCAGGTACTCCACCATGTCGGCCTCGCTGGCGAGGTAGTTGGCGATGTCAAAGGGACGGGTCTTGATCTTGCTCATTTCGCAACTCCAGAGCCATCTTCCTGGCTCGTCCAATGTCGCGCTGCTGGGTCGACTTGTCGCCACCACCCAGCATGACGATGATGGTCCCGGCCTGCTCGATGAAATACATGCGCCAACCGAGGCCAAAGAACTCACGCATTTCAAAAACACCTTCACCGACGGGCGCGACGTCCCCCAGATTCCCTCGGCGCGCCTTGTCGAGCCGACGGGCCAGCCGGATGCGCGTCATGCCATCCTTCAACCCCTCCAGCCACCCTGAGAACTCATCGGTTTCAATGACCGTGAACATGGCGCCATTGTAGCCACAAGGCTACAGTCGCGCAACGATGCAGCGTGCTCAGGCGGCCGCGCGCTCCGCCGCCTCCAGCGTCTGCGAGATCAGCGTCGAGATCGTCATCGGCCCCACGCCGCCCGGTACCGGCGTGAGCGCCGCGCAGCGCGCGAACAGTCCCTCGGTCTCGATGTCGCCGACGCCGCCCTCGTGGTAGCCGGCATCGATGACGATGGCGCCGTCGCGGATCCAGTCGCTGCGGATGAAGCGCGGCCGGCCGACGGCGCCGACGATCACCTCGGCGCGCCGCACCTCGTCGGCGAGGTTCGCGGTCTTCGAGTGGCACACGGTCACCGTCGCATCGGCGTTCAGCAGCATCATCGCCAGCGGCTTGCCGAGGATCGGGCTGCGGCCGACCACCACCGCGCGCTTGCCGGCGACGTCGATGCCGTAGTGCGCGAGCAGCCGCATGATGCCCGCGGGTGTCGCCGAGCCGAAGGCCGGCTGGCCCAATGCCATCCGGCCGAAGCCATGGCTGGTGACGCCGTCCACGTCCTTGCGGATGGCGATGCGGTCGAAGCACTGCCGCTCGTCCACCTGTGCGGGAACGGGATGCTGCAGCAGGATGCCGTGCACCTGTTCGTCGGCGTTCAGCGCATCGATCTCGCGCAGCACATCCGCGGTCGTCGCGCGCGCATCGAGCGTCACGACGCGCGAATCCATGCCGACGCGGCGGCAGGCATTGCCTTTCATCCGCACGTAGGTCGCGGACGAGGGATCGTCGCCGACCAGGAGGGTCGCGAGGATGGGGGTGCGTTCGCCGTTCCTCGCCTTCAATGCGAACACCCGCTGTCGCAGCGCCTCCTCGTTCGCGGTGGCGACCGACTTGCCGTCGAGCAGGATGCAGGGCGTCGGGGCGGTCATCGCGCACCTCCGGAGCAAAGGGGCGAAAGCCGGGGAAGCGAAAGGATGCACCGGTGCGGCGCGCGCATGCGGACACTCATCGTCGGAACTCCTGAAAAGACGACAGACATGCCCAGGCGATCGGCGTGACGATGGCCGCGCTCCCCGATGGTGCTCCATCCGTTCGCCAGTTGCGCGGCGACGCGATTATCGGACAGCGGCCGTGCGGCCCCTCTCGAGGAAGGCCGCCTAGGCCCCCGGCGCCTCGTCGCGCAACCGCCGCCACAGCGTCGAGCGGCTGATGCCGAGAATGGCGCAGGCCCGGTCCTGATCGCCCTGGACCGACTGCAGCACCTCGCGCACCCGTTGCCGCTCCGCGGCCGTGCGCGCCCCCTTGAGCAGGCGATTGCGCGCGAGCGCCGGGCGTGCCTGCGTGCATTCCGCGAACACCTCGAGCAGCCGGGCGCGGTCCAGCCGGCCCTCGGGCGCCAGGTAGCCGTGGCAGGCCAGCAGGCGCTCGACGAGGTTCTCCAGTTCGCGCACATTGCCGGGCCAGCCGTAGCCCGCGGCCAGTTCCAGCAGGGCGGCGAGCCAGGCCGACGCCTGGTCCGCGGGCACACCCGCCGCGGGCGCGCGGCGCGCCATCAGGCCGGCGGCCAGGGGCGCGATATCGGCGCCGCGCTCGCGCAGCGGTGGCGTCTCGATGCGCAGCACCGCGAGCCGGTAGTACAGATCGCGCCGGAACAGGCCACGCTCCACCTGGGCCGCCAGGTCGGCATGGGTGGCCGCGATCACGCGCAGGTCGACCGGCACCGCCGCGGTGGCGCCCACGCGCAGCACCTCCCGCTCCTGCAGCACGCGCAGCAACCGGGTCTGCAGCGCCAGGGGCATGTCCCCGATCTCGTCGAGGAACAGGGTGCCGGTATGGGCGGCCTCGATCAGGCCGGTCTTGCCGCCGCGCCGCGCACCGGTGAAGGCACCTTCCTCGTGGCCGAACAGCTCGCTTTCGAGCAGGCTCTCTCCCAGCGCCGCGCAGTTCACGGCCAGGAAGGGCTGGGTGGCGCGCCGGCTCGCGCTGTGGATGCCCTGGGCCACCAGCTCCTTGCCGGTGCCGCTCTCGCCGACGATGAGCACGGTGGCGTCGCTGGCCGCGCACTGCCGCGCCAGCTCGCGCACGCGCCGTGCCGCGGCGCTGTCGCCCGCGAAGGCCTCGATCCGGTAGCGCGTGGGCGCGCCGCGTTGCCGCTGGTTGGCGCGCAGGTGGCGGTCGGCGCGCTGGATCACGGCGGGGTCGCGGCACACCAGCAGCGCGCCGGTGACCTCGCCGCTCTCGACGATGGGCGCGCGCCGCACGACCAGCGTGCGCATGCCGATCTGCAGCACTTCCTCGACCGGGGCCTCGCCCAGGCGCAAGGTGGCGCCGAGGTCCAGCACGGGCTCGACCTCGCTCAGCACCCGGCCGACCAGTTCCCCCACGGAAGCACCGAGCAGCTGCGCCATGGCGGGGTTCAGCGCCTCGATGCGCTGGCGCAGGTCGACCGCGACCACGCCGTCCTGCAACTGGCCGAGGATGGTGCCGAGCCGCTCATGGCGCGCGCGCTCGGCATGGCCGTGGCGCGCCAGGTGGAGGGCGTCCTGCAGCGCCTGGCGCACGGCGTCCTCGGAGTACATCAGCACGCTGGCGATGCCGGCCTGCTCGGCCAGGTCGGCCACCAGCCCGGGCGACACCACGGCCTCGATGCCGGCGGCGCGCAGGGCCTCCACGCAGGCCGGCGCGTCCTCCGGGCCGCGGTAGCTGAACTGCGCGATGCCCATGCCGAACAGGGCGTCGAGCTGCGCCAGGTGCTCCGATGGACCGTCGAACGACACCAGGCCCACGCGCGGCGAGAGGGCGCGCGCCGCGGCCAATGCGCGCATCAGGTCGAAGCCGCGCACCTCCACGATGGCCACCGGAATGTCCAGGTGCCGGCGCAGCCATTCGCCGCTGGCGCCCGCGGCCACCACCGCGTCGACGGGGCGCCGGGCATGCAGCGCGCGCACGGCCGCCACCGCATCGTCGAAGGCCTGCCCGACCAGCTCGACCTGCGCCTGCCCGGCCACCTCCGGTATCAGCCGCGCCAGCACGCGGCCCAGGCGGTGGCGGGCCACGGCCACGATGTGCAGCGGCCGCGGCGTGGCGGGGGAATGAGGGCTCGGCGCGGCGGGCAATGTATTCATTTCAATGAATTTCATTGTCTCATTCATGAAATCAAATTGAAATCCAGACCCGGACGAGCACCCGCCGAGGCAGCGTGAATTCCTTTCGAATCAATGACTTGGCATCGAGGGGTGCGCCCTTCGGGCCGATGGCACAGCGCTTGCGCAAACCCCGGTTCCCAGCTCAAAAACCAGGAGACCTCCGTGCACTTCCATCGCCTTTCCACCATCGCCTGCACGACCGCCGCCGCGCTGGCCTGTGCCTTGCCGCTGGCCGCGCAGGCCCAGGCCTGGCCCGCCAAGTCCATCCGCTTCGTCGTGCCGTTCGCGGCGGGCGGCGCCAACGACCTGCTGGCGCGCTCGGCGGCCGAAGGGGCGGCCAAGGTGCTGGGCCAGCCGGTCATCATCGACAACCGTCCCGGCGCGGGCGGTTCGCTCGGCGCCGACCTGGTGGCGCGCAGCGCGCCCGACGGCTACACCTTCCTGATCAGCGCCGCGGGCGTGATCTCCAACAGCATGATCAAGAAGTCCTTGCCGTTCAAGGACGAGGACCTGGTGCCCGTGGTCATGATCGGCCTGGCGCCCTCGGTGATCGTGGTGCCCAAGTCGGCCCCGTACGACAACCTGCGCGACTTCGTCGAGGCCTCGAAGAAGGGCGCGGGCTTCAACTTCGCGACCGCGGGCACCGGCAGCACGCCGCACTTCGTGGCCGAGATGCTCAACGTGAAGTACGGCGCGAAGCTGCAGGCCGTGCCGTACAAGAGCGGCTCGGAGAGCACGACCGCCGTGCTGGGCGGGCAGGTCGAAGGCACCTCCGAGGCCAGCATCATCGCGCTGCCGCACATCCGGGGCGAGGGCAAGTTCAAGCCGCTGGCCACCACCTGGACCCAGCGCATCTCGGCCTACCCGCAACTGCCCACGGCCGTCGAGCAGGGCTTCCCCGAGCTGCAGATCGCGCACTGGGCCGGCCTGCATGCGCCGCGCGGCACGCCCAACGACATCCTGGACAAGCTCGCCGCCGCCGTCGACAAGGCCATGCGCGATCCCGCCACCGTGGCCAAGCTCCAGGGCCTGGGCATCGAGCCCGTGGGCGGCACGCGCCAGGAGTTCGTGAAGTTCACCGATGCCGAGCGCAAGCGCCTGGGCGAGATCGTCAAGGCGGCCCGGATGCAGGAGAAGTGAGCGCACCGCAGGCTCCCCTTCCTTTTTTTCCAGCCGATCCATGAATACCAAACAACAACTGCGCGCCCTGGCGCAGGCCCGCCGCGGCGTCATCGTTCCGGGCGCCTTCAATGCCCTGTCGGCCCGCATCGTCGAGGACCTGGGCTTCGAGGCGATCTACATCACCGGCGCCGGCGTCACCAACATGTGGTTCGGCCTGCCGGACCAGGGCTTCGTGGGCCTGGCCGAGATGGCCGACCATACGGCGCGCATCCGCGATGCGGTGCGCGTGCCGCTGATCGTCGATGCCGACACCGGCTTCGGCAACGCGCTCAACGTGCGCCATGCGGTGCGCACGCTCGAGCGCGCGGGCGCCGACTGCATCCAGCTCGAGGACCAGATCGCGCCCAAGCGCTGCGGCCACTTCGAGGGCAAGGCGGTCATCTCGACGGAGGAGGCCGTGAGCAAGATCAAGGCGGCCGTCGATGCGCGGCAGGACCCCGACCTGCTGATCCTCGCGCGCACCGACGCCTGTGCCGTGCTGGGCTTCGAAGCCGCGATCGAGCGCGCGCAGCAGTTCGCCGAGGCCGGCGCCGACATCCTGTTCGTCGAGGCGGTCACCAGCGCCGAGCAGATCCGCGCCTTGCCGCAGCGCCTCGACCGGCCGCAGCTCATGAACATGGTGATCGGCGGCAAGACGCCCGTCTTCGGCGCCGAGGACCTCGGCGGCATGGGCTATGGCCTCGTGCTGTACGCGAACGCCGCGCTGCAGGGCGCCGTGGTCGGCATGCAGAAGGCGCTCACGGTGCTGCGGGATGCGAGGCGGCTCGAGGAAGATCCCGCGCTGGTCGCTCCGTTCGCCGAGCGCCAGCGGCTGGTGGGCAAGCCCGAATGGGATGCCCTCGAGCGCCGCTACACGTAACGCGGCCCCTACAGCATCGACTCGGGAATCACCAGCGACTGCCACTGCAGCTTGAGCCGCATCCAGGCATCGGCACCGGGCTCGCTGTCCGTCACCCGCACCGGCGCGGGCCCGTCGATGCGCCACCATTCGAGCGCGTCGCCGCCGTCGCGCGCGAGCCGCAGCTGGTACGCCGAGTGCGTCATCAGCTGCTCGAAGAAGCCGTGCGCCTCCTCGGCCAGCGCGGGACAGTCGATCAGCAGCCCGAACTCGGTGTTCAGCGCATCGGAGCGCGGGTCCATGTTGACCGAGCCCAGGAACAGCCGCCGGCGGTCGACGACCATGGCCTTGGTGTGCAGCCGCACCTGCGCGCCTTCGCCGATGCGGCCCACGAACAGGGCGCGGCCGGCGTTCGGATGGATCTCGTGGATCTGCATCCCGTTGCGCAGCAGCGCGGCGCGGTAGCGGCGGTAGCCGGTGTGGACCACCGGTTCGTCGGTGGCGGCCAGCGAGTTCGTGATCAGGGTCTGGCGGATGCCGCGCGCCGCGTTGCGGCGCATGCCCTCGAGCGCCGCCGCGCCGGGCACGAAATAGGGCGACGCGGTGAGGATCTCGCTGCGTGCCTGCTGCGCGGCCTCGCCGAGCAGGCGGCGGCTGGTGTCGATCAGCGCGCCGCTCGCGAGCCGCCGCGTTTCCGAGCGGCCCCAGGCCTTGGCGGGCGCATCGGCAAAGGCCTGCGCGGTGCCGAACGCGAGCCGCACGCGGCCCGCCTGCAGCTCGTCGCCGAGCGTCACGCGCCCCAGCGGGTCGACCGTGCGAAACGGCACCGGCTCGGGCGTGTCGGGGCCGTCCACGCGCGCGTCGAAGGCGCTTCGCAGTTGTTCGGGCGCATCGACGGGCCGCAGCACCGAGGCCGCGGTGCGCACCTGCGGCGCGTTCCAGTATTCGTCGAACAGGCTCGCCATCTGCGGCACCGCGGCGCCCGCGACCAGCACGTCGTAGTCGAAGAAGTTCGAGTCGGCATCGCGCATGAAGTACACGTCGCCGAGGTTGCGCCCGCCCGCCACGGCCAGCACGCCATCGGCCACGAACAGCTTGTTGTGCATGCGCCGGTTCACGCGATCGAAGTCGAACAGCGCCATCCCGAAGCGGGTCGCGAGGCCGCCGCGCGTGGGGAAGGGATTGAAGATGCGCACCTCGGCATTCGGGTACGCGCCCAGCCCGTCGAGCAGCGCTGCGATGTCCTCGGTGTAGAGATCGTCGACCAGCAGCCGCACCCGCACGCCGCGCCGGGCCGCGTCGCGCAGTTCGCGCAGCACCAGCCGGCCCGTGGCGTCGTCGTGCAGGTGGTAGTACTGCAGGTCGAGCGAGCGCCGCGCGCCGCGCAGCAGGGCCAGCCGCGTGTCCATGCTGGCCAGGCCCAGCATCAGGCGGAAGCCGCTGGCATCCGCGGGCGCATCGGCCATCGAAGCAGCGGCGATGCGATCGAGCGGCGTGGGCGCGCCCTCGATCGGCAGCGAGGTCGTGATGCTGCGCGGCCCGTCGTCGGCCGGCAGGCTCGCGCAGCCGCCCAGCGCCAGGCCGGCCAGCACGAGCACGGTCGGCCAGAAGCGACGCCGAGGTTCGAAGAGGAAGGACATGGCCGGGCGCGGGAGAGCGACGATGCGGCATTCAAGCACGCATCGGCAGCCCCGGCAGCAGCTTGTCGAGCGTGATCGGGTAGCTGCGCACGCGCAGGCCGGTCGCGTTGTGGATCGCATTGGCCACGGCCGCGCCCGAACCGCAGGTGCCGAGCTCGCCCACGCCCTTGGTCTTGATCGGGCTCGCGAGTTCGTCCGAATCCTGCAGGTAGATCGCGTCGATGGCGGGAATGTCGGCATGCACCGGCACCAGGTACTCGGCCATGTCGTGGTTGACGAAGTAGCCGTGGCGCGCATCGACGATGGCCTCCTCGGTCAGCGCCGCCCCCACGCCGAACACCATGCCGCCGATGGCCTGGTTGCGCGCGGTCTTCATGTTGAGGATGCGCCCGGCCGCGAACACGCCGAGCATGCGGCGCACGCGGGTCTCGCCGGTGTCGATGTCCACGCCGACCTCGCAGAAGTGGGCGCCGAACGCCGCCTGCGCATAGCGGCGGTGCAGGTCGCCGGGCTCGACGCTGCCGAGCACGCTCAGGCCCTCGGCGCCCGCGAGTTCGCCGAGCTCGCGCGAACGGCGCCCGCTCACGACGCGGCCGGCCTCGAAGCGCGCGCCCGCCGCCTCGAAGCCCGCGCGCTGCAGCAGGGCGGCGCGCAACTGCTCGCAGCCGTCGAGCACCGCGGCGCCCGCGCTCGAGGCGCCGATCGAGGCGATCGATCCGGCGCCCGGCGGCAGGGCCGTGTCGCCGAGCCGCACGCCGATGCGGTCCATCGGGATGCCGGTCATCTCCGCGGCGATCTGCGCCAGCACGGTGTAGGTGCCGGTGCCGATGTCGGTCATCGAGGTCTCGATGCTCAGCCGGCCGCGGGCATCGAGCCGCAGCCGCGCGCTCGAGGGACGCACCGAGTGGTGATGGATGGCGCTCGCCACGCCCATGCCGACCAGCCAGCGGCCGTCGCGCACCCGGCCCGGCACGGGATCGCGGCGCGCCCAGCCGAAGCGGCTCGCGCCCTCGCGCAGGCACTCGACCAGCTTGCGGCCCGAGTAGGGCCGGCTCGGGCCGCGCTCGGGATCGCAGGGGCTGTCGTTGAGGATGCGCAGCTGCACCGGGTCCATGCCCAGTTTCTCGGCCAGCTCGTCGAGCGCCACCTCGAAGGCCAGCTGGCCGCTCGCGGTGGCGGGCGCGCGCATCGCCGCGGCCTCGGGCAGGTCGAGCGCGGCGAGCCGGTGCGCCGTCATGCGGTTCGGCGCCGCATAGAGCAGCCGGGTCTGGCGCGACGCGCCCTCGTAGTAGCTGCGGCCCGGCAGGTTGCTGGTCCAGGTCTCGTGTCCGATCGCGGTGAGCCGGCCGTCCGGCGTGGCGCCCAGGCGCACGCGCTGGATGGTCGCGGCGCGCCGCGTCGTGTGGTTGAGCAGCTGCTCGCGCGCCAGCGCCGTCTTCACGGGCCGCCGCAGTTCGCGCGCCGCGAAGGCCGAGAGCACGGCATCGGCATGGGTGCGCAGCTTGGAGCCGAAGCCGCCGCCCACGAAGGCCGCGATCACGCGCACCTTCTCGACCGGCAGCTCGACCATCGCCGCCACGTCGCTCGCGGCCCAGTTGGCCATCTGGTGCGAGGTGTAGAGCGTCAGCGCATCGCCGTCCCAGCGCGCGATGGTGGCCTGCGGCTCCATCATCGCGGGATGCTGGTCGGGCGTGTCGTAGCGCTGGTCGACCTGCACCGGCGCGGCGGCGTAGGCGCCCTCGAAGTCGCCGACGGCCGTGTCGGCCGCGCTCTCGCTGCCGGCGCTGGGGTCGTCGCCGGGCTTCACCGCCGTGGCCCGCGCGGCCTCGAGGTCGAAGCGGCCGGCCCCGGCCTCGTAGTCGATGCGGACCAGGAACGAGGCCGCGCGCGCCTGCTCCAGCGTCTCGGCGACCACGAAGGCCACGGCCTGGCCGTGGTGCTGCACCTCGGGGCCCGAGAGCTGCGAGACCAGGTTGGCGCGCCCTCGCGGCACCTGGCGCGGCACGTTCTCGTGGGTGTAGACCAGCAGCACGCCCGGCGCCTGCCGCGCCTCGCGGGTGTCGATGCGCGCGATGCGGCCCTTGGCGATGCCGGCCAGCACGATCCAGCCATAGGCCGCGCCCGGCATCTCCTCGTGGTACTCGTAGCTGTAGCGTGCCTGTCCGCTGACCTTGGCCGGGCCGTCGATGCGGTCGAGCGGCCGGCCGACGATGCGCTCGCGGTCGAGCGGGCCGGGGCCGGCGGCGGTGGTGAATTGCATGGCGGTGCTCCTCGGTTCAGGTCCGGTCCATCGCCTGCGCCAGCGTTGCTTCGAGCGTGCGGCGCAGCAGCGGGATCTTGAAATCGTTGTGGCCGTGGCCACGCGCGCCGTCCAGCAGCGCATCGGCGGCCGCGCGGCAGGCCGCGGGTCCGCCGTCGGTGCCCACCAGCCGCCGTTCCGCCGCCTCGTTGCGCCAGGGCCTGGCTGCAAGGCCGCCGAAGGCGAGGCGCACCTGCGTCACCGTGCCGCCCTCGCGCACGACCACCGCGGCCACCGAGACCAGCGCGAAGGCATACGAGGCCCGGTCGCGCACCTTGCGGTAGAGCTGCCGCCCGCCCACGGGCGGCGGCAGCAGCACGCCGGTGATCAGCTCGTCGGGCGCGAGCGCGGTCTCGACCTGCGGCGTCTCGCCGGGCAGCCGGTGCAGCTCGGCGATCGGGATCCGCCGCGTGCGGCCGTCGGCCGCGACGGTGTCGACGCGGGCCTCGAGCGCGCGCATCGCCACCGCCATGTCGGAAGGGTGCACCGCGATGCAGTGCTCGCTCGCGCCCAGGATCGCGTGGATGCGGTTGAAGCCGCCGAGCGCCGCGCAGCCGCTGCCGGGCACGCGCTTGTTGCAGGGCTTGGTGGTGTCGTAGAAGTAGAAGCAGCGCGTGCGCTGCAGCAGGTTGCCGGCCGTGGTGGCCTTGTTGCGCAGTTGCGCGCTGGCGCCCGAGAGCAGGGCGCGCGCGAGCAGCGGATGCTCGCGCCGCACGCGGGCGTCGGCCGCGAGGTCGCTGTTGCGCACCAGCGCGCCGATGCGCAGGCCGCCGTCGGCCGTGGCCTCGATGCGGTCGAGCCCGAGCCGGTTCACATCGACCAGGTGCGGCGGATGCTCCACGTCGAGCTTCATCAGGTCGAGCAGGTTGGTGCCGCCCGCGATGAACTTCGCGCCCGGATGGCGCTGCACGGCGGCGGCCGCCTCGGCCGGGCTCGACGGCCGCTCGTAGCTGAAGGCCCTCATGCCGCGGCTCCCGCCACGTCGCGGATGGCCGCGACGATGTTCGGATAAGCCGCGCAGCGGCAGATGTTGCCGCTCATGCGCTCGCGCAGCTCCTCGTCGCTGAGCGAGGGGCGGCCCGCCAGGTCGGCAGTGACGTGGCTCGGCATGCCGCCGCGCAGTTCCGCGAGCATGCCGACGGCCGAGCAGATCTGGCCCGGCGTGCAGTAGCCGCACTGGAAGCCGTCGTGCTTGACGAAGGCGGCCTGCATCGCATGCAGCCTCGGCGGTGCGCCCAGGCCTTCGATGGTCGTCACCGCGTCGCCCTCGTGCATCACGGCGAGCGTGAGGCAGCTGTTGATGCGCCGCCCGTTCACCAGCACCGTGCAGGCGCCGCACTGGCCGTGGTCGCAGCCCTTCTTCGAGCCGGTGAGCCGCAGGTGCTCGCGCAGCGCATCGAGCAGCGAGACGCGCGCATCGATGGCGAGCTGCCGGGGCTGCCCGTTGACCTGCAACGTGATGCGCGTCAGGCCCGCGGCATCGGCCGGCGCGCTGACCGGCACGCTGGCCGCATCGTCCGCCGCCTGGCCGGCGATCGGCAGCGAGGCGGCCGCCACGCCCGCGGCGCCGCCGATCAGCAGGCTGCGGCGCGTGGGGCCCGAGGGGGTGTCGGCGTCGTCCATGGGCGGCACCGGTTCACAGGCGGGTGTCGGGCGCGGCCATGGCCTGGGCGCGCGACATGGTCGGCACCACCACGCTGTTCACGCGCGAGCCGGCATTGACGTTCTGGTCCGGCGCATGGGCCGCCGCGACGGCCGCCTGGCGCACCGACTCCCGCGACAGCGTCGAGACCAGCGGATCGGCGCCGCGCGAGCCGCGCACCACGTTCTGGTCGGGCGCGCGCGCCGTGGCAACGGCCTGTGCCGCGACCGCGTCGCGGTCGAGCAGGCCGGCGCCCTGGTGGACGCCGTCGTAGCTTTCGGCCTGGGCCGCGAAGGCGGCGGCGCCGAGGGTCAGGGTGCAGAGCAGTCGGGAAAGGGTTCGCATGGCAGTGAGCTCCTGGGGAGGGAAGGAATCCGAACGGGCCGGGGCGCGTTCGGGCTGGGCTCACTGTAGAAATCGTGCTTTATGCGTTCTTTATGCGAGAGTTAACCCAGCGTTAAGGCGAAGGCAGGTGCACCCGCGCGATCAGGCCGCGCACCCGGCCCTCGTCGTCGCTGCGGTTGATCAGCTCGATGCGCATGCCGTTGCGCTGCGCGGCCATCTGCGCGATCGCCAGGCCCAGGCCGCTGCCCTCGGCCGCGGTGCCCGGCACGCGGTAGAAGCGGTCGAACACGCGCGCCAGCGCCTCGGGCGGAATGCCCGGCCCATGGTCGATCACGTCCAGCACCGGCCGCCCGTCGACCACGTGCAGCAGCACGTCGACCACGCTGCCTTCGGGTGCATGCCGCAGCGCGTTGTCGATCAGGTTGTCGAACAGGCTCAGCAGCTCGGTGGGGGGCGCGGTCACGGTGGCGCTGGTGCGGCCGTCGAAGCCGATGTCGATGCGGCGCCGATCGGCGATCACCATGAGGCGCGCGATGCTGTCGCGCACGGCCGAGGCCGCATCCTGCGGCAGCGCCGCCTCGAGCGGATCGCCGCCTTCCTGCTGCGACATGCGCAGCAGTTGCTCGATCAGGTGCTGCGCGCGCGTCACGCCGCCCTTGAGCTGCAGGTAGTGCTCCTCGGCGCTCTCGCCGGGCACCTCGGCGCGCATGTTGTCGAGCTGCAGGCCCAGCGCCGCGATCGGCGTGCGCAGCTCGTGCGCCGCGTCCTGCACGAAGCGCCGCTGCGCGGCGAAGGCCTGGCGCAGCCGCCCGAGCAGGCTGTTGAAGGCCTGCACCAGCGGCGCGATCTCGTCGGGCACATGGGACACCGACAACGCCGACAGGCTGCGCTCGTCCTTCGCCGCCACGTCGAGCGCCACGCGGCGCAGCTGGCGCGCCGAGGTCCAGACCACCAGCCACAGCACGGCCAGCGACAGCGGCAGCAGCAGCGCGATCGGCATGGCCGACTGCAGCGCGCGCCGCTCGACCAACGTGCGCACGAAGCCGCCGTTCTGGATCACCTGCACGCGGAAGTTCCCGCCGTCCGCGCCCGGGTCGGTGGCATAGACGCGCCAGATGCCGGTGTCGCCCGGCGCGAGGCGCACGGTGTGCAGCCCCGGCCGCGGCTGCAGGCCGATCGCGAGCTGCGGCCGGGAACTGGCCAGCAGCCGGCCGTCGGCGCTCCAGACCTGGATCACGAAGCTGCCGCGGCTGTAGAGCGTGGCCTCGTCGGTGGGCTTGAGCAGCGGCAGGTTCTCCTTGCCGGCATAGGACTCGGCCAGCATCTGCATCTGGTCGTCCTTGAAGGTGACGATCAGCCGGTCGTAGCTGGTGTAGGTGAACCAGGCCACGCCGAGGGCCGCGGCCACGTGCACCAGCACCAGCCACAGCAGCAGCTTGTTGCGCAGCGAGCCCGGCGAGTACCAGGGACGCTTCGGGGCATCGATCATGGCGCTCATGAATCCACGATGCGCCAGCCGAGCCCGCGCACGTTGCGGATGGTGTCGGCACCGAGCTTGCGGCGCATGTTGTGGATGATCACGTCGACCGCGTTGCTCATCACCTCCTCGCCCCAGCCGTAGATGCGGCTCTCGAGCTGCTCGCGCGAGAGGATGGCGCCGGGCCGCTCGAGCATGGCGTGCATCAGCGCGAACTCGCGCGCGGTGAGCGTCTCGCGCGTGCCCTTGTAGAGCACCTCGCGGGTCGTGAGGTCGAGCTGCACGTTGCCGCTGCCCACGATGGAGTTCGAGGCGCCATGGCGCCGCCGCGTGATCGCGCGCATGCGCGCCAGCAGCTCGGGCAGCTCGAAGGGCTTGGTCAGGTAGTCGTCGGCCCCGAGGTCCAGCCCCTCGATGCGCTGGCCCAGGGCCGCGCGCGCCGTCAGGATCAGCACCGGCGTGTCGTCCCGGAGGCTGCGCGCGCGGCGCAGCACCTCGATGCCGTCGGCCTTGGGCAGGCCCAGGTCGAGCAGCACGCAGTTGTACTCGCCATCGGCCATCGCGCTCTGCGCGAGCAGGCCGTCGCGTACCCAGTCCACGGCCCAGCCCGAGCGCTCCAGGCCGCGGACCAGGCTCTTGCCGATCATCTCGTCGTCTTCCACAAGCAGTGTGCGCACGCAGGGCTCCCGTTGGTTCGCCAACGCGACAGTACCGTAGCGCCCCATCGTTAGGGAAGCGTTAAGCCGGCATTCGGCCGGCGGCGCTCACTGCGGCGGAATGCCGGCCTTGGCGACCACCTCGCTCCAGCGCCGGATCTCCTGCTCGACCATGGCCTTCATGCGGGCCGGCGAGGAGGGCGCGGGCTCGCTGCCGAGCGCGGCCAGCGCGGCCACGACCGTGGGCGCCTCGAGGGCCGAGCGCACCTGGGCCGCGAGCAGGTCGACCACCGGCCCCGGCGTGCCGCGCGGCGCCGCGAGCCCCAGCCAGGAGCGGATCTCGAAGCCCGGCAGCACGCTCGCCACCGTGGGCAGCTCCGGCATCGACGGCCAGGCCTGCGCGCTGGTGACCGCCAGCGCGCGCAGCCGGCCCGACTGGATGTGCGGCGTCGCCACCGTCAGCGTGTCGGCGAGGATGTCGACGTCGCCGCCGATCACCGCCTGCACCGGCGCGCCGCCGCCGCGGTAGGGCACGTGCAGCAGCTTCGCGCCCGCGCTCACGCCCAGCAGTTCGCCCACCATGTGCTGGGTCGAGCCCACGCCCACCGAGGTGAAGCTGACCTGTCCCGGCGCCTGCCGCGCGCTCGCGAGCAGCTCGGCCAGGTCGCGGGCCTTGTGCTCGGCGCGCACCGCGATGACGAAGGGAAAGCTGGTCACGGTCGAGACGAAGGCGAAGTCGTTCACCGGGTCGTAGGGCAGCTTGCGGCGCAGCGCGGCCGAGACCGTGTGCGCGCCCGTGAGCATGGCGAGGTTGTAGCCGTCGGGCCGGGCCTTGGCCACGAAGTCGGTGGCGATCAGGCCGCCGGCACCGCTCTTGATCTCGACGACCACGGGCTGCCCGAGCCCGTCCTGCATCTTCTGCGCGAGCAGCCGCGACACGATGTCGGCATTGCCGCCCGCGCCGAAGCCATGGGTCAGCTGGAGCGGGCGCGTGGGGTAGGCGCCCTGTGCACGGGCAGGGGGCAGCAGCGCGAAGGCGGCGGCCAGCGCGAGCAGTTCGCGCCGGGTGGCGATGGCGGTGGTCATGGTCTCGTTGTCTCCTCGAATCAGGCGCGCGCGGGCTGGAAGCCGCGCCACACGGCGTCGTAGCCGGGCTGCAGGTTGTCCGCGGCGAGCGCCCGCGCCGTGGGCCGGAACACGTGGCGGCTCTCGAACATGAAGGCCAGCGTGTCGTCGAGCCGGTGCGGCGCGAGCGCGGCGGTGCTGGCCCGCTCGAAGGTGGCGGCATCGGGGCCGTGCGGCAGCATGCAGTTGTGCAGGCTCATGCCACCGGGCACGAAGCCCTCGGCCTTCGCGTCGTAGACGCCGCGCACCAGGCCCATCAGTTCGCTCATCACGTTGCGGTGGAACCAGGGCGGGCGGAAGGTGTCTTCGGCCACCAGCCAGCGCGGCGGGAAGATCACGAAATCGCAGTTGGCCACGCCCGGCGTGTCGCTGCCCGAGGTCAGCACCGTGTAGATCGACGGATCGGGATGGTCGAAGCTGATGGTGCCGATGGCCATGAAGCGCGCCAGGTCGTACTTGCAGGGCACGAGGTTGCCGTGCCATGCGACCACGTCGAGCGGCGTGCCGGCCTGCGTGCCTTCCCACAGATGGCCCATGAAACGGTTGACGATGCGCACCGGGCCGGTGTCTTCCTCGAAGGCCGCCACGGGCGCCAGGAAGTCGCGCGCATTGGCGAGGCCGTTCGATCCGATCGGCCCGAGCTCGGGCAGGCGGAACGGCGCGCCGTAGTTCTCGCAGGCATAGCCGCGCGCCTCGCCGTCGGGCAGCTCGACGCGAAAGCGCATGCCGCGCGGCAGCAGCGCGATCTCGCCGGGCGCGACCTGCAGGCGCCCGAGCTCGGTGTGCAGCCGCAGCGCGCCCTGCTGCGGCACGAGCAGCAGCTCGCCGTCGGAGTTCACGAGGTAGCGCCCGGCCATCGAGCGGTTGGCGCGGTAGACGTGCACCGCCGAACCAGCCTGCGCATGCGGCTCGCCATTGCCCGCGATGGTCACGATGCCGTCGACGAAGTCCGTGGCCCGCGCCGGCATCGACCAGGGATTCCAGCGCAGCCGGTTGGCCGGCGTCTCCACCTCGGTGAACGGGCCGCTGCGCCAGTCGCCGTCGTCGATGCGCGCGAAGGCCTCGTGCATGGCGCTGGGACGCCGGCGGTACATCCAGGTGCGCAGGTTGCGATCGCGCGGCGCGGTGAAAGCCGTGCCCGACAGCAGCTCCGCATACAGGCCCAGCGGCGCCTGCTGCGGCGAGTTGCGGCCCACCGGCAGCGCGCCGGGCAGCGCCTCGCTGGCGAACTGGTTGCCGAATCCGCTCTGGTAGCCGGGCACCGTTGCGGTCTCGCCCGTGCGCGCGTTCATGGCGACTCCTGCCACTGGGGCGTGAAGAAGGCGGCCGGCAACAGGATCTTCGATTCCTGGCTCTGCAGCAGCGGCAGCATCTCCACCACGTAGGCCTGCCATCCCGGATCGGCCATCAGCCGCTCGCGCCGCTCGGCGCGCTCGTTCATGTCGAGGTAGGCCCACAGGTGGATCACCTGGTTGAGCGGGCCGGTCTCCGTGCGGTAGTAGCCGACCATGCGCCCGAGGATGCGGCGCTGGATCGCCAGCCCCTTGGCCTCGTACAGCGACAGGTAGGCGCGCCACTGGCCGGGGTGGGTGGTGTAGGTGCGTTGTTCGACGAGCATGGCAGCGGTCCCGCCCTTCACAGGCTGTGGCCTCCATCGATGACGATCCGCGTGCCGGTGGCCGTGCGCAGGTGCGTCACGCAGCCCAGCACGGCGAGCGCCACGTCCTGCGGGGTCACGATGCGGCCCAGCGGCGTGGTGGCGGCCTTCTTCTGCAGCTCCTCGCGGTTGCGGCCCTGCACGAAGCCGGTGTCGACCGCCGCGGGCGACACGGCGACGAAGCGCACCGGCGCGAAGGCGCGCGCCATCGACACGGTCAGCGTGTCGAGCGCCGCCTTGGCCGCGCAGTAGGCGAGGTTGCTGCCCAGGCCCGTGAAGGCCGAGACCGAGGACACGTTGATCACCGCCGCGTCGGCCGAGGCCTGGAGCAGCGGCATCAGCGCGCGCGTGATGGCGTAGGGGCCGCCGACGTTGGCGGCGAGGATCCGGTCGAACAGCGCGGGCGGCAGCGCCTCGAGATCGCCATGCGCGATGCGCTGCGTGAAGCCGGCCGAGTTCACGAGCACGTCGACGCGGCCGAAGCGCTGCTGCAGCGCGCCGGCCATGGCCGCGTGCGCCGCGGCATCGGTCAGCGGAATGCGCAGGGTGCCGTGGTCGGCGCCCGGCAATTCCTCGCGCAGCGCGCGCGCACGCTCGGCGCCTTCGTTGTAGCCGATGACCACGGTCGCGCCCGCGTCCGCCAGCGCGCGCACGCAGGCAGCGCCGATGCCGCTGCTGCCGCCGGTGACGACCGCGATCCGGCCGGCCAAGGGGGTGGCGGCGGCATTCATCGGCGGCTCCCGCGCGGCGCTGTTGTCTTCATGGAGGTCCTCGGTGGTGGGGCGTTGTCGATGGATGAACCCGCTGCGAGTGCTGTCCGATAGACGGGACACGACGGGGGCACGAGCGGGAATTGTTTTCTAATGGCTCGCCTCGAACCAGTCGTTTGTCCATCAATCGAACATGAAAACGCCCTCCGATGCCGGCTCGCTCAAACGCGGCGTGGCGATCCTCAAGCTGCTGGCCACCGCGGGCTCGCGCGGGCTGGCGCTGACCGAGCTGTCGGAGAAGTCGCAGATCCCGCATCCGTCGGTGCACCGCATCCTGGGCCAGCTCGCCGCGGAGCGGCTCGCGGTCTTCAACGAGGAGCTGCGCCGCTACAAGCTCGGGCCGCTGGCCTTCGAACTCGGCGTGGCCGGCTCGACCATGCACGACATCCGCGACCTCTGCGAACCCGCGATGGACATGCTGGCCCGCGAGACCGGCGACACCGTCTACCTGGTGGTGCGCAGCAGCTTCGATGCGGTCTGCATGCACCGCCGCGAAGGCGCCTTCCCGATCCGCGCGCTGGTGCTCGAGGTCGGCAGCCGGCGACCGCTGGGCGTGGGCGCGGGCGGGCTGGCGATCCTCTCGGCCATCGGCGACGAGGAGCGCGCCCACATCATCGAACGGGTGGGGCCCGGCCTGGCCGCCTTCGGCAAGCTGTCGACGCAGGACCTGGCGCAGGCCTGCGAGGAGGCACGCGCCCTGGGCGCCGCCGTGATCCAGAACCGCGTGAGCCTGGGCGTGAAGGCGGTCGGCGTGCCCTTTCGCGATTCGATGGGGCAGGCCATCGGCGCGCTGAGCGTCGCCGCGCTCTCGCAGCGCCTGGGCCAGCGCCGCATCGCGCAGGTGGCCGGCATGCTGCGCGAAGCCACGCAGTCGGTGGAGATCCTGCTGCGCAAGCGCAAGGCCTGAAAAGGCCGCGACTGGCGCTTCAGCCGCCGTGCTCGCGCAGGAAAGCCTCGCAGCGCGTCACCAGGTAGGCCGGCGTCTCGAGCATCGGGTAGTGCCCGGCATTGGGCAGCGTCTCGATCCGCGCATGCGGATACAGGTGCGGAAAGGTGGCCTGCACGAAGTCGGGCGACACGCCCCCGTCGTGCTCGCCCACCAGCACCAGCAGCGGCGCGCGCAGCGCGGCCGCGCGGTCCGAGAAATCGGTGGCCGAGAAGGCCTGGAAGTAGTCCGCGAAGGCGCCGGACTCGGACGTGGCGCGCTGGTGCGCGAGGATGCCGCGTGCCAAGGCGGGCGTGAGGCGCGAACCCAGCGAGGCATCGATCACGCCCAAAGCGGCGCGCTCGTCGGTGCCCGCTGCGGCGAACAGCGCCGCGACCTCGGGCGGCAGCGGCACGCCCGAGGCCGGCACCGGCGTCACGCAGACCGCGGCCGCGATGCGCTCGGGCGCATCGATCGCGACCCGCTGCGCCACCATGCCGCCCATCGAGTGGCCCAGCAGCGAGAAGCGCTCCCAGCCCAGCGCATCGGCCAGCGCGAGGGCGTCGGCCGCGATCTCCGCGATCGTGTGCCGGCCCTCGATGGCGCGCGAGGCGCCGTAGCCGCGGTAGTCGGGAAAGGCGTAGGTGAAGGCCTGCTCGTCGAGCAGCGCATAGGTCGGCGCCCAGGCGTGGTGGTCGCCGAACCAGCCGTGCAGGACCATCACGCGCTGCGGGCCGTGGCCCCGGATCTCGTGGCCCAGTGTCATGTGTGTCTCCTTCGTGCCGAGAATGGGAATGGCGTCAATCGACCTTGATGCCCGCGGTGGCGATCACCTTGGCCCATCGCGCCGATTCGCTCGCGATGATGCCCGCGAACCGGGCCGGCGTGCCGGCGATCGGCTCGACGGTCTGGTCGTTGAGTTGCCGGCGCACCTCGGGATCGGCCAGCACCTTGCGCAGCTCGGCCGCCAGCCGCTCGATCACGGCACCCGGCGTGCCCGAGGGCGCATGCAGGCCGAACCACAGGGCGGCGTCGAAGTCGGCGATGCCCGCCTCGGCGAAGGTCGGCACCTGCGGCAGGGCCGCCATGCGCTGCCGGCCGATCACCGCCAGCGCCTTGACCCGGCCGGCCTGGATCTGCGCCAGCACCGGCGCCGCGGGCGTGAAGGCCAGGTCCACGCGGCCCGCGACCACGTCGGTCAGCGCCTGGGCGCTGCCCTTGTAGGGCACATGGGTCAGCTGCACCTGGGCCGCCTGGTTGAAGGCCTCGCCATAGAGATGGGTGAAGGTGCCGTTGCCCGAGGAGCCGTAGCTGAACTTGCCGGGCGCCGCGGCGGCCGCGGCGATCAGCTCCTTCATCGTGCGCGCGGGAAGATCGGCGCGCGCGATCAGCACCGAGGGCGCCTCGGCCAGCAGGCTCACCGGCGCCAGGTCCTTGACGAAGCTGAAGCGCAGGTTCGGGTACAGGCTGGGATTGATGACGTTCGCGGTGGTGCTCAGCAGCAGCGTGTGGCCATCCGGCGCGGCATGGGCCACGGCCTCGGCGGCGATGCTGCTGCCGGCACCGGGCCGGTTCTCCACGATCACGGGCTGGCCCAGGCCCTGCGACAGGCGCGGGCCGAGGATACGCACGATCAGGTCGCCGGTGCTGCCGGCCGGAAAGCCCACGATCACGCGCACCGGCTTGTCGGGATAGGCGGCGGAGGCGGACCCGCAGGCGAGCGCCAGCGTGAAGGCCGCCACCAGGGGCGCGAAGGGCGCGAAGGGCGCGAAAGACGCGAGAAATGGAATCCGCATGGCGATGTCTCCTTCTTGTGATGGTCGACCGCGCCGCTTCGGCGCCGCCGTTCAGCGCGAACCGAGCACGTTGGCCAGCAGGCTCGCGCCGTGGAGCACGGCGTTGGCTTCGTGATGGCGCGGCGCGCTCGCGAGGAACTGCTTGACGGCCTGCACGGCCGGCGCCGGAAAGGACAGCAGCCGCCGCACCAGCGCCTCGCTTTCGGCGCGCAGGCTGCCGCCGTCGACCACGCGCCCGACGATGCCCGCGGCCAGCGCCGCCTCGGCATCGATGGGCTCGGCGCCGAAGACCAGGTGCGCGAGCGCCTTGGCCGGCATGCGGTCGAGCAGCGGCGCCATCGCGATGCAGGGCGGAATGCCGCGCTCGAGCTCGCGCAGCGCGAAGCTGGCATCGCGCGCGCACAGCGTGAGATCGCAGCGCGCCGCCAGCACCATGCCGATGCCCCAGGCACGCCCGGCCACCAGGCCGAGCACCGGCGCGCGGCAGCGGCCGAAGGCCTCGTACAGCCGCTGGATCGGCGCGGCGTCGTCGCGCAGCACGTCGGCCGCATTGACGCCGGCACCGGGCGCGGGCGGCGCCATCTCGCGGCCCAGGCAGAAGTCCGGGCCCTCGGCCTCGAGCACGATCACGCGGCTGGCGTGCGCCGCATCGAGCGCGTCGGCCAGCGCCAGCGCCATGTCGTTGGTCAGCCGGTTGCCGGCCTGCGGGCGCTGCAGGCGCAGGGTGCTCACCTCGTCGCGCACCTGGTGGACGATCCAGCTCGGGTCGGCCGCGGTCATCGCAGTACCTTCGTGCTTCGCACTGCGGTGCGAGCTTGTCTGGGGCGGCCCGGCACGGCGCTCATGTGCGCTCTCCCGCCGCCAGGCGCTCGGCCATCCAGTCGCACACCAGGCTCAGCGCGGGCTCGGGCCGGTCGAGGTTCACGTGCGCCGCGCCGCCTTCCTCTTCGGTGAACACGCGCAGCTGCTTGTGGCGCGAGCTCGCCGCGTCGAGCAGCCGCTGCGCCTCGGAGGGCGGGGCATGGCGGTCGTTGGCGCCATGCACGATGAACAGGTCGCAGTCGATGCGCGCGGCCACGCCCTCGAGGCGGAAGTCCTCGAGCTTGCGGAACGCGCGCTCCCAGTCCGGCACGCCGAGGATGCGCAGGATCTGCTTGCCCGTGGTGCCCAGCGGCGCGCTGTTGCCCAGTTGCGTCGCACCCTGGCCCGGCACGTAGCCCACGCGCCGCACCATGCAGGCATGGGTGTCGAAGACCGCGCCCATCACGGCGCAGGCCCTGATGCGCTTCTCGAAGGCCACGGCGCGCGGCGCGTAGTAACCGCCCCAGCTCGCGGCCACCAGCCCGATGCGCGCGGGGTCCACGTCGGCGCGGCGCACCAGCCAGTCGACGCAGGCCGTCACCGGCCGCTCGAAATCGTGGCGCGCGGTCAGGCCGTGCACGCGCAGCGCCGAGCCCTGGCCCGGGCCGTCGAAGGCGAGGGTGGAGATGCCGCGCCGCGCGAGGTTCTGCGCCACGTAGAACATCTCCTCCTTGTTCGCGTCGAGGCCGTCCGACAGCAGCGCCACCGGCCCCGGCCCCTCGCGCCCCACGGCGGGCACCAGGTAGGCCGGGATCACGCTGCCCTCGAACGGGATGTCGACCAGCTCGATCGCCGGATCGCGATGCCGGGCGAAGCTCGCGAAGCACGACAGGTGCTTCGCATAGGCCTGCTCAGCGCGCGGGTCGTCGGGGTCGAGCAGCCCCTCGGCCCATTGGTGGTAGACCGAGGCGCGCAGCGAGAAGTCGCTGGCGCTCACGCGATGGCCGCGCGCCAGCGCGTCGGCGGCCGATTGCTCGAGCTGGCGCCCGAGCTCGCTCCAGGCGCCATGCCAGGCCTCGACGTCGCCCGAGGGCTGCACGCGCGCCGCGTCCTTCAGCCGGGAACAGGCCCAGTCGATCTCGCCGAACAGGCCGCCCGCGGCGATGGCGCGCAGCACGGCAAGGGACCAGCGGTAGTTGTCGGGAAAGTAGAAGAACATGGTCTTTCGGGCGCGGGACCCGTGTCCCGCGATCCCGCCTCGGGTCGTCGATGCGATCGATTGTTCGCCCACCCCATTCCCGAAACCATGGCTTTGTCCGATAGATGAACACGAGAATGACGGTGCTATCCCTGCCCCGGCGCGAACAGTTCCAGGTGCCCGTTGCGCAACTGGAACTTCTGCACCTTGCCCGTCGGCGTCATCGGCAGCGCATCGACGAAGCGGATTGACTTCGGCACCTCGAAGCGGCCCAGGCGCTCGCGGCAGAAGGCCAGCAGCTCGTCCTCGCCGCAGGCTTCGGCGGCGGGGCGCCGCACCACGAAGGCCGCGACCGCCTCGCCCCAGTGCGGATGCGGCAGGCCCACCACGGCCGCGGCGCCCACCGCGGGATGGGCCAGCAGCACCGCCTCGAGCTTGATGCTCGAGACGTTCTCGCCGCCGGACTTGATCATGTCCTTCTTGCGGTCGAGGAACAGCATCTGCCCGTCGGCCTCGAACATGCCGATGTCGCCCGTGTGGTGCCAGCCGAAGCGGCGCGCCGCGGCCGTCGCCTCGGGGTCCTTGAGGTAGCCGAGGAAAACGTTGGGGCCGCGATGGACGATCTCGCCGATCTCGCCCGGCCCGAGCAGCCGGCCGTCGTCGTCCATCACCGCGGTCTCGACGCCCGCCACCGACATGCCCCAGCAGTTGCCGTCCTTGCCGGGATGGTCGCTCGCGCGGTAGACCATGGTCGGCGGGTACATCTCGGTCTGGCCGGTGCCCAGGCGCACGTCGGCGCACATCTCGCTGCGGATCTGCGCGAGCAGGTTCTTCGGTATCGGCGCCAGGCCGTACATGCACAGGCGCAGCGACGAGAGATCGGTGGTGGGGCGCTGCGGATGCTTCATCAGCGCGTCGTACATCATCGGCAGGCACGACAGCCAGCTGATGCGCTCGCGCTCGATCGCCGCCAGCATGGCCGCGGGATCGAAGCCGCTGGCCAGCCAGATCGTGGCGCCGGTGAGCAGCGCGCCCATGCTGATGGTGTGCTGCGCGCAATGGAACAGCGGCAGCACCGAGCCGACCACGTCGTGCTCGGTGGCCTCGAAGCTCTGCGCGCAGCTCAGCAGCGCGCCATGCACCGAGCGGTGCGAATGCATCACGCCCTTCTGCTTGCCGGTGGTGCCGCTGGTGTACATGATCAGCGCGAGCTCGTCGTCGCCGCCCGGCGCGCCCAGCGGCTGCGTGGGCGCGCGCGAGGCCAGCGCGTCGAAGGGCAGGGTGCCCGCGTCGGCCGGCTGCGGGCCGCCGATCACCACCGTCAGCAGGCCCAGGCGCTCGATCAGCGCGCGCAGCGCCGGCACGGCAAGCAGCGGCGCATCGATGAAGACGGCGCCGACCTCGGCATGGCTCAGCACGTGCTCGATCGCGGCCGCGTCGAGCTGCACGTTGACCGGCACCCAGACATTGCCGGACTTGTGGATGGCCTGGATCGCGCTCAGGTGCTCGATCGAGTTGAGGCACAGGGTCGCGATGCGGTGGCCCGTGAATCCCTGGTCGCGCAGCGCCTCGCCGACGCGCTCGCTGCCGGCGTCGAGCTCGGCGAAGCTGATGCGCCGCTCGCCCTGGATCACGGCGGTCTTGCCGGGATGGCGGCGGGCGCCGCGGCGCACGATGTCGGCGAGGGACACGCGCGCGATGGCCGCGCGTTCGGAGTCGATGGTCTGCATGCGAGGGTCTCCTGAAGGGGGCGAAGCGAAGAGGTCACGGTTCCACGAAGAAGTCGATCAGCGGCTCGACGCCTGGCGTCACGAGGTAGGGCGCGAAGTCGGTCACGCCGGCCTCGCGCAGCACCTGCTCGTCGAGCAGCAGCTGGCCCGTGAGCTCGCGGCTCGGCCGGGTCAGGATGTGCCAGGCGGCGTCGGCCATGATGGCCGGCACGCGCGCCCGGCCCGCCACCTCGGGCGCCGCGATGCGCAGCGCGCTGGTGGCGATCACGGTGCGCGGCCACAGCGAATTGCTCGCGATGCCGCGTTCGCGCAGCTCCTCGGCCAGGCCGCGGCTCAGCATGCTCATCGCGTATTTCGAGGTGGTGTAGGCCGCATGGCGCGCGAACCACTTGGGGTTCAAATCCAGCGGCGGCGACAGGGTCAGGATGTGCGGGTTGGCGGCCTTCTCGAGGTGCGGCAGGCAGGCCTGCGCGCAGAGGTAGCTGCCGCGCGCGTTGATCTCGAACATCAGGTCGTAGCGCTTCATCGGCGTGCGCTCCACCGTTTCGAGGTGGATCGCGCTGGCGTTGTTGACCAGGATGTCGATGCCGCCGAAGCGCGCCACGGCGGCATCGACGGCCGCGCGGACCTGCGCCTCGTCGCGCACGTCGACCACCACCGCGAGCGCCTGGCCGCCGGCCGCGACGATCTCCTCGGCGGCGCTGTGGATGGTGCCCGGCAGGCGCGGGTCGGCCGTCGCGGTCTTGGCCGCGACCACGATGTTGGCGCCGTCGCGCGCGGCCCGCAGCGCGATGGCCTTGCCGATGCCGCGGCTCGCGCCGGTGACGAAGAGGGTCTTGGATCTGAGGGAAGGCATGTACGCTCCGGAATCGCGATCGCTCGATCGCGGGATGCGCAGGCTATGCGCGCCGGGCGGGGCGGCGCTTGCGCAGACTGGCTGGCATGGCGCCGCGCGGCAACTCAGCCAATCGACGCAAGGCGCGCCGGCACGCTGCGAGCGACGATCGGCGGTCCCATTCCCGGCGCGAGGCCCGCACCCGATGATCACGCTCTACCACTGCGCGAATGCCCGCTCGTTCCGCGTTCTCTGGATGCTCGAGGAACTGGGTGCGCCCTACCGGCTGGAGATGCTGCCGTTTCCGCCGCGCGTGCTGCAGCGCGACTACCTCGCGATCCATCCGCAGGGCACGGTGCCGCTGCTGGTCGATGGCGAGATCCGCATGAACGAGTCGGTCGCGATCTGCCAGTACCTGGCCAGCCTGCATGCGCCGACGCCATTGAACGTGGAGCGCGACGAGGCAGGCTATGCGCAGTACCTCAACTGGCTGCACTTCGGCGAGGCCTCGCTGACCTTTCCGCAGGCCCTGGTGCTGCGCTACGGCACGCTCGAGCCGCAGGAGCGCCGGCTGCCCCAGGCCGCGCAGGACTATGCGCAGTTCTTCCACGGCCGCCTGCGGACGATCGAGCAGTTGCTCGAGACACAGGACTTCGCCTGCGCCGGCCGCTTCACGGCCGCCGACATCTCGCTCGGCTATGCGCTGATGCTGGCGCGCGTGCTGGGGCTGCACGAGCGCTTCGGCCCGGCGGTGGGCGCGTACTGGTCGCGGCTGAGCGCGCGCGCGGGCTTCGAGCGTGCGATGGCGGTGCAGGAAGAGGCGGCCGCGCGGCTGGGCCTGCCATTGGTGCCGACCGCCGGCGTGGGCACCGGCAGGCGGCCGCGGGCGCACGACTGACCCGCGAGCAACGGATCGTCCCCAGGCTGCCTCGAGACCGGCGGCCGATTTCGACAAGTTATCAACTCATTCGCAACTCGAAGCATTTGCAAATGTTCTTCGCGCGAATGAAAACAAAATTTAAATAAACCCCTTAATTCCACATGCACTTGTACGCTCGCAATTGTTAATATAGATTCAGCAAATTAGCTTTTGAGAGAATATAATTTCCCTCATATCGATCATTTATATAGTTCATAATCACAAGAAATCCACAAAATCCTTATCCGGAGTTCACCCCATCCAGACTCAAGATTGATAATGCATTGCGATGGAAATGAGTATTCACTCTCATTTTTTAAATTTCACTTTTTATAAACAGACATAAGCGGCCGAAGCCGCGCGGGGCAGGGGATGAGGGAATCAGCAGCAAGATCAGGTGAGGGCGCATGTCGCGAGCCCGCCGACCTGCCGAGCGTACGCAGCGAGCGCTCCATGCGAGGTGCGGAGGGCCGTGCACCATGACGTCGAGCAAGAACACGAAGCCGTCCACGCTCCAATCCATTTCCTCCCTGGCCCTGATCTTCGGCGACGACCATGAGCGCGGTCCCTTGCGCACCGCGCTGGATTCGCAGGGTTTCACCTCGGCCGCGTTCGATTCGGTGCAGGCCCTGTGGGATTCGATCTCCCTGGGGCGTCGGTACGATGCCCTGGTCGCATGCGCGGACAAGGCATGGAACCAGCGACGCTGGGCCAGCTTGCGCGGCATGGTGAAGCTGCCGGTCCTGGTCGTCATATCGCGCGATGCGATGAACGTGGCCTCCACCTTCAACGACGAACCGCTGAACAGCGAACGCATCGAGTTCGTCACCGCTCCCGTCAATGGCGCGGAGCTGTCGATGCGACTGCAATTGCTGCAATCGCGAAAGCAGGCCCCCGTCGACCTGCCGGCCGAGCAGGATCTGGTCTGCGGCGGCTACTACTTCAAGCGGTTGCGGCGCATCGTGATGGTCGATGGCGAGGAGGTCCGCCTGCAGCCGCGCGAGTTCGACATCGCGCTCATCCTGTTCGAGAACCTCGGCAAGGTCATCACCCGTGAAGAGATCGAAACCCGGCTTTTCGATCGGCTCGCCAATCCCGGCTCGCGCGTGCTCGACGTGCACATGACGCGCCTGCGCAAGAAGCTGGAACTCGGGCCGCACAGGGGGGTTCAGCTCCTCACGATCTACGGGATCGGCTATCGCCTGGTCGTGCTGGGCTCGCCATTCACTTCGTAGCGCCCGGGGCGCTTCTCCCTCGCCGCCGCGCTCGGCCCGAAAAAAAGCAGCGCGTGGGCTGACGCCACCCGAAGGCGCGCTGCCCACGCGACGAACGCCGACTGTCTCAGCGGTATTCGAGCGTGAAGGTCGCGGTGCCGTCGGCGCGGCCCGGCCGGATCCTCGCGGCGGTCTGGTAGTAGCGGGCCGTGTAGGGCACGTCGTAGCTGCCGTTCGTCATCGGGCCGACCTGCATGCCCTTGCCGAAGCGCACCGGCTGGGCATCGCCACCCAGGAGCTGGATGCCCACGCCCGTCGCAATGCCCGCGCCGCCCTGCGTGATCCTCAGCACCCCCTGCCGGTTCGACGGGTCCTGCGTCGCGTCCATGCGCAGGTCCACCCATTTCTGCAGGTTCGGATTCGCCTGGCACCGGAGCTTGATGCTGAACCTTCGATCGCCCGTCGTGGAGTCCATCCCCTTGAAGTTGCTGAGCGACACGCGCCCGAATTCCACCGGGATGTTGCGCGAGCCCGCATCGACGGAGCACGACGGCGTGATGATCGTGATGCCGCTGACATCCCCCGAGAGAATGGTCGTCAACGCCGACCAATAAGGCTCGCCATCGCCGTAGTAGCGGGTGTAGGTTCCGCCGGCCAGCGAGCCGCTGCCGGTGCTGTCGGCCGTCTTGATCAACTCCACCTGGAACGACGTGCCCGCAGCCAGTTGACCGGTGCCACTGGGGGTTGGCATGGTGTGCGGGTAGTAGACGAGAAAGGAGCCGTCAACGACGCGCGAGAGCCGGATGCCGATGCCCTGCACTTGCGTGGAGTAGACGTTGAAGAAGCCCGGTATGGGCGAGCCCTGCAGCACCGTTCCGTAGACATAGCCGCCGCCCCGACAATTGAACATGAGATCGCCGGTGCCGCTGACCCAGATGGGAAAGCTTTGCGTCTTGATGGTTCCTCCGACCGCCAGTCCGTCGGGAACGTAGACGTTTCCCATGTTCATGTAGACGATGTGTTCGTACGCGCCCGGATAGCGCACGCACGCCGCCCATGCGCCCTGCATGCCCGCCAGCCACAGCGTGGCGAGGAGCAGCACGAGGCGCGACACCTTCCACCCAATGGCCGCCGCTCGATGGTCGGATCGACGATGCCAATTTCTCATTCTTTCTTCCTCTCGGCGTTGATGTCCGCATCGCACTGCCCCGCGAACTCGCGGATCGGCGGCGGACTGGTTTCTTCGGGCAGCGCGTAGGACACGCTGCATCGGTCGCCCGTGCGGCGCCCCCAGATCACGGTCAGCGTCCCGGCCGGCTCGGCCCCGCTGACGAAGGCCTGGCCATCGGGACCGACGATGCCCATCTCCTGGCCCGCTTCGTTCTCGATGCGCGAACCGAAGGGCATGGGCTCTCCGTTGCCCCGCGTCAGCGTCAGCATCAGCCGATGGCCCACCGCGGTCTCGAAGGTTGCGCGCACCACGGCGCCGCGCGTGGGCACCACCTCGGTCGCGGCGTTGCGGACTTCCACGGTGTCGCCGAGGTCCTGCGTGCGCACGGCCAGGCGGTTGATCCGATAGGGCGAAAGATTGGAGACGACGGCGATGCCTGCGCCATCGGTCGCCACGCCGGGTTGTGATTCGATGCCCACGCCCGAGGCCTTGGGCAGATGCACCAGGGCGATGGTGTCGCCCAGAGGTTGCGCCAGGGTCAGGCCATCGCCATGCAGCAGCAGCCCGCCCGCCATGCCGAAGGTGGCTTGCCGATGGCCGGAACTCTGCGAAATCCCGCCCTCGAAACGCCCGATTCGCGACAGGTAGCTGAGGCTCGCATGGCTGGTCGACCCCTGCGCTTCGATGCGGTTTCCCGACAGGTTGTAGGTGAGGCGGGCGTCCTCGAGCGCGGTGCCGAACACGCTGGCCTGATGGCTAGTGCCGCCGTTGCGCTCGTGCGATACCGAATACTGGACGCTGGCCGCGGAGCCGCCGAGCGGAACGCTCAACGTGAACATGATCTGGTTGTTCGGCGCACGCCCCTGGCTGGTGCTGCGGTTGTAGTGGATGCTGTAGCCGAACTGCTTGAAGCTGCCCGAGTAGCCCATCTGCACCAGGCTGTCCTTGGCGCCGGTTCCCCAGTAGCTTTGCTGACGCGCCGAGGCGAACACCGAGCCCCGGTCGCCCAGACGTTGCGACAACTCCAGCCGCAGTTCGTTGCGGCGGTTGTGGAGGCGTTCCAGCGGGTCCAGTCCCTGCATGTCCGCGGCCTCCTGGAAGGTGCGGTAGCCGCTGGTCGAATAGCGATAGCCCGCCACGCGCACGGTGGTTCCCGCATCGAAGGCCTTGGCGTACAGGAACCGCACCGATTGGCCGTTGTAGTGCTGCTCGGCCAGCAGCGGCGTCGACACCGAGGCCCGCGCGGCCGACAGGTCGGCGGACACGGCACCGAAGGCGCGCATGTTCTTGCCCACGCCCGCCATCGCCGACAGGTAGCGCCCCGAGGCGATCAGCCCGCCGTAGACGCTGTAGCCGTTGCCCAGGCCACGTGCCACCGTGCCTTGCGCGAAGGTCGGTTCGGCGCGCGATGGCCGCTGCCAGGCCCGCAGCAACGACAGACCGCCATCGCGGAAGTCGGGCGAGAAGGACAAGCTCTGGCCGCGCGCGCTGCGGTACTTGCCGAGCGTGGCCGAATAGCGCCATGTGCCTTCGCGCAGCAACGTGGGCACCGCGGAGAACGCCTGGATGTAGCGGGTCTCGCGGCCATCGGCCTCGACGATGCTCACCTCGAGGTCGCCGCTCGATGCCGTGGGATAGAGGTCGTCGATCACGAAGGCGCCCGGCGCCACGAAGGTGCTGTAGATGGTGTAGCCGTTCTGCCTCACCGTCACGCGCGCATGGGTCTGCGCGATCCCGCGGATGGTGGGGGCGTAGCCCTGCTGGCTGTCGGGCAGCATCGATTCGTTGGTGGCGAGTTGCACGCCGCGAAACGCAATGCTGTCGAACAGGTTGCCGGGCGTGCTGCCATCGCCGATCAGCAGTTGCGCCTGCAGCGGCACCAGGTCGCGCTGGGCATAGGTGTTGACGGCCTGCCATCGGCCCGCGCCATCGATGCCGCGGTTGTAGGTCGAGAAGTGACGAAAGCGCCAGTCGCCGAGGTTGAAGCCGCCGCGCAGGCCGACGAACAGGGTGTCGCGCCGTGGCTGCCGGTCGGGTCCCGGGAAGGGGGCACCGTCGAACGCGCTGCGCTGCGCGGCGAAGGGATCGGCGCTGCGACGGTAGGCGTCGCCACCGTAGCGGGCGACGTTGACCTGGTAGTCGAGCATCCCGGCCGTGATGCCCCGGTCCCACATGGCGGGGTCCACGGCCCCGCGCGCCGAGCGCTTCATCGCCGCCTGCGGGATGTCGATGCGCAGGTGCATCTTGTCGACGTCGTAGCCGAAAGAGGCTTCGGGAATGGCCGCGCCCAGGTCGACGCAGGCCTCGTCGGCCAGCGCCATCAAGGCCGGGAACACCGCCACGTTGACGCCCCATGCATCGAGCATGGCGCGCGTGAGGCAGGGCTCGGCGTCGTTCCTGCCCTCCCTGGCGTCGAAACGGATCGTGGCCTGCCCGGCGCGTCGCTCGTTGAGCGAGACGTCGACGGTGTAGGAGCCCGGCAGCACCCGATTGCCGAAGGCGAAGAGCGACAGGTCGGCATTCTGCTGGTCGCCACCCACGCCGAGGAAGCTCGGATTGAAGGACGATGCGGCGAACTGCTGCGCGATGGCGGGAGCGCCCCACGCGGCGAGCGCGGCGGCGCACAGGCCGAGGCGAAAGGGCACGCGTGCGCGCACCCGCAGGGGATGAGTGCGTGTCATGGTCTCAGCGCTGCGCGCCGCCGCCGGACGAAGCCGCGGGCACGCGAGCCGGCTCGGCCTTCAAGGGCACGGGTTCGGCGCCCTCGGGCACCTTGACGAACTCCTCGGGCGATTCGCTGCCGTAGTCGTTGATCGTGGTGAAGTTGATCTGCACGGCGCGCGGCGCCTTCAGCGTCTGGATCGGAAAGCTCAGCTCGCCGAACGGCGGCACCATGCCCGCGTCGAGTTCCTCCTGGTCCTTCCCGTCGGGGCCCTGCCCCTGGTTGACCGTCAGCTTCAGCAGGGTGACGTGGAAGGCGCTCGCATTGCCGACCTTGAGCACCGCGCCCTGGCCTTGCGCCGGTGCGCTCACCGTCCACTTGAGCAGCGCGCGCGCCTCCGTGGCCGAGCCCGGAAGGCCCGTGGGCCGGTAGAACAGCTTGAGCCGGCTGCGTATCGCCACCTGCAGCACGTTCTCCTGATTCGGCGTCTGGGGAATTTCCTTGACGTTCAGCCAGAACGCCGACTCGCGATCGGCCGGAAGCTCGCCGCCGACACGCATGATGCGCAGCAGGTTTTCCTTGCCGGGATCGAGCCGCGAGAGCGGCGGCGTGACGACCAGCGGGGTCTTGCTCCTGCCATCGCCGGCATCGACCCAGGCCTGGACCACATAGGGCGAGGTCCCGGTGTTCTTCATCGGCAGGGAGGTTTCGCGCTGCGTCTCGTGGAGGATCACGCGCGTGCCGGAAAGCATCACGCTGGCGCTCGCCGGCCCCTGGAGGCAGAGCATCGCCAGGATGCCGAGCGCCCACCGAATTCGTTCATTGCTGCACATATCTGTTCCTCGGCGCGGCCCACGTCGACGACGCGCGCGCGCAAGCACTCCGATGCGCCGGCAGCGGCGCCTCAAAGGAAAAATCAACGGAAGATGAAGGCGCGAAAAGAGCGCGGCATTGCACCGCGGGACAGCGCGCCCATGACGGCATGAAGCCGCGAGGGCCTCATGCCGTGGTGCCTAATTAGTTATAGGCCACCGTGAATTGCGCGGTGCCATTGGCCGGGCCCGACTTGAGCACGGGATCGGCCGGGGAACCGCCCGTCAGCGGCAAGGTCGAGACATAGCGCGCCTGGAATTGCAGCTTGTTCGTGCCTTGGGCCAGGGCGTATTCGCGCGAGGCCGAGCCCAGCGCAATCTTCTGGCCTTCCCAGTCGCCGATCTGGATGCCCACACCCTGGGCCGCCGGCGTTCCGGTGCCGGAGCCATCGATCGCCACCAGGTCCACGTTGCGGCTGTCGGCCGTGCCCGAGAAGGTCACCTTGGCCTTGTTGCTGCCCGCGGGGCAATCGGCCAGGTTCAGGGTGAACTTGGCCGGGGTGGAACCCGTTCCCACGGTCGGAAACGCGGTGCGGCTCACCTTGCCCAGCGGCACGGTCAGGTTCTGGCTGTCGGGTGTCAGGGAGCAGATGCTGTCCGTGATTTCGCCGGTGAAGTTGATCTGGCCGTCGGCGGCCAGGGCCGCCTGCGACATGGCGGCGACGGTTGCGATCGCAGCGAAGCGAGAGATGATTTTCTTCGACATTGTTTACCTTAAGAATGAAAACAGGAAATTGCCTGCAAAGCCAATTGCAGACAGCCGAGATCCTATTCATTCATTCATCTTTATGGGTCGCGTCGAAAAACAAAACCGCGTAATACGATTAATTCTCCAAGTCAATCCTTAGAATCATTAGCTGGCGCTAATTCAATTAAAAATAAGATCCGCTGCTTGGAAATTTCCAGGCGCGTGTTCCGCAATGCGTCATCGACGCAGGACGCGCCAATCCGCTGGGCGGCGCGCCAGCCAGGGCTACAGCGCGAGCGTGCCTTCCACGCAGCTGACGCAGGCACCGCCCACGCGCACCTTGCCGTGGGCATCGACGCGCACCTTCACGCGCCCATCGCGTCCCACGCAGCGCCCCTGCGCGGCCACGTAGGCGATGCCGTCGGGCGGCAGCAGGCCGCGTTCCCACTGGAAGGCCGCCGCACTGGCATTGCCGCTGCCGCAGACGGGGTCTTCCTCGACCCCGCTCGAGGGTGCGAAGGCCCGGACCTCCATCGCCACCTCGCCTTGCGCATAGCGGCCGTACACGATGAGGCCGGTGACGCCGAGGCGGCGCTCGAAGGCCGCGAGCCGCGCGAAGTCGGGCCGCAGGTCGATCACCGTGGCCGCGTCGGCCAGCGGCAGCACGACCCAGCGCGGGCCCACGTCCACGATGGCCGGCGCGGCCTCGGGGTTCGGCTGGCGGCCCAGGATGCGCCCGAGCTCCGCGAGGTCGTCGGCCGCCAGCGGCGCCAGTTGCGCGGAGGGCAGGGCGAAGGCCAGCTCGCGGCCCTCGGGGCCGTCCTCCACCGTCACGTCGACGAGGCCCACGCCGCACTGCTGCACCAGCCGGCCGCCGTCGCGCAGCGTGCCGCGTCCGGCTTCGAGGAAGGCATGCGCGCTGCCCAGGGTCGGATGACCGGCGAAGGGCAGTTCGTTGCGCGGCGTGAAGATGCGCAGGCGATAGTCGGCCTCGGGCACGGTGGGCGGCAGCACGAAGGTGGTTTCCGAGAGATTGGTCCAGCGCGCGATGGCCTGCATGGCCTCGGTGTCCAGGCCGTCGGCGTCGAACACCACGGCCACGGGATTGCCGGCCAGCGGCGTGGCTGTGAAGACGTCGACCACGGTGTAGCGATGGGGTTGTTTCATGCGGGGCTCCAGGGGATGTCGGTGCGTGGGTCAGTGTCGTGGATTCACTTCGCTGCGGCGTCCAGCACCGCCGAAAGGGCGGACAGCGCCGGCGCCAGGCGGTCGGGCGGCAGGTAGCCGAAGCCCAGGCGAAAGACGCGCTCGCTCTCGCCGAACCAGGCGCCCGAGGCCAGCTGCAGTTCGTGCCGCGGCAGCAGGTCCCAGAAGCGCGAGACGGCCGCGTCGTCGAAGCGATCGGCGCGCAGGCGCAGGCAGCACAGCGCGCCGCCGTCCGGGCGGATCCATTCGATGCGCTCGCGCTCGGCCTCGCACCAGGCCGCCAGTGCCGCGAGGCCTTCGGCGAGCAGCCGGCGGCGCGGCGCGAGCACGGGCTCGCGATGGCGCAGCAGCGCGGTGGCCAGCGCCTCGTCGAGCACCGAACCCGAGATCACGGTGTTCATCTTGGCCACGACCAGCCGCGCGCGCAGGTCCGCATCGGGCACCGTGAGCCAGCCGGTGCGCAGGCCCGGCGCGCCCAGCGCCTTCGACACCGAGGCGCCCGTGACGATGCGCGGATGCAGCGCGGCCAGGCTTTCAGGCACGGCCTCGTCGCCGTAGCCGGCCTCGCGGTAGGTCTCGTCGATGAAGAGGAGGGCCTGCGGCGCCTGGCTCTGCAGCAGCGCGAGCAGTTGCTCGATGGCGGCGCGCGGCGTGCGGACACCACTGGGGTTCTGCGGCGAGGCGAGGCTCACGAGCCTCGTCTTCGGCGACAGGCTGGCCGCGATCGCGTCCAGGTCGAGCCGGTAGCCGTTCTCGAAGCGCAGCCCGACCTCGCGCACGGTGACGCCCGCGCCGCGCAGGCAGTCGCGGCTCGGCGGAAAGCAGGGCGTCACGAGCACCGCTTCGTCGCCGGGCCGGCAGACCTCGAAGGCCAGCAGGAACAGCCCGAGCGCCGTGCCCTGGGTGGTGACGATCTGCTCGGCGGGCACGCCGCAGGCCTTGGCGATCTCCTCGCGCAGTTCGACCGAGCCGGCCGAGCGGCCATAGCCCAGCTTCAGGCCGCGCAGGGTCTCGAGCCCGGCCATGTCGAGCACGTCGCCGACCGTCAGATCCTGCGAGGTGCTCTCGGCCAGGTTGAACGGCCGGTTCACGTCGAGCAGGGAAATGATCTCGTTGTAGGGAAAGCGGCCGCGCCACGCCGGCTGCGCCGCCGCGGGGGCTTCGTGTTCAAGCACTGTCATTCGTTTCCAGGTCGCCCGGGTGGGAGGGTCATCCAGCGCCCGGGGCGTGTCGGGCAGCAGGGAATACGGGCCATGCTAGTGATCGCCGGGCCATCGGAACAGCCACAATTTCCGCGAAATCGGACCAGTACAGTTTGCGTGCCTTCGGAAGCCGGTTCGCCCACAATCGAACCTCGTCATGCACGAGCTCCCCATGAACACAGGCACCCTTCAGCGCAACAGGCAAAAGGCCGGCAACGTGCCCGCACCCCATCGCTACGAGCAGCTCGCGGAACTCATCGTCGACACGATCGACAACGGCACGCTCGCGCCCGGCGAGCGCCTGCCGTCGGTGCGCGCCGTCAGCGAGCAGCACGGCATCAGCATCTCGACGGTGCTGCAGGCCTACCGCCTGCTCGAGGACCGCGGCGTGCTGGTCGCGCGGCCGCAGTCGGGCTTCTACGTCGCCGCCACGCAGGGAGGAACGCTGGCGCTGCCCTCGGCCTCGCGCCTGCGTTCAAAGGCTTCGACCGTGTCGATCAGCGGCGCCGTCGCGGCCCTGCTCGAGCACGCCTCCAACCCGGCGCTCGTGCCGCTGGGCTGCGCGGTGCCCGACGCGGCCCTGCTGCGTTCCCATCAGCTCGACCTCGCGCTCGCGCGTGCCGCGCGCCAGCATGGCGATCGCCACAACGTCTACGGCACGCCACGCGGCGACCCGCGGTTGCGCCGCGAGATCTCGCGGCGCGCGATGCGCATCGGGCATGCGCTGTCGCCCGACGACGTGGTCATCACCAACGGCTGCACCGAAGCCTTCACGCTCGCGCTGAGCGCCGTCGCCCGGCCCGGCGACACCATCGCGGTGGAGTCGCCCACCTACTTCGGCTTTCTCCACACGCTCGAGGTGCTCGGCCTCAAGGTGCTGGAGCTGCCCACCGATCCCGTCGAGGGCGTCCACATCGAGGCCTTCGCGCGGCTGCTCGACGCCGGCCCGGTGGCGGCCTGCCTGCTGTCGTCGAGCTTCAGCAATCCGCTGGGCGTGTCGATGCCCGATGCACGCAAGCGCGAGCTGCTGGCCTTGCTCGCGCGGCACGACGTGCCGCTGATCGAGGACGACATCTACGGCGACATCCACTTCGCGCGCGAGCGGCCCACGCCCTTCATCGCGCTCGACGGCGGCGCGAACACCCTCTACTGCAGCTCGTTCTCGAAGAGCCTCGCACCCGGCTACCGCGTGGGCTGGATCGCGCCCGGCAAGTACGCGCAGCAGGTGGTCGACCGCAAGCTCGCCTTCAGTCTTTGCAGCCCCGTGCTGCCGCAGGTCGCGCTCGCGGACTTCCTGGCCAGCGGCGCCTACGACGCGCACATGCGCCGATTGCGCCGCCTGCTCGAAGAGAACCTGCGACACCTGACCCGCGCCATCGAGGCCAGCTTTCCCGCCGAGACACGCGTCAGCCGGCCCGCCGGAGGCTTCGCGCTGTGGGTCGAACTGCCCCGCGGTTTCGACTCGCGCGCGCTGTTCGACGCGGCGCTCGAGCTCGGCATCTGCTTCGCGCCGGGCGATGTCTTCTCGGCGAGCCGGCGCTTTCGCAACTGCCTGCGACTGAGCGCCGGCTGGAGCTGGAGCGAGCGGATCGAGGAGGGGGTTCGGCGGCTGGGGACACTGGCTCGCCGACAACACATCTGAAGGTCGGCGGCCCTCAGCCTCGACACAGCAGATCGAGGCCGGAGAACGGACCGCGCCCTTGCTGCAGCCTGCCGCCGGTCGACAAGCCCCCGAGCTCGACCGACACCCAGCCCACGGTGGCGATCATCGACGCCACCTGCGCATTCGCATCCACGTGATCGCCCGACACGAAGATCACGCGTCGCCCGCCCTGCTGCTGCGGGTCTTCCGCGAGCAGTGCCGCCGGCAGCGTGTTGAAGGCCTTGACCAGCCTGGCGCCCGGAACGAGATCCGCCACGATCTCGCTCGAGCTGCGGCCACGAAGGTCGGCGACGACGAGCTGGCCGTTCCTCTCCAGGTACGGGTTGCTGGTGTCGATGACGATTTTTCCGGCCAGCGATCCCAGGGTCGGCAGGGCCTCGGGAAGATGGCTCCATCGGAGTGCGAGGATCACCGTCGGCTCGGCGGCGGCCTCGGCTGCCGTGCCCGCGCGTGCGCTGGGGCCGAGCTGTCCGACGAGGTCGGCCAGCGAATCCGGCCCCCGGCTGTTGGCGAGGACGACCTCGTAGCCGGCCCGCGTGAATTGCGCCGCGAGCGCCTTTCCGATCCTGCCCGCTCCAATGATTCCGATCGCCATGGGTCCGTGTCCTTCCACTGCTGTGATTGAAACTGTCAGCGCGTCAAGGAATGAGAACGACCGAGCCCATGACTTCGCGCGCCGCGATGGCGCGGTGGGCCGCGGCGGCGTCCTTCAGCGGGTAGCTGCGATCGATGGCGGCGGTGATGCGGCCTGACCTGAATGCGTCGAACAGCGCGTCGGCGCCCGCCAGCAAGGCTTCGCGGGTCATCAGGTAGTGGGAGGACGACAGCCCCGTGAGGAACAGCGAACCCTTGGCCATCAGGAGGCTGGCATCGACGGGCGGCGTCGGGCCCGAACTGAAGCCGAAGCTCACCATCGATCCCAACGGCCGCAGGCAATCGAGCGATGGCAGGAATGTCTTCCGGCCGACGCCGTCGTACACGACATCGACGCCCTGGCCCGCCGTCAATTCGAGCACCCGGGCCACGAAATCTTCCTCGCTGTAGTCGATGACCTCGTCGCAACCGTTGGCGCGGGCCACGGCCATCTTGCCGGCCGAACCGACCGTGCCGATCACGCGCGCGCCGAGCGACCTGGCCCATCGGCATGCGATATGCCCCACGCCGCCCGTGGCGCCGTGATAGAGGAGGGTGTCGCCCGCCGCGATCGGCCGCGCCTTGAACAGCAGGCACCAGGCGGACAAGCCCTTGGACAGGATGGCGGCGACCTGCCGATCGTCGATGTCGTCCGGCACGGCGATGACATGGTCCGCCTGCACCAGGCACTCCTGCGCATAGGTTCCGCTGGCGCTGCGATAGGCGACGCGGTCGCCCGGCGCGATGTCCGTGACCTCCGCGCCGACCGCGACGACCACGCCGACGCCCTCGGTGCCGGGCACGAACGGCATCGGCGCGGGAAGAACGCCCGCGACGTGCCTTCGAGCACCTGTCCCATATCGAGGAGCGCAGCCGGGGCGCGGGCCCCGCCGATGCGCTGGTCGAGGAGATGCGCCATGCGGTGCGCACGCGCACCGATCCCCGGCACGTGCCCCTCGAGCTCGAGATCCTGGCCGAGTCCGCCCGGAACAGGAGCGTGGCCAAGTTCTTCCAGCGCGCCGATCGAGCGATCCACGAAAAGATCGAGGGCGTCGTCGAGGCGATCCCGTCGGCCCGCGGCCTCTCCGCGGCCGAGCTGGAAGCGACCATCGACGTGATCGTTGCCATGTCCGACGGCCTGGTGTTCCGGGCCGTCGGCAATCCGAAGATGAACAAGGAGGAGGTCGGGAAGGTCATGCAGAGGGTCGTGCGATTCCTGGTGGAGGATCGGAAGTCCTGATGCGGCCATCCGCCGCGGCGGATCGCGCCGCCGCCCGGCCTCACCACGCAGGAGCGCGCCGCCCCTCCTCGGCGAGGAACTCCACCAGCGTCGGCAGCGAGGCATCCATCGGCCGGTTGGCACGCACGCGCATCACGTAGCCCCATGAGCCGGCCATGCGCAGGCCCGGCGTCAGCGCCACCAGCCGGCCGCGCGCCAGTTCCTCGTCGACCAGCGGCGCACGCCCCAGCGCGATGCCCACGCCCGCGGCGGCGGCCGCCACCACGGTGCTCAGGCCGCTGAGCAGCAGCGGGTCGTGGCCCGCGCTGTCGGGCAGACCCAGCCGGGGGCGCCAGGTGCGCCAGTCGGTCTCGGGGCTGTCGATGTGCTTCTCCTCGAGCCAGCGGTGGCGCGCGAACACGCGCGGGTCGTCGCGCTCGCCGGGCTCGACCAGCGCGGGGCTGCACACCGGCACCACGGTCTCGGTCATCAGCGGGATGTCGCCGGGCGCCGCGAGGTGCGGGCCCAGCGCGCGCACGTGCAGGAACGCGAGGTCGATGTCCTGCGCGTCCCATGCGGGGTCCTGGCTGGCGTGCAGGAACAGCTGGATGTCGATGTCGGGATGCAGCTCGATGAAGCGCCCGATCCGCGGCGCCAGCCACAGCGCCGCGAGCGATGGGTTGGCCGAGATGTTGAGGCTGTTGCGCCGCGTGCCATGGGCACCGGCGCGGGTGTTGCGACATGCCGTTTCGAGCAGGGTCAAGGCCTGTTGCACCGACACCAGCAGCGCGGCGCCGGCCTCGGTGGTCCGCGCGCGGCGCACCGTGCCGCCGCGATGCAGCAGGGTCACGCCGAGGTCTTCCTCGAGCGCGCGCAGCTGGTGGCTGATGGCGCTCTTCGTCACATGGAGTTCGGACGCGGCGCGGCTCAGGCTGCCCAGGCGGGCAACGGCTTCGAAGGCGCGCAGGGCAGCCAGTGGTGGCATGGGGCAGGGTGGAGCGGCAAAGGGTGCAATCTATCTCAACCCAGGATTGAAAAACCATCGCTTTCGCCGCGCGGCGCGATGCATGACGATGACGGCCTTACAGGAAGAACCGATCGCACCACCATGTATTTCGATATTCGACTTTGGCAATTGACAGCAGGCCTGCGCCTGCAGATGGCGAGCGGCATCGTGCTCGGCCTGCTGGCGCTGGCGGCCGGCATCGCGCGCTATGTGTTCCTCGGCCAGCTGCTGGCGCGCGTGTTCGACGGCGCGCCCTACGGCGACTGGATCGCACCGGCGGCCTGGGTGGGCGCGATGGTGCTGCTGCGCGCGCTGTTCGACCATCTGCGCACGGTGCAGGCCAACCGCGCCTCGGCCGAAGTGCAGCAGGCGCTGCGCGCGCGGCTGTACGACCGCATCGTGGCACTGGGCCCGGCCTGGTTCGCCAACCAGCGCACCGGCGGCGTGATGCTGACGGTGGTCGATGGCGTGGAACAGCTGCAGACCTTCTTCGGCCAGTACCTGCCGCAGGTCGTGATCGCGGCCGCGGCACCGTTCGCCATCTTCGCGGTCATCGCCTTCTGGGACCTGCCGACCGCGCTCGTCTTCCTGGTCGCGGCGCTGTTCGCGCTGTTCGGTCCCATGGCCGTCCACATGCTCGACAGCCGCGCGAGCCTGGCGCGCACCCGCTCGCTCAATGCGTTCGGCGAGGAGTTCCTCGATGCCGTGCAGGGCCTGCCCACGCTGAAGTCCTACGGCCAGGGCAAGGCCTGGGGCGAGCGCCTCGCGGCCCGGGCGCGCAAGCTCTCGGACAACACCTTCTGGGTGCTGTCGGTGAGCCTGCTGACGCGCGGCATCAGCGACCTCGGCGTGGCACTCGGTGCCGCGCTGGCGCTCACGGTGGGCGCCTGGCGCGTGACGGCCGGCGACATGAGCGTGGAAGCCCTGCTGATCGTGCTGATGGCCGGCACCGAGATCTTCCGTCCGCTGCGCGAGCTGCGCTCCGTGCTGCACCGGGGCATGCTGGGCCAATCGGCCGCGGCCAGCATCCACGCGCTGATGGATGCGCAAGCGCCGACCGCTTCGCCCGACACGGCGCCGAACGCCGCCGGGCCCGCGCATCTCGCGCCCACCATCGAATTCGACGGCGTGGCCTTCTCCTATTCGCCGCAGCGCGCGGCCCACCAGGGCCTGTCGTTCCGCATCGCGGCTGGCGAGCGCGTGGGCATCGTGGGCCCGAGCGGGGCCGGCAAGTCCACCATCGTGCGGCTGCTGCTGCGCGAGTTCGTGCCGCAGGCGGGCACGGTCCGCGTGGGCGGCCACGACGTCAACGGCCTGGCCACGCAGACCCTGCTGGGCCACATGGCGCTGGTGAGCCAGGACATCACGCTGTTCCACGGCACGCTCGACGACAACCTGCGCCTGGGGCGGCCCGATGCCACCCACGAGCAGGTGCGCGCCGCGGCGCGGGCCGCCAACATCGACGACTTCATCATGGCGCTGCCGCAGGGCTACGCCACCCAGGTCGGCGAGCGCGGCCTGCAGCTCTCGGGCGGCCAGCGCCAGCGCGTGGCGATCGCGCGCGCCCTGCTGCGCGACGCGCCGATCCTGATCCTCGACGAGGCGCTGTCCTCGGTCGACACCGAGAACGAGGCGCTGATCCAGCAGGCGCTGGACCGCCTGATGGTCGGGCGCACCACGCTGATCCTCGCGCACCGGCTGGCCAGCATCATCGGTGCCGACCGCTGCCTGGTGCTCGATCAGGGGCGCGTGGTCGAGGAGGGCCGGCATGCGGTGCTGATGCAGCAGCAGGGCCTCTATCACCGCCTGATGCACGAGCAGGCCGTGGGCCTGGCCGGCGCGACGCCCGCGCCCGTCGAAGCACAGGCCGCATCGGTGCGGCGCGTTGCCGCGGAAGAGGAGGGCGATCGCGGCCCCGCGCTGCGTCCGCTCGACGCCGATGCCGAGCAGGTCGGCTGGAAGGCCACGCTCGCCACCTTGCTGTCGGTGGTGCGGCCCTGGCGCGGCACGCTGATCGCCACCATCCTGTTGGGCGTGGCGCGCGTCGCGGCCTTCATCGGCGTCGGCGTGCTCAGCGCGCTGGTGGTGGCCGCGATCCGCGACGGCCGCGACACCTCGGCGCTGATCGTCGGCCTGCTGGTCGCCGCACCGCTGGCCGCGCTGTTCCACTGGCTCGAGTCGTGGCTGGCCCACGCCATGGCCTACCAGCTGCTGGCCGACATGCGCGTGAAGCTCTACGACAAGCTCGAGCGGCTCGCGCCGGCCTACCTGCTGCAGCGCCGCTCGGGCGACCTTGTCGCGCTGGCCACGCACGACGTGGAGATGGTCGAGTACTTCTACGCCCACACCATCGCGCCGGCCATCGTCTCGGTGCTGGTGCCGCTGTCGGTGCTGGGCTTCCTCGCGCTCTACAGCTGGCCCGTGGCGCTGGCGCTGCTGCCGTTCCTCGCCTACGCACTGGTGTCGCCGATCCGGGGCCGCCGCCAGGTCGATGCGCTCGGCGACCGCGCCCGCCGTGCGCTGGGCGAGATGAGCGCCCATACCGCCGAGACCATCCAGGGCCTGGCCGACCTGACCGCCTTCCAGGCCACGGGCCGGCGCCGCGCGCAGTTCCTCGAGGTGGCGGACCGCAGCCGCGCGCGGCGCCTGGACATCCTGAACGACCTGTCGCGCCAGACCGCCTGGTTCGAGATCGCGATGGGCCTGGGCGGCCTGGCCGTGGCCGTGGTCGGCGCGCTGCAGGTCGCGAGCGGTGCCTTGCCGGCCGGCATGCTGCCGCTGCTGGTGCTGATCGCGCTGGCCACCTTCCTGCCGGTGTCGGAGATCTCGCAGGTCAGCCGCCAGTTGGCCGACACCATCGCAGCCACGCGCCGCCTGCACGTGGTCGAGAGCGAGCCCGAGCCCGTGGTCGACGGCCCGCTGCCGCCGCCGACGGCCACCCATGGCCTGTCGCTGGCCTTCGAGCGCGTCTGCTTCGCCTATCCGGGCAAAGCGCAGGACACCCTGCATGAACTCGGCTTCGAGGTGCCGGCCGGCGCCACCGTGGCCGTGGTCGGCGCCTCGGGTGCCGGCAAGAGCACCGTGGCCAGCCTGCTGCTGCGCTTCTGGGATCCGCGCCAGGGCAGCGTGAAGCTCGACGGCGTGGACGTGCGCGAGCTGCGGCTCGACGGCCTGCGCGAACGCGTCGCGCTGGTGTCGCAGGACACCTACCTGTTCAACGACACGCTCGAGGCCAACATCCGTCTGGCACGCCCCGATGCCAGCGGCGAGGAACTGGCGCTCGCGCTCGACCGCGCCGCGCTGACGGACTTCGTGCGCACCCTGCCCGAGGGCCTGGCCACGCGCGTCGGCGAGCGTGGCATGCAGTTGTCGGGCGGCCAGCGCCAGCGCATCTCGATCGCGCGCGCCTTCCTCAAGAACGCGCCGGTGCTGATCCTCGACGAGGCCACCTCGCACCTCGACACGCTGTCGGAGCTGCAGGTGCGCGGCGCGCTCGATGCACTGATGCAGCACCGGACCACGCTCGTGATCGCGCACCGCCTGTCGACCATCCGCGACGCCGACCTGATCCTGGTGCTGGCGAACGGCACGCTGGCGGAAGCCGGCACGCACGACGAGCTGCTGCGGCGGCAAGGCGTGTACGCGAAGCTCGCGAGCCACCAGGGGACGGGGGCCGTGCAGCAGCAGTGGGCGCGGGCGTGAGAAGAGGACGCGCCGCGGCATGAAAGAACCACGCCATCGAAACGAGGACGATCGGGGGCATGCCGGAAGAGGCGCCCTCGAGCCGGCGTGAAGGCACCGAACTAGCGCCCCAGTTCGATCACTTCGTAGCCCTTGGCGTTCGGCCGAACGCTGTCGATCGCTTCGGTGCCGCCCGGCTTGTCGCCGTCGACGAAGCGCTGGATCAGATAGCGATGCGCCGTCTCGAGCCGGCCACCGGGCGGGAACACCAACATGGTTTCGGTCTTGCCCAGGTACAACCAGCGCGGCGCATGGCGCTCGGCGAAATCGAAACGCTGGAAGCGCTGTCCGGCCGCGTCGTGGACCATGACCATGCCGCGCGGATAGCCGGCCGACATGAAATCCCCCATCACCACCAGCGCGCGGCGCGTCCGGCCGGCGCAGCGGATGCGGACCTCCGAACCGCGCGAGTCCTCGGCCTCGCCATCGAACAGCAGCCGCCTGGGCGCCTTGCCTTCGCGAAGGTGGTAGACGTGGGAGTTCGCGATGGCATCGGTATGCAGGACCTCGACGACCCGCGGCGCGCCGGGCGCGCCCAGATCGCAAGACAGGGGCGTGCCGGCGAACGCCAACGCGGGGCCGAGCAGGCTCAAGCCAAGGGCGAAGCGGGTCATTGCGGGGGCCTTCATGGCCTTGCTGCGCGACCCGCCTCGTTCATGCCGTCTCAAAACTTGAAGCCCGCGGGTTTCCGGGGCCCGCGCGGGCCCGGATAGTCGGGCACATAGGCGTCGGAATTGCTGATGACCAGCCGAACCTCGTTGCCGGGCAGGAAGTGCACGTTCATCGTCGACCCGGTGCGGTCATAGCGGTCGATCGGCACGGTCTTCTCGTGCCACGCCTCGTTCAGCGGTCCCTTGGGATCGGAGTTGCTCGTCCTCCAGCGCACGACCGCGGTCAGGCCGGGTGTCCATTGCCGCGGGTACACGATGCAGCACACGAAGCTGCCGCCGCCCCCATAGGCGAATGCGTTGGCGCCGAACTGGCCGTTGACCCAGTACTCGTGGATGTAGTCCGGCGTGTGGTTGTAGGCGCTCAGGTTCGCCGTGGCCTTGGCGGGCGCGGCGGCCTTGGCGCTCACGCTCACGCTCGGGTTGTCGGGGGCGGCTTGCGCGCAAGCGGCCACCGAGATTCCCAGCACCAGCCCTGTGATCGTCGTATGCATGCGCGCGATTCTCGTGCAGCGCGCTGGAAAACAGGAAAGAGGACAGCGCCTCAGCCACGCCACTTCGACGCATGGATGATGCTGCACATGTCCGCGCGATGGAAATGCGGATCTTTGTGCGCCAGCACGTCGTCGTTGAAGGTGCCGAAGGTACTGTCGGGACGGTGCTTGAGCCCCTGGTAGAAGGCCTCGATGATGCCGTGCTTGAAATCGGCCTCGCGCGGAAAGGCGCGCACGACCGCCTCGCGCTGCGCGTCGCTGTAGTCGTCGTAGCCGCGGCCGGCCACGTCCATGCCGGCACCCGCCTGCACCAGCGCGATCTCCGCGCGCATGAACTGGGGGATGCCCAGCGTGGTGTGCAGCGCGACCGCATTCCACACCGTCTCGATGTCGTGCTCGGAGATTCCGTGCCCTTGCAGGAAATCGCGCGCGGCGTTGGCGCCGTCCACCTCGAAGCGCAGCTGGCTGGTCTGGTAGCGCGCGGTGAGGCCGATGTCATGGAACATGGCGGCCGCATAGAGCAGCTCGGGGTCGTACTTCAAGCCCTTGCGATCGCCCGCCAGCACGCCCCAGCAGTAGACGCGGGCCGAGTGGTGAAAGAGCAGCTCGCTTTCGGTATCGCGGATGAACTGGGTCAGCTCGCGCGCGAGCCTGCTGTCGGGAATACGGATGCCGGCGATATCGTGGGGTGCCATGGGGTATCTCGAGTCGGTGGTCTGGCGCGAAAGCGGCGAGAACCGATCATGGATGGAACATCGTCCGATGGGAATTGGCATCTCTGCAATGGCCCGTTGCAGCCCATTCAATATCCCGGAACACAAGAACCGGCCGCACAACCCAAGCGCCCCCGTGCACAGGGCAACGGGTGCTTCCCGCAGCGAAATCAAGGAGGAGGCCGAAGGCCGAGGGACATTCGCGGAGGGAAGTACCCGCTGTCCTGTGCACGCGCCCCGAACAGCAAGCCGACGATCACTGCCGTTCCTGAACGAACCCGATAGCGATCGCCACGTCCATCCGCCTCGGTGGTTTCTCGAACGGCGCACCGGCCTGCGCCGCCCGCATGGCGCTCTCGTCGAGCACCGGGTAGCCGCTGCTCTTCGCCACCGCCAGCGAGCCCGAGAGGATGTTCCCTTCCTCCGTCAGCGTGAAGCGGATCGTCGGCGCGCCCACATAGCCGGCTTCGCGCGCCTCGGCCGGGTAGACCAGCTTGCCCTGGATCGCCTTGCGCAGCCCCGCAAGGTACTTGCGCAGTGCATCGGCGCCGTCGTCGCGTGCGCGCACGGTCTGCTGCATGCGGTCTTCCTCGGCGGCATTCGCGAGCGGCGGTGGCGCGGCCACGGGCGTCTGTGTCGGCGGCTCCGGCGAGGCGCGCACGGGCTCTTCGGCGCGCGCCACCTGCACCGGGCTCGGCGCGGCCTGGCGCGGCGCCTGCGGCCGCTCGCGGACCTCCTTCCGGGCCACCGGCTTCGGCGGCGGTGCGGGAGGGGGCGGCTCCGCAGGCCGCGCCACTTGCTGCTGCTCGACCTGGCGGTTGCTCACCATGCCCAGCAGGTCCACCACCAGTTGCTCGCGCAACGGCGGCGGCGCCTCGGGCCGCGCGCGCACCAGCCACGGCAGCACCAGCGCCGCATGCAGCAGCACCGAGAGGCCGAGGCCGATCGCGAACCTCATCGCGTCGTCGGTTCCGTCTGCACGGCCACCTTGGCGAAGCCCAGCTGCTTCAGCACATCGGCCACGTCGATGAAGCGCTGCAGCTGCACCGTGCGGTCGGCACGCAGCAGGAAGGGCGTCTGCTTGTCCATCGCGGCGAGCCGGGTCTTGAGCGTGTCGGCGTTCAGCGCCTCGCCGCCGAAGTGGATCGTGCCCGCCGCATCGATCACGATGGTCTGCGTCTGCGAGGTGTCCGCGGGACTCGCGCTGGCCTGCGGCAGGTTGACCGGAATCCGCCCGCTCGCGATGAAGCTCGAGGTCGTCAGCACGATGGTGAGCAGCACCAGCATGATGTCGACGAAGGGGAGCATGTTCATGCTGTCAATCGGCTTTTCGGTCACGCGCGATCTCCCATTCGAGGATCAACACCTGCACCTTGCGCAGCAGCGTGTTGTAGAGCACCACCGACACCAGCGCCACCCCCAGGCCCACGGCCGTGGCCTTCAGCGCGAGCGCGAGGCCGACCATGATCTTGCCGGTGTCGATGGAGGCGTCCTGCCCCATGTTGTAGAAGGTCAGCATGATCCCGAACACGGTGCCCAGCAGGCCCAGGTAGGGCGCGTTGCTCGCCACCGAGGCGATGACGAAGAGCTTGCGCGTGAGCACCAGTTCGAGCGACTTGATGTCGCGGATCGCGTGGGTGTCGATGCGGCTGTAGAGCCAGGCGCGTTCGATGCCGATCGCGACCACGAAGACGCTCAGCACCACCAGCAGTCCGATGACGCCGTAGTCGATGGCGCCTGCGAGCCAGTTCATGTTCATTCCGTGTTCCTCGTCAGTGCGTCAGAACAGTACGCCGGCCTGCACCAGCACGCGCGTGCGGCCCTCGCGCGCGATCTCCTGCGGCCGCGCGCCGATGGCGCGCGCGACCTGCAGCCGCCCGAACAGCGCGCCGTAGCGTGCCTGGTAGCCCACGCCCACGTCCGACAGGCGCACGCCGTTGCGCGTCGTGTAGTCGGCGTTCTGCAGCCAGGCGCGGCCGAGGTCGGCGAACACGCCCACCGAATGCGTGAGCCCCTCGGGCGCCGGCAGTGCATAGCGAACTTCGGCATTGAGCAGGTAGCCGTTGTCGCCGCTCACCCATTCGCGGTACGCCTTCACCCCGTTGGGGCCCGAGATGCTCATCTGCTCGCTGCCGTCGAGGTTCTTGTTGCGCAGCGCCTTCTGCAGGCTCAGCGCGCTGCTCGCGGTCCAGCCCTTGGCGAATTCCACGTTGGCGGCGAGCCGCAGGTTCAGGTGCGCGAAGTCGCCAGCCGTGTCGGCGCCCACCCGGTTGAGCGCCGCCTGCGCGGGGTTGTCGATGTCGAGGTGGCCGTAGCTGAATCCGGCGACGACGCTGGTGTAGCCCGGCCGGCCCAGCAGTTGGCCCCAGCGCTCGTGCTGCACGGCGAAGGTCGCGACCCTGGTGGTCTTGCGGTCGACGCTCTCGACCGCGCCCACCTCGTCGCGCAGATGGCGCTGCGCGAGGTTCAGGCTCAGCGACAGGTTCTGCTCGCGGCTGCGCAGCAGCGGATAGCTCAAGGTGGCCTCGACCGTGCGCGCCCGGCCTTTGGCCTCGAGGTCGTCGTAGTCGCCGCCCAGGTGATAGGTGGTGCGCGCGGCGGCAAGCTCCAGCCGCAGGCCGCTCGCGGTCAGCGGAAAGCCGTAGGCCACGCGGGCGTTGTCGAGGCCGCCGCCTTCGGTGCCCATCAGGTTGAGGCTCAGCCGGTCGGCGATGCCGAAGGGCGAGTTGATGTCGAGTCCCGCGCTCAGACGGTTCTTGCCGGTGTAGAGCGAGCCCTGGTTGTCGACCAGCGCATAGCCCGCGAGGCGCTTGCCTTCTCCCACCTCGGCATCGAAGTCCGAGCTGCCCGGCGCTTCGCCCGGCGAGATCGTGAGGCGCGGCAGGGTGGCGCCGGGCATGTCGCCGACCAGCAGCATCGCGCGCTCGAGCTGCGCGCGAGAAACCGGCTGGCCCGCCTGCAAGGGCGCGAACGCATCGGCCACGGTCGCGTCGCGCACCAGCGAGCGGTTCTTGAGCGTGAGCTTGCCGTAACTGCCGATCAGGACCCGGATCGTCAGCGTGCCGGCGCTCGCGTCCTGCCGCGGCACGTAGGCGCGCGCCACCAGATAGCCGCGGTCGCGCAGCAGCGCCGTGATCCGGCCCGCGGCCTGCTCGATCTCGGCCATCGACAGCGCGCGGCCGCGGTAGGGATCGAGCGCGGCCTGCAGCTCGGCGGGCGGAATCTCGTCGGCGCCCTCGACCTTGAAGTCGCGCACCGTCAGCGTCTCGCCGGCCGGCAGGGCCAGCGGCCGCTCGGGCTGCTCCACGATCACCGGCGCGGGCGGCTGGCTCGGGGTACTCAGCGGTCGCGGCGGCTGGGCTTCGCGCAACGCATCGCCGCTGCCGTAGTTGGGAATGGGCGCCACCTGGGCATGGCCACTGGTGGCGAGCGTGCAGAGCACCGAGAAGGCGGCGAGCGCGGGATGCGCCCGGCGTGAGGACAAGACGGGACGAAGGGGATTCATGTCGCAACGGGAACGGAGAGGAGAAGGGGAGGCGGGACCGGCCAGGCCGTCCCGCCGCGGGGCGGCGATGTCAGCGCGGCGTCGACGGCTGCGCCGCGGGCGCCTTGGCGCCTTCGTCCTCGAGTTCGAACACCTTGCCGTCGATCTCGATGCGTTCCACGTTGGCGGAGAAGCTGCGCCGGTCGGCGAAGACGATGTTGTCGGCCAGTGCCGCGGCCCGTTGCGTGAGGCTCGCCGTGGTCTGGACGGCGGGGCGTTCCGGCCGGCGCTGGGCCTCCGAGCTCGCGGCGGCCGCGAGACGCGAACCCGTCTGCGCGCGTTCCTGCAGCGCCGCGGCACGCGCTGCGGCCTGCGCGGCGGCGACGGCGGCCGCCTGCGCCTCGGCGGCAGCCTGTGCCGCCGCTTCGCTCGATGCACGGGCGGCTGCTTCCGCCGCGGCTTGTGCCGCCGCGGCCGCGCGGGCTGCCGCTTCGGCTGCAGCTTGCGCCGCTGCTTCGGCCGCTGCATCGCGGTAGGTGCTGTTGGTGATGGTGCCCGTGCCCGTGTTGTTCCCGATCAGGCGACCCGTGGTGTCGTTGCCATGGATGACCGACCCGGTGGCATGCGAGTTGTCGACATTGCCATCCTGCATGCGGCCCACCAGCCCGCCGGTGAAGTCGAAGTCGGCGCCGCCCGTCACGTTGCCGCTGGCGCGCGAGTTGACGATCGAGCCGCCGTCCATCTGCCCCACCAGGCCACCGGCGGCGTAGGAGCCGAACACGTTGCCGCTCGAGAAGGAGTCCGTGATGAGGCCCGAGTTGCCGCCGACCAGGCCGCCCGCGATCTCGCCCCTCACGTCGCCCGAGGCGTGCGATCCGGAGATGGTGCCGCTGTTCGAACCCGCCAAGCCGCCCACACCCTGGCTGACAGGTCCGCCATTCACGTTGCCGGTGGCATAGGAGTTGGTGATCTTCGCGTCGGGACCTCCGTTGCTGCCGACCAGTCCGCCCACCGAAGCGCCGAAAGCCGTGACGACGCCGCTCGCATGCGAGCCCGAGATGGTGCTGCCGTTGTTCCAGCCGACCAGGCCGCCGATGTTCTGCGAGGCGTTGCTCGCGCCGCCTCTCACGTTGCCGCTGGCGTAGGAATCGACGATGCTGGCGCCCCCGAGGTTTTGTCCGGCCAGCCCGCCGACGTTGGAGTCTCCGCCCGTCACGTTGCCCGTGGCGTAGCTGTTGGTCAGGGACGCAGTGGCACCGCTGTTGATGCCGACGAGGCCGCCGACGGAGCTTGCGTTGTCCGACACAGACACGTTGCCCGTGGCATGGGAGTCGGCGATGGTGCCGTTGATGTTGCCGCCGACCAGCCCGCCGATGTTTCCGTTGAGCAGGCCGGCGCTGGTGTCGGTGACCACCGAGACGTTGCCGGTGGCGCTGGAGCGAAGAATCTTGTAGGTCGCGCCGAAGTTCCTCCCCACCAGTCCGCCGATGTCATTGAAGCCGCCCGTGTAGCGTGTCGATGCGCTCACGGCAGCGGTCGAAAAGGAGTCCGAGATGATGCCGTTGCCGACGATGGGCTCTCCGGTGTCGGGGTTGAAGCTGCTCCCGTTGTAGCCCACCAGGCCGCCCACGCTGACGACACCCTGCACCGACCCCGTGACGTAGGCGTGGCTGATGGCGCCGCCGAAGTTCTCCCCGACCAGCCCGCCGACGCGGCCATAGCCGCTGACGTCGACGCCGAGCAGGCCGATGTCGCGGATCGTGCTGCCGACCTGCGCCGAGCCGATCAGTCCGACCGGCGTTTGCGAGGAGTCGTTGTGCACCGGCTCCAGGATCGTCAGGTTGCTGATCGTGTGACCCAGCCCCGCCAGCGTGCCCGACAACTTGGACACCACCGTGTTGTCATAGGTCTTGCCCGAGGCATCGAGGTTGCCCGCGAGCGCATAGCGCCCGGCCGCAACACCACCAGCGTCGTCGATCTTCTCCAGGTCGCTCATGCTGTGGATCAGCGTGTAGGCCTGCCCGTTCATCGCGAGCGTCGCATTGGCACCGCTCAACGTGACCGACGCGCCCTGGCTCATGTCGATGCGGTAGTCGCCACCGTAGTTGAGCTTCAGCCCCGCGCGCGCGCCCGTCGCCGTGATCGGCGCGTCGATACGCACGTCCTTGGCCGCGGTCAGCGTGAGCGCTGTGTTGGCCGACCAGTTCACACCTTGGCCGACGTAGAGGTGGCCATCGGCGCCGTTCCCGCCCGTCGATGAAATCACCACGTTGTTGCTGCCCAGTTGCCTGCCGAGCTGAGCACCGCTGATGTTCGCGCCCGCACCGACGGTGAAGGCATCGGAAGCCAGCGTCCACGTGCCGGTATCGCCATTCGCGGCCTTGGTGGTGACCGCGGCGTCGTCCGACACGCGCACGCTGCGGCCCGAGGTCTCGACGGTTCCGCCGCCGCCGGTCGCGGGCGAGGAGGCGTCGAGCGTTCCGCCCACGTTGGCCGTGCCGCCATCGGCGCGCACGACGATGCGGCCCTTGAGATCGTCCATCGTGCGCGCCTGCACGATGCCCGTGTTGTTGACCTGGCTGCCCAGCAGTTCGTCGGCCGCCTTTGCGGTGAGGATCACCGTGCCGCCGTCGGCCTGGATGGCGCCCTTGTTCTCGACCAGCGCACCGAGCGCGCCTTCGTCGATGCTGAGGCTCACCAGCGAATCGCCGTTGAAGTTGAGGCTGATCTTCTCGCCGCTGCCCAGCGCCACCGTGCCCTTGGTGGCGACGATCACGCCCTGGTTCGACACCGAGCGGCCGAGCAGCGCGACGTAGCCGCCCGGGGCCGCGGTGAGCGTGCCCATGTTGATGACCGAACCGCTGCCGCCGTTGCCGCTGAAGACATAGCGCCCGGCATTGAAGTCCGCGTCGCTGAGGTTCAGCGTGCTGGCCACGAGGCCGGCCGTGTTCACGCTGCTGCCGCGGGTGAACAGCACGCCGTTGGAGTTGATCAGGAAGACCTTGCCATTGGCATTGAGCGCGCCCTCGATCACGCTGCGTTCGTTGCCGACCACGCGATTGAGCGTGATCGCCGAGGCATTGGGCTGGTTGAAATTGACGGTTTCGCCGGCGGCGATGCCGAAGCCCTGCCAGTTGATGCTCGCGCGTTGCGTGCTCTGGTCGATGCGCGTCACGCTGCCCGCCTGGCCGATGGTGGCGCTGCCGCTGGTGACCGTGCCGCCCTGCGGCGCGGCCGTGGCGATGGATGAATAAGAACAAAGCAACGCGTAAATGGCCGCGCATACTTTCGAACTCAATTCGGGAACATGGCCAGTGTATTTTTTCGTGGTCTTCTTCATTTGTTCACCTGTCTCGTTATATTTTTGAGAGTATAGCGTCCGTGATTTTTTTCGCGCCATAGGACGATTTCCAGTCGCCAGAGCCTTCAATTCAATGCCTATGCATTACCCGAATGCTATGCAACCTATATGCAAGCCTATATAGCGAGAAAGATTCACACGCAGTCATTCATCCAATTCTTCGAGGAGATAACGTGAAAAAGCTTTCGATCAGAAAAATTACCCTGAGCGTTTCGGCATCGGTGCTGATGCTGAGTTCGTCCGCCACCTGGGCGCAGTCGATCACCGTGGCCGTGGCCGCGAATTTCCAGGGCGCGATGGTCCAGCTCGTCAATGCCTTCGGGGCCTCGGGCCTGCCGTTCTCGGGCAGCAGCTTCACCGTGACCTATGGCGCGACGGGCGATTTCCAGACGGCGATCAACACCGCGCTGGCCGCACCCGGCGGCACCACGCCCTATGACCTGTTCTTCGCGGCCGACGACACCACGCCGGCAGCCCTGCGCACCGGCCATCCCACCGTGGTGCAGGTGCCGTTCCGCTATGCCGAGGGCAAGCTGATCCTGTGGTCCAAGTACGGCCCGAACGTGAGCACCAGCGGCTCGAGCGGCTTCACCAATCCCGCGAGCTACGCCTATGCGAACGGCCAGGTCGCGATCGCCAACCCGGTCACCGCGCCGTACGGCACCGCGGCCCAGCAGGTGCTGAGCCGGGTCAACGCCATCACCTACCCGGGCGGTGCCTACGACGCCAAGTTCGCGCAGTACACGACCATCGGCACCACCTACACGGCGGTGAATGCGAGCACCAGCGCCACGACCTATCCCAACATCGGCTTCGTCGCCAAGTCGCAGCTGTGTGACAGCAGCACCGGCGCCATCCGCACGCCGCTGACCGGCACCTACTTCGAGTACACGCCGGCCACGGTGAACGGCAACCCGCCGCATGACCGCCTGCTGCAGGACGCCGTGGCGATCCGCGGCCGCGCCGGCTCGACCAATGCCGCGGTCGACGCCTTCATCGCCTACGTGGGCAGCACGGCCGGTCGCGCGATCATCCTGAAGAACTGCTACATCTAGGGCAGAGGCATCGCCGGCGGGGCGGGAGCGGGCATCGCTGTATTTTGTAAGATACAGCGATTGCCCCGATCCAGGCAGACGGATACCGCCGATGACCATGATGCTTCCCGAACTGCTCCGATCCGCCGTCACCGAGGCAGGGTTGCCATTGGCGGCCCTGCGACGCGCACGCTCCCTGTCGCAGCGCGCGGTCCGGCAGATCGCTGCGGGCATCCGGCCCGGCATGACGCATGCGCAGGCCACGGCCCTGGCGGCGGCGACGCTGCAGGCGCTGGAGATGGAGCGCAACTGGCATCCGATCGCGATCCGCTTCGGCGAGGACACGCTCAAGACCGCCAGGGACGCGTCCGACCCGGCTCGCGTGCTCGGCGAACAGGACATCTTCTTTATCGACATCGGCCCCGAGTGGGAAGGCCACGAGGGCGACGCCGGCGAGACCTTCGTGGTCGGCGGCGATCCCCAGATGGAAGACTGCGCGAGAACCGTGCGCGCGATCTGGCAGGAAGTGAGTTCGCGCCTGTGCACCGAGGGCCTCGACGGCGAGGCGCTGTATGCCTATGCGACGCAGCGTGCGCAGGCCAGGGGATGGCGCCTCAACCTGGGCCTCCACGGGCACCGTGTCGGCGACTTCCCGCCCGCGATCCCTGCGGCCGGGCGCGGTCCGGGACTCTGGGTGCTGGAGATCCAGATCGCGCATCCGACGCGCCCGTTCGGCGCGTTCTACAAGGACCTGCTCATCGCGGACGAAGTGGTGCACGAAGCCATCTGCTAGCGCACACACTCGATGATGTCCACCTTGCCCACGCCACCGAGGCAACGACTCGAAGCCACCGCGGATTCGGTCCTGTCGCTCATCCAGGCGCAGGCCTTCGAGCATGCGCTGCGCGCCCTGAATGCGGCGGTGCCGCATCGCTTCACCGCCATCTTCAAGGTCGACGGCGATCAGGTCAGGAACGTGCTGCTGATCGACAAGCTGGGACAACCACGGCCCGAACGCTTCGCCGTGTTTCCGCTGGCGGACAGTTTCTGCCGGTTCGTGCTGCGCGACGCCTTCCTTCACGTCGAGGACTCCTCCCAGGAGGCGCTGCTCGACGGCAGTCCCTATCAGGGAATGATCCGTGCCTACCACGCGGTCGCGCTGACGCTGCTCGATGCGCGGGTCGTCGGAACGCTGAGCCACTTCGACACCGCGCCGCAGAAACTCGACGATGCGGATTTCGGCCTGCTCGTGCTGGCCGCCCGGACGCTGCCCGACTACCTGGTGAACGCGGCGATCTGGGACTAGCGCGCGATCAACCGAAGGTGAAGGCAAAGGCCTCCACGCCCGGATCGAGAAACTCGATCTCGAAGCGCCGATCCGCCACCGCGCCGCGCTGCCGCACCAGCTGGTAGAGGCGCTGGCCGTCGACCACTCCATTGCCTTGTGCATCGATGTCGATGCCGTGGTCGTCTCCGGGCGGCTTGCCGTCGAGGGTCACCTTGATGCGCACGGGATGCCCCGGCGTCGTCGATCCGAGCACGAGATGCAGGTCGCGCGCATGGAAGCGGTAGGCGATGCGCCCCCGTGCCTTGTCGAGCACGGCGCTTTGCCCGCCCACGGTCCAGCGGCCGCCGAGCGCCCACTGGTTGGCCTCGAGCCGGGACGGCGCCGTGTAGCCGTGCGCCTTGCCGCGCACCGGGCCGCCGGGCGAGACGAAGTTCTCGGCGCGTTCGTAGCCGATGTAGGTCTCGGGCGATCTCAGGTTCGCGCCGTCCGCCGCGGCCTGCGCGCCTTGCGCCTCGACCTTGACGAGCTCGCCGGGCATCGCGCCTTGTCCCGCTTCGGCCAGCAGCTGCCGGATGACCTGCTCCGACTCGTCGTAGGCGCCCTCGCCGAAATGGTGATGGCGGATGCGCCCCTGCGCGTCGATGAAGTAGTGCGCGGGCCAGTACTCGTTCCTGAAGGCGCGCCAGATCGCATAGTCGTTGTCGACCGCCACCGGGTAGTCGAGCTGCAGATCCTTCACGGCCTTGCGCACGTTGTCGAGCTTCTTCTCGAAAGCGAACTCCGGCGCGTGCACGCCGATCACCACCAGGCCCTTGTCCTTGTACTTCTCGGCCCATGCGCGCACGTAGGGCAGGGCGCGCAGGCAGTTGATGCAGGAGTAGGTCCAGAAGTCGATCAGCACCACCTTGCCGCGCAGGGCCTCCATGCGCAGGGGCGGCGAGTTGAGCCATTGCACGGCGCCGTCGAGCGCGGGGGCCTGGTCTTCGACCGGCAGCGCCGCGGCGCCGCCGCCCTCGGCCCGCATCGCGCTGTTGGCGGCCATCATGGCGTTGCCGGGCGCCATCATCACGGTGGAATCGGGGCCGGTCGTCACCAACGGCGATTCATCCCTGGGCCGCACCTTGTCGATCAGCGCCTGCTCGACCGAGGCAGTTCCCGCCAGCGAGAGCTGCGCCAGCACGCCGGTGTCCAGCCCCAGCGCGATGGCCGCCACGCCGCACAGCAGGGCCGCGCCCATGCCGCGGCGGATCCATTCGCCCGCGCCCAGCGACCGCTTCATGGCCTTGAACAGCCGTCCGCCCACCAGCAGAGCCCCAGCCAGCGAGGTGGCCGCGCCCGCCGCATAGGCCAGCAACAACAGCGAGGTCCGGACGCTGGCGCCGCCCAGTGCCGCGCCGGTCAGCACCAGCCCGAGGATGGGGCCGGCGCACGGCGCCCACAGCAGGCCCGTGGCCACGCCGAGCAGCAGCGACGTGCCGAAGGCGGAGCGCGGCGACCCGTCAGCACCGGTGGTTTCGGCCGAGGCGGACAGCCGCTCGCCCCAGCCCACGAGCGGCCGCGCGAGGCGCTCGGACAGCCCCGGCAGCAGCAGCGCCAGGCCGAACAGCGCCATCAGCACGATCGCCACGACGCGCCCGTACTGGTTCGCCTCCACGGCCCAGCCGCCGCCGACCGCGGCCAGCGAGGCCACGCCGGCGAAAGTCAGTGCCATGCCGATCAGCAGCGGCAGCCCGTTCTTCATGAAGGGCCGGTCGCCGCGCGCGAAGACGAAGGGCAGCACCGGCAGGATGCAGGGGCTCAGGATGGTCAGGACCCCGCCCAGGTAGGCGACGACGAACAGCAGCATGGTGGGAGGCCCGGGTGGGGGAATCAGGCGGCGCCGGGCGCGAACTTCATGGCCAGGCCGTTCATGCAGTAGCGCAGGCCCGTGGGCTGGGGTCCGTCGTTGAAGACATGGCCCAGGTGCCCGCCGCAACGGCGGCAATGCACCGCCGTGCGGGTCATGCCGTGCGAGCTGTCGCTCGTCTCGCCGACGGCGTTCGGCAACGGCTGCCAGAAGCTGGGCCAGCCGGTCTTGCTGTCGAACTTGGTCTTCGAGGAGAAGAGATCGAGCGCACAGCCCGCGCAGGCGAAGCGGCCCTCGCGATGTTCGTCGTTGAGCGGGCTGCTGTAGGGCCGTTCGGTGCCGTCCTGCCGCAGCACCGCGTACTGGTTCGGCGTGAGCAGCTTGCGCCATTCGGCGTCGGTCCGGGTGAGCTCGAACTTGCCGGGCTCCGCGGCCTGCGCGGCACCGGAGCGCCAGCCCCAGGCGGCGGCCACCGCGGCCCCGAGCGTCGAGGCCGAGGCGCCGAGGAAGAAACGGCGATCCGAACGATGGGTCATGACAACTCCTGGACGATGGGGCGGATGGCGGCCATCGATATGTACTGTTGAATATAACGAAGCACGCGCGTGACGCCAGCTTGGCGCAACGCCGCCGCTTCGAAAGCTAGTTCGGCTGCCAGGGGCAAAAGGTTACGCCCCCGGCATCCGGCTCGACGGGCCGGCCGCTTGCCGTGGACCTACCCCTTGAGTTCCTCCCCAATCTGGCGCCGCATCTCGTCCGCCAGCGGATGCAGCACGCGGGCCTCGTTCGCCCCCACCACGCCGTAGCCCAGTCCGCGGTCGGCCCAGGCATAGCCCGTGTGCGGGCCGTCGATCCGCCTCATCGTCGGCGTGTCCTGGTCGACGGCCATCGGCCGCACCATCAGCGAGAGCCGCGTGGCCTGCGCATCCTGGTAGATGAAGAGGCCGGCCGGGCCATGCTCGGTCATGACCAGGCGGCCGCCCACGAAGCCGTAGCCCGCGGCCGCGAGGTCGGGGATCGCGACCTGCCGTCCCAGGCGCGACGAGACCCAGCTGACGAGCTCCGCGCGCTGCGAAGGCCCCATCTCCACCGGGCGCGTGGCATCCGATGCGTAGATGTCGTAGCCGCGCGCCGCCTCGCGCCCCAGCGCGAAGATGCCGCTTCCCTCGGGGGCCTGCACGCCACGCAGCGACCATCCGGCGCCGCCGCCGACGCCGAGCGCGAGCACCAGCGCCGCCGCCATGCCCCAGGGCCATCGCCGCGCGGGCTCGCGCCGTGCCTGCGCTTCCTGTCGATCGTGCTCGGCCACCATGCGCGCGAGGTTCAACCCGGGCGGCAGCGGTTCCTCGGCGATGGGGGCCAGCGCTTCGCGCAGCGCGCGCCGGTGCCGTGCATGGGCCTCGACCTCGTGGGCGACATCGGCGTGCTGCCGCAGGTACTCCCGCACCTGGTCATGGCGTCGCGGGTCGAGCACGCCATCGACGTAGGCGTGCAGGTCTTCTTCGAGGATGGGGCGGGCGTCGGGTGGATCGACGTTCATTTGAGTCTCCGCAGGTGGGGGCGTGCCGCAGGTTCGGCATGCGACGGATCGGCCGGTGGCATGGCCTCGACGCCGTCGATCATGCGATGCAGCCGCTGGCGCGCGCGGGCCAGGCGCGACATGACGGTGCCCACCGGAATGCCGAGCGCCGCGGCGGCTTCGGCATAGGACAGGTCCTCGACGGCGACCAGCAGCAGCACCGCGCGCTGCTCTTCCGACAGACCGTCGAGCGCGCGCATCAGTTCGTGGTGCCGCACGCGATGTTCCTGCTGCGCGGGCATGCCCAGCGCCTCTTCGTCGATCTTGTCGATCTCGTCGATGGCCAGGTGCAGGCCGCGGCGCGACTGCTGGCGCATGCGCTGCACCGCGAGGTTGTGCAGGATCGCGAAGACCCAGGAACGCGTGTCCTCGGCCTCGCGCCGCTGGGCCCAGCGCGCGATCACGCGCTCGAGGCAGTCCTGCACCAGCTCGTCGGCCGATTCGCGATCCCGCAGCAGCGCGCGCGCATAGCGCCGCAAGGCGGGAATCATCGGCTCGACGAGCAGGATCAGGTCGCTCATGGATGCGCGTGGAGCCGCTGGGTCGGGGGAAGGCTTCGGGCCATCAAAGCTCCTGGATCTGCACCGGGGCCGCGGGCTTGCCGCCGACCTGCGGCGCGATCACCAGGTAGCGACGAGTATCGCCCGCGGGGCCGTCCTTCACCTGCTGGCGGATCGGCCCGATGGCATTCACGATGGCGGCGCCCGCCGGGTTGGTCATGAAGTTGGCGAGCGGCTGCAGCGTGCCGCTGCCGTCGGGCTTGTCGGCCAGCGCGAGCACATAGGGCTGCTTCGGCTCCAGGCCCGTGGCCGAGGCCTGCAGCACCTGCAGCAGGCCCTGGTCGAAGAGCGCGACGCTGGTCGGCGCACCGGCCGGGGTTGCTTCCTTGCGCCGCCCGGCCGGCACCAGCGAGAGGTGGGCGACCTGGCCGGCCAGTCCCGGCGGCTGCAGGCCCTGCGTGCCGTCGCCCGCGTCGGCCGGCACCGCGTTCGGCACATAGGCGATCGCCTGCGGTGCCTGGCCGATGGGCACGTTCGCGACCACGGTGTGGGTGGCCGTGTCGATCGCGGCCAGCGCATCGGCGTTCTCGAGTCCGACGTAGATGCGCTTGCCGTCCCCCGAGGGCCACACGCCGTGCGGCAGCTTGCCCACCGGAATGGTCGCGACCTGCGAGAAGTCGTCGGTGCGGAACACCTTGACTTGGTTGAGGCCGCCCACGGTGACGTAGGCGAAGCTGCCCTTGGCGGTGGTGGCGAAGTTGACGTGGTTGGTGATCGGCCCGGTGTCGAAGGCCTTGATCGGCGCGAACGGCGGCCTCGCGTCGAACACCATCGTGCGGCCGACGTCCTTGAGCGTGAACCAGACCTGCTTGCCGTCGGGCGTGGCGGCGATGTTGGGGCAGAACGGGCTGTCCTGCTTCACGCGGCCCACGACCTGCTTGCTGGCCGTGTCGATCACCACGGTCTCGGGATTGAACGAGGAGCAGATGTAGCCGTACTTCCCGTCGGGCGAGAAGATCTGCATGCCCGGGCCGTTGGGCGTGGCGATGCGCGTCTTCTCCTCGAAGGTGGCGGCGTCGAGCACGGCCACATGGCTTTCGCCGCGCACCGTGACCCAGACCTCCTTGCCGTCGGGCGTGTAGAAGGCCTCGTGCGGCGAGCGGCCCACGTAGGTGGTGTGCTTCACCGCGTTGGTCGCGGTGTCGATGAAGCTCACCGAGTTCGAGCCGATCGACACCACCGCGAGCGTGCGGTGGTCGGGCGAGAAGCCCATGCCGTGCACCAGCACCTGGCCGCGGTACAGCGGGCTGAAGTTGCCGGGCGCGGGATCGCCGAGGCGGATCACGCCGAGCAGCTTGTTGTCGACCGGGTCGGTGACCGACACCGTGTTGGAGAACTGCTCGGCCGCATAGACGCGGTCGCGGTGACTCATGGCGATGTCGGCCTCGGCGGCGGCACGCGGCGCCTGGCCGGCCTGCGCGCAGGCGGCCGAGGCCAGCAGCGCCATGGCCGCCAGCCAGCGAGGGAAGAGGGGAGAGATGCGGTTCTTCATGGTGTTCTGATGCTCGAAGGGAAGTGAAAGGGGGACCCGGCGGCGCCTACGGGCGGGCGGGCTGCGTGGGGGCGGGCATGGAAGGCGGCAGCGGCTGGTCGAGCGCCAGGCGCATCGCGGCGATCTCCTGCTGCTGCTCGACGATGATTTCCTGCGCGATGCGGCGCAGCTGCTCGTTGCTGCCGTGGCGCAGCTCGGCCAGCGCCATGTCGATGGCGCCCTGGTGGTGCGCGATCATCATCTCGGCGAAGTCGCGGTCCACGTCGCCCGATGGCTTGATGTCCATGCCGGCCATCATCCGGGCCATGGCTGCGTCGTTCTCGGCGGCGAAGCCTGCCTGCGCGGGATCGCGCGAAGTGCAGATGTCCATCAGCCGGGCCATCAGGCCGGCATCGCCGCCCTTGCCGGACGGCGGCGCATGCCATGCGCCGAAGGCCACGGCCGCGCAGGCCAGCGCCGCGGCGCCGAGGAGCAGGGCGCGAGGGCGCCGCAAGCGGGAGGGAGTCGTCGTCAGCATCGAAAGTCCTCGAAAGAGAGGGTTGTTGCGGACGTAGACGCCGCCGCGGACCGCTTATTCCATGCGCTCGAACTTTTCTTTTACGCAGGTTCGCCGGTTCGTTCGCGACGCGCTGTAACCGACGGCGCGATGCGTTCGAACTAGGAACAGGCGCGCCCGCCCGGCTCGCGCCGCACGGCCGCACGCCCATCAACGAAAGGTCCCGTCCCATGAACGATTCCCCGACACCCATCGAGCCCGCGTCCTCCGGTCGCTCCCTGTCGCGCCGTGCCGCGTTGTGGGCGGCCGCCGGGCTGGCCGGCGTGGCCGCCTTCAGGCTGGTGCCCAGCCTGGCCGCCGAAAGCGCCATCGTGATTCCCGCGCCCACGGTCGATGCCGCTGCCCCGACCGCGGCCACCGAGGTCGCGGTCATCGCCGGCGGCTGCTTCTGGGGCGTCCAGGGCGTGTATCAGCATGTGAAGGGCGTTGTCAGCGCGGTGTCCGGCTACGCCGGCGGCGACGAGAAATCCGCGCAGTACGAGATGGTGGGCACCGGAAGAACCGGCCATGCCGAAGCGGTCGCCATCACCTACGACCCCCGGCAGATCAGCTACGGACGCATCCTGCAGATCTATTTCTCGGTGGCCCACGACCCGACCGAGCTGAACCGGCAGGGCCCCGATCGCGGGACCCAGTACCGCTCGACCATCTTCGCGCAGAACGCGGAGCAGGCCCGTGTCGCCAAGGCCTACATCGAACAGCTCGGGCAGCAGAAGAGCTTCGGCCAGCCGATCGTCACGACCATCGAGATGCAGAAGCGCTTCTTCCCGGCGGAGGCCTATCACCAGGACTACCTGACGCGCAATCCCTCGCAGCCGTACATCGTCTTCAACGACCTGCCCAAGATCGAGAACCTCAAGAAGGTGTTCCCGGATCGCTATCGCGCCGCGCCGGTGCTGGTGGGCAGTCGCGCGGCCGGCTGACCGGTCCGGTCCACGCCGGCCGCCCGTGATGGATCTGCCGGTCTACCTGCGCGACATGGACGCGTGAGCCGACGCATCGGCAGGCCGCATCAGCCCGATGGCCTCGCGCGCCAGCGCATCGATCGAATCGGTCAGCACCACATCGAACTCGCCGCGGCGCCCCGCCGGAACGGCCAGCGGCAGCTCGGTGCAGCCGAGCACCACGGCACGCGCGCCTTGCCGCGCCAGCGCGCGAATGCCTTCGGCCGCGGGTGCGAAAGCCTCGTCGATGCGGTTGGCCTTCACGGCCGCGATCGCTGGCACGCACAGGCGCTGCACTTCTTCGGGCGACGGCTCGATGGTCTCGTAGCCGGCGTCACGCAGGTGGCGCTGGTACAGGCCCATCGCGATGGTCGCGGGCGTGCCCAGGATGCCGACCTTGCCCCCGGTCACGCCCTGGCGGCGCAGGTCCTCCACCACGGCCTCGACGATGTGCAGCAGCCGCGTCGGGCTCGCGGCCTGCAGTTCATCGAACCACAGGTGGGCGGTGTTGCAGGGAATGGCGATGCAGTCGGCACCGCCGGCCACCAGCGTGTCGATGCCGCGCAGCATGCCGGGCAGCGGGCTCGGCCCCTGGCCGAGGAAGGCCGACGAGCGGTCGGGAATGGCGGGGTCGTTGCACAGCAGCACCGGGATGTGCTGCTGGTCGTTGTCGGCCGGCGTGAGCTGCACCATGCGCAGCGCGAAGGCGGCGCCGGCCAGCGGGCCCATGCCGCCGAGCACGCCCAGCCGCCGCGGTGCGGCGTCGATCACGTGGCGGCTCCGTCGCGCCAGGCCCGCGCGAGCCGGGCCGAGAGTTCGGCCGCCGCCTCGCAGGGATCGATCACGGGCACGCCCACCGCGGCCTCGAGCGGAGCGCGCAGCTCGGCCATGCCGGCGCAGCCGAGCAGCACGACGTCGGCGCCGTCTTCGTCGACCAGCAGGCGCGCCGCCGCGATCATCGGCGCCAGCGCATGGGCAGCATCGCCCGACAGGTGCACCGGCAGGTCGAGCGGCCGTTCGGCCACGACGCGCTCGCGCACGCCCAGCGCTTCCCAGTAGCGCAGGTGGCGCGGGATGGCGGCACTGGCGATGGCGATCACGCCCACGCGCTCGCCGCGCGCCATGGCGGCGCGCATGCCGGCTTCGCCCAGGCCGACGACCGGGCGCTCGCTGCGCGTGCGCGCCACGGCGATGCCGGGGTCGCTGAAGCAGGCCAGCACGAAGGCATCGGCCTCGACGGCATGCGCGGCCACGTCGTCGGCCGCGAGGCGCGCGCCCTGCTCGAAGTCGTCCTGCGTGACGATGCCCGGCGGGCCCTCGTGCGCCGTGACGCAATCGAAGTCGCATTGCGCGGGCGGCACGGTGGCGCGGAAGGCGCGTGCCACGGCCTCGGTCACCGAGACGCTGCTGTTCGGGTTCAGCACGCGCACGCGCGGCGGATTGGCGGCGGTGTTCATGCCTTGTCCTCCCCGAGGCCGATCAGCGCCTTCAGCACACGGCCGTGCGGGCGCTGCACGGGCGCCACCGGTGCGCGGCGCGCGAGGTCCGGCGCGCCGCGGCGCAGGTACTGGCCGCTGCCGCGCTCGGCATGCAGCGCGCCGTCCTCGATCACCACGCGGCCGCGGCTCACGACCACCTCGGGCCAGCCCTGGATGGTCCGGCCCTCGTAGGGCGTGTAGCCGGCGTTGTCGTGCAGCATGGCGGCGCTGATGGTGGTCTCGCGCTCGGCGTTCCACACGGCGATGTCGGCGTCCGCGCCCAACGCGATCGCGCCCTTGCGCGGTGCCAGGCCATAGAGCCGGGCATGGTTGGTGGCGGTGAGCGCCACGAACTGGTGGATGTCGATGCGCCCCTTGAGAAAGCCTTCGCTGAACAGCAGCGGCAGGCGCAGCTCGATGCCGGGCACGCCGTTGGCCATCTCCTTGAAGGTGGTGGCGTCGCCCTTGGGCAGCTTGCCGGTCTCGTCGAAGCGGTAGGGCGCATGGTCCGACGAATAGGTGGCCAGGGTGCCGTCGATCAGGCCGCGCCAGATGGCTTCCTGCGCATCGGCATCGCGCGCGGGCGGCGAGCAGCAGAACATCGCGCCCTCGAGGCCCGGGCGGTCCATGTCGTCCGCCGTCAGGAACAGATACTGCGGGCAGCTCTCGGCCAGCACGTTGGCGCCCAGGGTCTGGGCCTGGCGGATCACTTCCACGGTGTCGCCGCCGGCCACGTGCACCAGCAGCAGCGGCACGTCGACCAGCCGCGCCAGCGCGATGGCGCGGTAAGCGGCCTCGGTCTCTGCCAGCGGGTCGTGCGCCACGCCGTGGAACTTCGGCGCGGTGTGGCCGCGGTCGATCAGCCGCTGCGCGATCCAGCGGATCATGTCGTTGTTCTCGGCATGCACCATCACCAGCGCGCCTTCGGCCCGCGCCAGCGCGAGCACCTCGAGCAACTGGTAGTCCTCGAGCTTCATGCGGTCGTAGGTCATGTAGACCTTGAGCGAGGTGATGCCGTCGCGGATGGCCGCGGGCAGGTCGGTCGAAAGCGTGGCGTCGTCGGGGTTGGCCAGGATCAGGTGGAAGCCGTAGTCGATCACCGCCTTCTCGGCCGCGCGCTGGCTGTAGTCGGCCAGCACCTCGGGCACCGACATCTCGCGGTGCTGGGCCGCGAAGGGCAGGATGGTGGTGGTGCCGCCGAAGGCGGCCGACACGGTGGCCGAGTAGAAATCGTCGGCGCACATCATGCCCATGCCCGAGCGCTGCTCGACGTGGCAATGGCTGTCGATGCCGCCCGGCAGCACCCAGCGGCCGGTGGCGTCGACGTCGCGGCGGCCCGGCGGCAGCGAGCCGCCGATGGCGGCGATGCGCCCGTCGCGCACGCCGAGGTCGCCCTCGACCACGCGGCCGTCGGTGACGATGCGCCCGCCGCGGATCGTGAGGTCGAAGGGTTCTTCGCCGATCAGCGAAGCGATGGTGGTGTCCATGAGGGGTTCCGTGCGCGCGTTCAGACCAGCGGCTCGCCCGCGCCCGTGCGCTCGACGATCAGGCGGTAGTGCTCGGGGCGGCGGTGCTTGGCGAAGTTGAACACGTGCTGGCGGAAGTATTCGCCCAGCGACATGTCGGCCTTCACGCAGATCACCTCGTCCTCTTCCGTGAGCGAGCGCGCCACGATCTCGCCCGTGGGCGCGACGATGGCCGAGCTGCCGATCATGTGGTGGCCGTCCTCCGAGCCGCACTTGGCGGCCGCCGCCACCCAGATGCCGTTCTGGTAGGCATTGGCCTGCAGCGACACCAGGTGCGTGGTGGTGCGCAGGTGCACCGGCTCGTTCCAGTGGATGTTGAGCGAGGGCGTGTTGTAGCCCAGCACCACCACCTCGGCGCTCTGCAGCGCCATCACGCGGTAGGTTTCGGGCCAGCGGCGGTCGTTGCACAGGCACATGCCGAAGCGCGTGCCCATGGTGTCGAAGACGCGGAAGCCCAGGTCGCCGACCTCGAAGAACTTCTTCTCCAGGTGCTGGAACGGCGCCTCGGGCTTGTGCTCGGAATGGCCGGGCAGGTGGATCTTGCGGTACTTGCCGACGATGGCGCCCGCGCGGTCCACGATGATCGCGGTGTTGTAGCGCGTGCCCTCGGGCGTGCGCTCGGCATAGCCGAGGTAGAAGCCCAGGCCGAGCGCCTTCGCCTCGTCGAACAGCGGCTGCACCTGCGCATTGGGCATGGCCGGCTCGAAGAAGCGGGCCTCGGCCTCGGCCTCGTCCATCCAGTAGCGCGGAAAGAAGGTGGTGAGCGCGAGCTCGGGGAACACGACCATCTCGGCACCGCGGCCCTTGGCGTCGCGCATCAGCTCGACCATGCGGCGCACGACCGCCTCGCGGGTGTCCGCCAGATGTACCGGGCCCATCTGGGCGACGGCCAGGCCCAGGGTACGTTTGCTTGTCATCATTGCTTCCTCAATCAGCGTTGGTGGTTGTAGTGGTCAGGCGCCTCAGGCGGCCTTGGGATTCGGGCGGCGCTGGCGTTTCTCCAGCCGCCCCAGCAGCACGACCAGCGGCCACAGCAGCGCGAGATAGATCAGCGCGGCCAGCACGATGGGCGTGGGGTTGTAGAGCATCGATTGCGCGGAGCGCGCGGCATACAGCATCTCGGGCACCGACACCACGCTGGCGATGGTGGTGAGCTTCACCACCTCGATCATGTTGCTCACGAGGTCGGGGAACACGTTGCGCACCGCCTGCGGGATCTCCACGAACAGCAGGCTGGCCGGGCGGCCCATGCCGGTGGACAGCGCGGCCTCGCGCTGGCCGCGCGGCACCGACTCCAGGCCCGCGCGCAGGATCTCGCCGAAGTAGCTCGAGTTGTTGAGCATGAAGCCCAGCGCCACGCAGGCCATGGGCGAGAGCTCCATGCCGAGGTAGGGCAGGCCGGTGTAGAGGAAGATCAGCAGCACCAGCGGCGGGAAGGCGCGGAAGAAGTCGATGTAGACCACGAGCAGCGCGCGCACCAGCCGGTTGCGGATCACGAAGCCGGCCAGCGCCAGCACCATGCCGGCCGCCAGCCCGAGCGGGATCACCCAGGCCGACAGCAGCAGCGTGTTGAGCAGGCCCTGCAGGATGTAGGGACCGACCTCGCGCACCACGCCGAGGTTGAAGAAGTACTGGAGGATGAGTTCCATGGAGGGCTCCGTTCGGCGGCGTCAGTGGCGGCCCGCGCCGTGGCGCCGCTCGATGTAGCGCCCGGCGACCACCACGGGCAGGAAGATCACGAGGTAGCCCAGCGCGCCCATCATCAGCGGCGTGGGATTGCCCGCGAAGCTGGTGGCCGAGGTGGCCTGGTTCAGGATCTCGTTGAGCGCGGCCACCGAGCCGTAGGCCGTGCCCTTGGTGATGGCGATCACGCGGTTGGTCAGCGGCGCCACCATCAGCCGGCACGACTGCGGCAGCAGCACATGCACCATGGCCTGCGTGTGGCTCAGGCCGGTGGAGCGCGCGGCCTCCATCACGCCGCGCGGCTGCGACTCGATGCCGGCCCAGAACACCTCCTCGGAGAAGGCCGCGAGCACCAGCGTCAGGGCCAGCCAGGTCGAGGCGAAGGCGCCGAGCGACAGGCCCAGGAAGGGCAGCGCGTAGTAGAACAGGATGATCAGCACCAGCGGCGGCAGCGCGCGCAGGATGTCGACCAGCGTGGACACCAGCAACGGCAGCCCGCGCACCGGCAGGCTGCGCAGGTAGGCCAGCACGATGCCCAGCGCCAGGCCGGCGGCGATCACGGCCAGGCCCAGCTCTATCGTCACGCGCGCGCCGTCCAGCACCTGGGGCAGGTAGCGCGCGGCGATGTCGCCGTTGAAGAAGGTGAAGACGAGCTTGTCGAACTGCATGCGGCGCTTCCGGTCGGTCGCTCAGAGCGCGCGGCTGCCGATGCTGGCGATGAAGGCCGCGGTGCGCGCATGCACCGGCGCCTCGAACACCTGCGCGGGCGAGCCCTGCTCGACGATGGCGCCGCCATCCATGAACACCACGCGGTCGGACGCCGCCTTGGCGAAGCCCATCTCGTGCGTCACCACCACCATGGTCATGCCGTCGGCGCGCAGCTCGCGCATCACCTGCAGCACGCCGCCGACCATCTCGGGGTCGAGCGCGCTGGTCGGCTCGTCGAACAGCACCAGCGCGGGCTTCAGCGCGATCGAGCGCGCGATGCCCACGCGCTGCTGCTGGCCGCCCGACAGCTGGGTGGGGCGCACGCGCGCCTTGTGCTCCATGCCGACGCGCGCGAGCGCCTCCATGGCGCTGTGCTCGGCCGCGTCGCGCGCCATCTTCTTGACCTTGCGCAGCGCCAGCGTCACGTTGCCGAGCACGTCGAGGTGCGGGTAGAGGTTGAAGGCCTGAAACACCATGCCCACGCGCTCGCGCAGCCGGTTCAGGTTGGCGCCGCGCGCATAGATGTCGTGGCCTTCCACGCGCACCTCGCCGCGGCTCGCGTCCTCCATGCGGTTGCAGCAGCGCAGCAGCGTGCTCTTGCCCGAGCCCGAGGGGCCGATCACCGAGACCAGCTCGCCCGCCTGCACGTCGAGGTCGATGCCGTTGAGCACGGGAACGCTGCCAAAGGATTTGTGCAGGTTGCGGACTTGCAGGAGCGGGGAGGACGTCACGGCGATGCTCGGCTGATGGGGGATGGGGTGGACGGGGAGGGCAGGGGCGCGCTTACTTGCAGACCGGCTTGGCGCTCGTGGCCTCGTAGCCGAACAGGCCCGGAATGCCGTGGCCGGCCGGCGAGACCACCGTGGCCGAGTCGGCCGCGGGCTCGGCGCCGAACCACTTCGTGTGCAGCTTCTGCAGCGAGCCGTCGAGCTTCATGCACTTGAGCACGTTGCTCACCTGGTCGCGCCCGGCCTTGTCGTCGATGCGGAACGGAATGGCCCAGACCGAGCCGGTCTTGATGACGAAGGTGGTCTTGATGGCCGGCGCGCTCTTCACGGCCCAGGCCGAGGGCGTGACGCCCGCGAGGTTGGCGTCGCCGCGGCCCGAGATCACGGCCTGCACCGCGTCGGCGTTGGTGCCGTAGACGGCGATCTCGTAGCCGTACTGCGCCTGGTTGTTGCGCGCCCATTCCTCGGGGCCCGAGCCCTTGTTCACGGCGATGGTCTTGCCCTTGAGGTCTTCCAGGCGCTGGATGTCGTTGCGCTCCTTCTTCACGACCAGCGTGAAGTTGTTTTCGAGGTAGCCCTCGGTGAACAGCACCGACTTCGCACGCTCGGGCGACACCGTGGTCGGCGCCATCAGGAAGTCGAACTTGCCCGCGTTGAGCGCCGGGATCAGCGCCGAGTACTGCGCGCCCTCGATCTCGATGCGGCGGCCGAGGCGCTTGGCGATCTCCTCGCCGAGCTCGACATTGAAGCCCTGGTAGCCGCCGCTGAGCTTGGGGAAGGCATGCGGCGGGAAGTTGGGATCGACGCCGGTGCGCAGCGGCGCGGGCTGGGCGCCGGCGGTGCCGGCGGCACCCGCGATGAGGGCGAAGGCCAGCGGCGCCAGCAGGGACTTGAGGTGACGGAACATGGGCTTTTCTCCAGAAATAGTCGCGATCAAAACGGCGGGGTTCGCGGGGAGCGAACTGCACCGCGTTGGTGTGCGGTGGCGATGCGACGAATTATTTCGAGCGAGAAAAGCGGCGTCGATTGATGCTTTGTGCGGCGTCCTTACGCGCTGGTTAACACCTGGCCCCGGGCTGGTGCGACATGTTTTGGCGTGCCTATATGCGGTGCGAAGCGCATGCTATTGGGGCATTCCCTGGCTTCGAGCGCCAGGCCCGACGACAGCGGCGATCAGTCTTCCTGCGCTTGCGGCGCGGCGAGGCCGCGCTGCATCAGCACGCTGCGCAGGGTGCGCACGAAGGCTTCGGCGGCCGGCGAGAGCGGGTCGGTGCGCAGGTGCACGAGGTGCGCGACCAGCGGCTCGATGCCCTCCACCGGCAGGATGCGAAAGCGCGCGTCGGGCCAGGCCTGCAGCGAGAACTCGTCGACCAGCGCGATGCCCGCGCCCAGGTGCGTGAGCGCGCAGGCGTTCTGCGGCGAGCCCACCTCGAGCATGGTGCGCGGGGCCTCGTCGAGCGACGCGAAGAAGTGGCGCACCAGTTCGCCGAAGGGCGTGCCGCGCGGGTACGACATCAGGTCGTAGGGCAGCAGGTCCTGCGCGCCGACCGCGTTGCGCGCGGCCAGCGGATGCGTGTGCGGGCAGATGCACACGATGCGGCAGCGCGCGACCGGCATCGTGATGAGGTTCGGATGGTCCACCGCCTCGAGCGAGATGCCGAGGTCGAAGTGACGGCTCAGCAGGCGCTCGCGCAGCAGGTCCTGGTTGAGGCACTTGAAATGCACGCGCGTCTCGGGGTTGGCCTGGTGGTAGTGCGCGATCGCCATCGGCACCAGCATGTGGCCGATGCCCGGGCTCGACACCACGCTGATCAGGCCCGAGCGGCGCGCCATGAGTTCGTGCGAGAGGTCGCTGATGCGCTGCACGCCCTGGTAGACGTCCTCGACCTCGTGGTAGAGGCGCCGCGCCTCGGCCGTGGGCGACAGCCGGCCCTTGATGCGCATGAAGAGCGGAAAGTTGAGCTGGGTCTCGGTGTGCGAGAGCACCCGGCTCACGGCGGGAACGGACACATGCAGCAGGCGGGCGGCATCGCTCACGGAGCCGGTGGCCATGATGGCCCGGAACACTTCGATTTGACGCAGATTCATGGCGCGGAACTTTAGCGCTACATCGCGCCGGCCACCGGGACCGCGCCGCGCGCGCCTATTCCTGCAGCGCCGCCTGCGTGTGCTCGATGTGCTTCTCGAGCAGTTCCACCGCCAGCGGGATGTTCTTGGCGATGCAGGCCTTGAGGATCTGCGAATGCTCGGACTGCGAGGACTTGCGCCCCACCTTGTGCGACTGCAGGGCGCGCAGGTGGCGCGCGATGCCGCGCACGCTCTCCTCGATCATCTTGAGCAGCTTGTCGCGCCCGCAGGGGCGGTAGAGCGTCAGGTGGAACTCGAGGTTGAGGTCGGCCCATTCCTGCGGCGATTCGCTGCCGTCGTAGCGCGCGATGATCTCGCGCGCGGCGCGGTGGTGCGCGGGACGCAGGTGCGGGATCGCGAGCTTGAGCGCGCGGGTCTCGAGCGCGATGCGAATGTCGAGCGCCTCGACCAGGTCCTTGATCGACTGCGACGCCACGGTCGAGCCCGCATGGGCGCGGTGCTCGATCAGGCCCTCGGCCTCCAGCCGCTTGAGGGCCTCGCGCACGGGGATGCGGCTGACGCCGAAGCGTTCGGCCAGCGCCTGCTGCTTGAGCTGCACGCCGATCCCCAGTTCGCCGCTCAGGATCAGTTGCCGCAAGGATTCCGTGACGGAATCGGCCGAGAGGATCTGCTCGCCGGTCGGTGCCTGGGCCACCATTCGAACTCCCTTGTTGTCGTCGCCATGAACTGCAGGGGATTCTACGGAAGATCCCATTTCGGATCCCTTGGGCAAGGGTGCCCGGGACATCCTGTATAGCCGGCGGCGGCCGCAGCGGTTAAAACCTAGATCCTGGATTGGATCCAATCTGGAACGCTTCTTGCTCGCCGCTTTTCCGAAGTCCGGAGGGGGCCTGCCAGGCGCTGAATGTGTGCGTTGCGCCCCACATTGGATCCAATCTTGAATTCAATCATGGAGCCATTTGTAGGTATTTCCCCTTGATTTGCCCTCGTGCCCGTTGCGGTGGAAGCGAATGGCTGCCTAACATCTGTACCTGTCTATACATCAGTAGACAAAGCCCAATCATCTTTCTGGAGAGTTCATGTCCGAGTCGAGTTATCTGAGCGGCGCCTGCGTTTGGTCGGGTGCCGAGATGGGCCAAAACCATCGGTGGGTCAAACAGTTTCCCGCCGTCGTTCTGGATCAAATCGATACTGCGTTGCAAAAGACCGAGGGCCTCGACTGGCGCAGGATCGACCGCCAGAACTTCCCGCTGCCCGATGCCAAGCCCTTCTTCGACGAGGTGCGCGAGGAGCTCGAGAACGGCTCGGGCATGGTCAAGATCCGCGGCCTCGAGGTCGGGCGCTACCAGCAGGAACAGCTGCGCCGGATCTGGTACGCGCTGGGCGCGCACCTGGGCACGCCGATGTACCAGAACTACCGCGGCGAGGTGATGCGCGAGATCAAGGACGAAGGGATGGGCGTCGGTGCCAAGCTCTACGGCGCGACCGTCGACGAGCACGGCAAGCAGTTCCTCTCATCGGGCGCGCGCACGCTGTCGCCGGGACAGCTGCGCTTCCACACCGACCGCTGCGACGTGGTCGGGCTGCTGTGCGTGCGCCAGGCCTCCGAGGGCGGCGTCAGCAAGCTCGCGAGCAGCGCCACCGTCTACAACCGCATCCTCGAGCGCCGGCCCGACCTGCATGCGCTGCTGTGCAGGCCGATTCCGCGCAGCCGCTTCGGCGAGGAAGCCGGTGGCGAGCACGTGGCCTACGACCTGCCGATCTTCGGCGTGCGCGATGGCAAGCTCACCAGCCACTTCTCGCTGACCTACATCGAGAATGCGCAGATGCTGCCCGACGTGCGCAAGCTCGGCGAGGCCGAGCACGAAGCCATCCAGCTTTTGATGGCGGTGGCCGAGGAGGAATGCTTCGAGATGCGCTTCGCGCCCGGCGACATCCAGCTGCTCAACAACCACGTGATCTACCACGGCCGCACGGCCTTCAAGGACAACGTGCAGACCGGCGAGGACCGCATGCTCATGCGGCTGTGGCTGTCGGTACCCAATTCGCGCGCGCTGCCGCCCGACCATGCGGTGCTGTGGGGCGATGTCGGTTCGGGCAAGCCGCACGGCGGCATCGCGCAGCCAGCGGCGGCGCTGCCGGTCTGAAGCGGCACCGCGCCGCCCGATGCCCGCGCGGGCCCGGGCTCTCGGTCTTTCTCTTCGCTGCAGGACTCCTTCGCCAAGGAGTGCTGCCTTCTGCAACCTGCATGAGTTCTCTAGAGGTTTCTATGAATCGATGGATGCGATGGCTGGCCGTGGCGTTCCTGGCCTGCACGGCCGGTGCGGCTTCGGCGCAGGACTGGCCGAGCCGGCCGATCCGTTTCGTCGTGCCCTGGCCGCCCGGCGGACTCAACGACACCATCGCCCGCGCGTTCAACGACCGCGTCGGGCAGGCGCTGGGGCAGCCGGTGGTGCTGGACTTCAAGCCCGGTGCCGCGGGCCGCATCGGCGTGTCGGACGTGGCGCGCTCGGCGCCCGACGGCTACACCGTCGGCATGGGCAACCTCGGGCCGCTGACGATCCATCCGGTGCTCTACAAGCAGATGCCCTACGACGTGAAGAAGGACCTGCTGCCGATCGCGATGTTCGCCGCCTCGCCGCTGGTGCTGGTGGTGCCGGCCACCTCGCAGTTCAAGTCGGCGCGCGAGCTGGTCGAGGCGGCGCGCGCGAAGCCCGGCGCCTACAACTTCGCCTCGGTGGGACTCGGCAGCCCCGCGCACCTGACCTTCGAGCTGGTGAACGCCAAGGCCGGCATCCAGATCGTCCACGTGCCCTACAAGGGCACCAACGAAGCGCTGCCCGCGGTCATCGCGGGCGACGTGCACGCCACCTTCGACACGCTGTCGAGCCTGCAGCCCTTCATCAAGGCCGGCAAGCTGCGACCGCTGGCCGTCACCACGGCGGAGCGCGTCGCGCAGTTCCCCGAGGTGCCGACGCTCAAGGAGCTGGGCCTGCTCGATGATCCGGTGCTGTCCTGGTATGCGCTGATCGCGCCGGCGCGCACGCCGGCCGCGATCGTCGCGAAGCTGTACAAGGCCTATGGCGATGCCGCGCAGACGCCGGAGATCCAGAAGCTGCTGGCCGCGCAGGGACTGATCTACGTGCCGATGTCCTCGGCCGAGTTCCAGGCCGGCATCGACAAGGAGACCGCCCGCTGGGCCCGGATCATTCAAGACCACCGCATCGAAGTCACGCCCTGAACACCACGCATCTCTCGCCACCCGGACCGCTTTTTCCCCTCGATTCCAACCAACCCAACGGAGCCCCGACATGAAATCCCCCCAGCGCCAGCGAACCACCTCCCACGCCAGGCCGATCGCCTCGGTATTCGCGGCCCTCCTCGTGAGCGCCGCCTCGTTCGCGGCTTCCGCGGCACCGGACTACGGCAAGTGCGAAGTCACGGGCCAGCGCGGCTCGGTGAAGCTCGAGACCGTGGTGCCGGGCGCGCTGTCCGTGCGGCCCGTGCTGCCCTCGCCGGGCTGGTGGAACGGCGACTCGATCGACACCATCAAGGACGGCTTCGAATACTGCATGGCCGCCAACATGGCCTACCGCGCCGGCCTCGACAAGGTGGTGGTGGTGAACCGCTCGTTCGCGCAGATCCTCACGGGCCAGGCGCAGGGCTTCGACATCGCGCTGAGCCAGATCACCATCACCGACGAGCGCAAGAAGGTGGTGAACTTCACCGAGCCCTACTTCAGCTCGGACCAGGGCATCCTGGTGAAGGCCGGCGTCAAGGTCGACAAGGAGAGCATCAAGAAGCTGCGCCTCGGCGTGAAGCAGGGCACGACCATCCTTGGCTACCTGGCCGACAACGTCAAGCCGGTGGAACAGCCCAAGGTCTTCGCCGAGGCGGCCGCGATGTACGCGGCGCTGGCGGCCGGCCAGGTCGATGCCGTGCTCTACGACACGCCCAACCTGCTGGCGCGCGCCAAGCAGTCGAACGGCCTGTTCGAGGTGGTCGGCCGCTACGACACGGGCGAGCGCTGGGGCGGCCTCGTCAACAAGGACTCGCAGAACATGGCGACCTTCAACAAGCTGATCGACGAGATGAAGCGCGACGGCACCTTCGCGCGCCTGGCGAACCAGTACCTGACGCCCAGCCTCGGCGCCGATCCCACCAAAGTGCCCGTCTTCAATCCCTGAGACCGAGATCCGACCATGAACAGTGCAACGCAGCAGTCCGCCGGCCTGCCTTCGCCCGTCGCGGGGCAGGAGCGCCGCCTGAACATCGGAGGCATGCCGAAGGTGCCGCTGATGCTCTTCCTCTTCGCGCTGGCGGGCGTGATCCTGGTCGTCGCGGCCAGCTGGTACACCCTGCAGTCCCTGCGCGAGGCCCTGCGGGGCAGCGCCTGGGACGGCTGGTGGATCACGGCCGGGGCCGGGGTCCTGGCGCTCGCGTCGCTGGCCGTGGTCCGGCCGCTGTGGCGCGCCTTCCAGCGCTGCCGCGGCGTGCGCGCGGCGGCGAGCCGCATGGACATCGTGGCGGCGCGCATCGAGCGCTCCGACGCCTGCGTGCAGAGCTGGATCGCGCTCGGCCACACGCTGGCGCAGTTCCTCGTGGTGCTGGGCTTCCAGTTCCTGCTGGCCAACAACCAGGCGGTCGCCAAGACCTTCTTCCTGGTGCCGCTGATCGTGAAGACCTTCCCGCTGGTCCTCGATGCGTTCTGGGTCAACGTGAAGATCTTCCTGATCGCCGAGGTGCTGGTGCTGGTCTGGGGCCTGATCGTGGCGCTCGCCATGTTCGCGCCCGGGGCCGCCGGCAAGCCGCTGCGCTTCATTGCCACCGCCTATGTCGACGTGTTCCGCTCGATCCCCGCGGTGCTGGTGATCTACCTGGTCGGCTTCGGCCTGCCGTTGACGGGCGTGCCCATCCTCAAGGACCTGTCGCTCACGACCTATGTGGTGATCGCGCTGACGCTGACGGTCGGGGCCTACGTGGCCGAGATCTACCGCGCGGGCATCCAGAGCGTGCACTGGAGCCAGACGGCCGCCTCGCGCTCGCTCGGGTTGTCGCACATGCAGACGCTGCGCTTCGTGGTCGTGCCCCAGGGCGTGCGCCAGATCATTCCGCCGCTGCTCAATGCCTTCATCGCGCTGCAGAAGGACACCGCGCTGGTCAACGTGGTCGGGGTGGTCGACTCCTTCAACCAATCGATGATCGTGGCCTCCAACTACTACAACCTGTCGGCCGCGACCACCGTCGCGCTGCTCTTCATCGTCATCTCCATCCCGCAGACGCGCTTCGTGGAGCGCATGGCCCGCCGCGATCGCGCCCGCATGCGCGCTGGCAACGCATAAACCGAGTCCCCACACATGTCCTTCATCGAGATCCGCGAAATTTCGAAGTCCTACGGCGAGCTGCCGGTGCTCAACCGGCTGGCGATGGCGGTCGAGGAGCATCAGGTGGTGAGCCTGATCGGTCCCTCGGGCTCCGGCAAGTCGACGCTGCTGCGCTGCATCAACGGCCTGGAGCCCATCGACGCGGGCGAGATCCGCGTGCACGGCGACCGCATCACCGGGCCGGGCGTCGACGTCAACTCGCTGCGCCGCGACATCGGCATCGTGTTCCAGGGCTACAACCTGTTCCCGCACATGACCGTGCTGCAGAACGTGACGCTGGCGCCGATCCAGGTGCTCAAGCAGTCGAGGGAGGAGGCCGAGGACCGCGCGATGGCGCTGCTCAAGCGCTTCAGCCTCGCGCACAAGGCCAGGGAGTATCCCGACCGCATGTCGGGCGGCCAGCAGCAGCGCGTGGCGATCGTGCGCGCGCTGGCCATGGACCCGATGGTGCTGCTGCTCGACGAGATCACCTCGGCGCTCGATCCCGAGCTGGTGTCGGAGGTGCTCAACATCGTGCGCGACCTCGCCAACGAAGGCATGACCATGCTGCTGGCCACGCACGAGATGGGCTTCGCGCGCGAGGTCTCGTCCAAGGTCTGCTTCCTGTGCGACGGCGTCGTCTGCGAGGAGGGACCGCCCGAGCAGATCTTCGGCGAGCCACGACAGGACCGGACCCGTTCGTTCCTGCGCAGCATCCGAGAGGCGAAGCGCATCTAGATGAGCGACCGAAGCGCCCGCCGGCCGCGCCGCGACGCTCCGGACGAGGAGGGCGGCCGTGGCATGCTCGAGGGAATGACGACGACCCTGCACGAGCGAATCAAGGCCCATGTGACGCAGGGCATCCTCGACGGCACCTGGCAGCCGGGCCAGAGGCTGCCTTCGGAGCTGGAGCTGGTCACGCAGTTCGGCGTCTCGCGCATGACCGTGAACAAGGCGCTGCGCGAGCTCGCGAACGCGGGCCGGATCGTGCGCGTGGCGGGGGTCGGTACCTTCGTGGCGGAGAAGAAGCCGCAGTCCACGCTGCTGCAGATCGCCAACATCGCGAGCGAGATCCGGGCCCGCGGCCACGAGCACCGGTGGCGCGGCCTGTCGCGCGAGCGGGTGGCGGCCGCGCCCGACATCGCGGCCTGGCTCAACATGCTGCCGGGGCAGTCGATCTTCCGGCTGCAGAGCGTGCACCTCGAGAACGGCGTGCCGGTGCAGCTCGAGGACCGCTACGTCAACCCGAAGATGGCGCCGGCCTTCCTCGACCAGGACTTCTCGGACATCACGCCGGGCGAATACCTGCTCTCGCTGGTGCAGGCCGATCTGGTCGAGCACGTGGTCGATGCCGTCATGCCGACGGCGGAGCAGGCGCGCATCCTCGAGATGAAGCCCACCGAGCCCTGCCTGCAGCTGACGCGGCGCACCTGGCTGCGCGAGGTGCCCGTGACCTGGGTGCGCTGCCTGAACCCGGCCTCGCGCTACAGCCTGGGCAGCCGGTTCCGGCCCTCGCCCTGAAGCCCGCCGGACCAGGACACGCGATGCGACTCGACGAACAGGTGCAGGCGTGGCTCACGCGCACGCCCGGGCTGATCGAGACCCTGTTCGACCGGCTGCCCGACGTGCTGTTCTACGTCAAGGACCAGCAGGGCCGCTACCTCTGGGCCAACCAGACGCTGATCGACCGCGCCGGCCTGCAGGACGGCGAGAGCGTGGTGGGCAAGACCGCGGACCAGCTGTTCCCGGCCAGCGGCCTCAGCACGGTGGCGCAGGACCTCGAGGTCATCGACAGCGGCCGGCCGATGCGCGAGCTGCTGCGCCTGTACCAGACCTGGCGCGGCGACCGCTACTGGTGCCTGAGCTCCAAGTTCCCGCTGCTCGATGCCGACGGCCGCATCGTCGGCCTGGCCGGGCTGTCGCGCGACCTGCCGCGCCCCAACGAGCGCCATCACAGCTACCGGCGGCTGCGGCGCTTTCTCGACTTCATCGATGCGGGCCTCGATGGGCCGGTGCTGATCGCCGAGGCGGCGACGCATGCCTCGGTGTCGATGGACACGCTGGCGCGCCTGGTGCTCGAGGTCTTCCACGTGACGCCCAAGCAGCTCTTGATGAAGAAGCGCATCGACAAGGCCTGCCAGCTGCTCGAGGAGACGCCGGCCTCGATCACGGAGGTGTCGGCCGCCTGCGGCTATGCCGACCACAGCGCCTTCTCGCGCCAGTTCAAGGTGGCGACGAACATGACGCCGGCGCAGTACCGCGCCTCGCGCCGCGACTATGCAGAAAACCGCAACCCGGTGCGCCGTACGTTCTAGCTGCGCCTGAGCCCGGCGCTCAGAATTCGCGGCATGAACTGCCTGATCGTTTATGCCCATCCCGAACCCGCTTCGTTCAACGGCGCACTGAAGGACGTCGCGGTCCGCGAACTCGAGCGCATGGGCCATTCGGTGGTCGTCAGCGATCTCTACCGCATGGGCTGGAACCCGGCGCTGGGCCCCGGCGATTTCGAGGGCGGGCGCGCGAACGCCGACTACCTGGATCTCTCGCGAGAGCAGGAGCATGCGTTCGCGGCCGGCACGCAGCACCCCGCTGTGGCGGCCGAGCAGGCGGAGCTGCAGGCGGCCGACTTCGTGCTGCTGCAGTTCCCGCTCTGGTGGTTCTCGATGCCCGCCATCCTCAAGGGCTGGGTCGACCGCGTGCTGAGCCGCGGCTTTGCCTACTCGGCGGGGCGCAAGTACGAGACCGGGCATTTCAAGGGCAAGCGCGCGATGCTCAGCATCACGACGGGCACCGCCTCCACGCTCTACGAGCCGAACGGCATCGACGGCGATCTCCATCACGTGCTCTGGCCGATCCACAACGGCATCCTGGCCTATACCGGCTTCACGGTGCTGCCGCCCTTCGCCGCCTGGATGCCCGCGCGGCTGTCGCCGCAGGAGCGCCAGACCTGCCTCGACGCCCATGCCGAGCGCCTGCGCGGCATCGAGCGCATCGAGCCGCTGTTCTTCCATCCCTGGAGCGACTACGACGAATCGCAGCGGCTCAAGCCGGGCGTGGTGGCGCGCTCGGGCGTGCAGTGGAATCCGCGCGCCGGGCAGAGCTTCGAGGCCTCGGCATCGGCCCATGCTTGAACGTCCTGTGCAGGAAACCCGCATGTCCTCCTCCAACACACCCCGCGTCGTCATCGTCGGCGGCGCCATCATCGGCAGCTTCTGCGCCTGGTCGCTGCGCCAGGCCGGCTTCGCGGGACCGATCACCGTGGTCGAGAAGGACGCCTCGTACCAGTTCTCGTCGACGGCGCTGTCCGCGGCCTCGATACGCACGCAGTTCGGCACGGCCGCGAACATCCGGATGAGCCTGTACGGCGCCCAGATGTTCCGCGACATCAAGGCCGTGTTCGGCGACCAGGCCGACATCGGCTACCGCGAGCGCGGCTACCTGATCCTCGGCGGCCACGACCAGGTCACGCAGCGGCTGGAAGCCGTTCGCATGCAGCGCAGCCATGGCGCCGACATCCGGGTGCTCGATCCCGACGAGCTGGCCGCGCGCTATCCGGGCGTGGACTTCGGCGACGTCGGCATCGGAACGCTGGGCGTGCAGCACGAAGGCTGGTTCGATGCCTGGAGCCTGCTGTCGGAAGTGCGCCGCGCGGCGCGTCGGCTCGGTGTGGACTACGTGGAGGCGACGGCCAGCGGCTTCCGCACCCACGGCGCGCGCGTGAGCGGTGTCGAGCTGTCGAACGGCGAAGTGCTCGCCTGCGACTTCTGCGTGCTGGCCGCGGGCGCGCTCTCTGGCCGCCTGGCCGCCTTGCTCGACATCGCGCTGCCGGTGGTGCCGAAGAAGCGCACCGTGTTCTCGTTCAAGACGCCGTTCAAGGCGAGCGAGCTTCCGATGCTGTTCGACTCGAGCGGCATCTGGGTCCGGCCCGAAGGCGAGGGCTTCATCGGCGGCATCCAGCCCCCGGCCGAGATCGACGGGGATGCCGACGGCGACTTCGAGCCGCACCACGACCTGATGGAGTCGCTGTTCTGGCCCCTGCTCGCCAAGCGCATCCCGGCCATGGAGGAACTGCGTCTGCAACGCGCCTGGGCCGGGCACTACGAGGTCAACACGCTCGACCACAACGGCGTCGTCGGCCCGCATGACGAACTCGGCAACCTGATCTTCGCGACCGGCTTCTCGGGCCATGGCGTGATGCACGCGCCGGCGGTCGGCCGCGGCGTGGCCGAGCTGATCACGACGGGTGCGTTCCGCAGCATCGACATGAGTCCCCTGGGCTGGGCGCGCATCCGCAGCGCCACGCCCTTGTTCGAATCCATCGTTTACTGAAAAGGAGATCGCCATGAGACTGGCAGGCAAGGTGGCAGTGGTGACGGGCGCCGCGCGCGGCATCGGGCGCGCGACGGCGGAGCGGCTTCTGGCCGAGGGCGCGAAGGTGGTCGTGTCGGACATCGATGCGCAGACCCTGGAGAAGACGGCCGCCGAGATCGGCCCGGCGGTCAACGTCTTCGCGGTGCGCGCGGACGTCTCGAAGAAGAGCGAGGTGGTCGGCCTGGTCGAGGCGGCGGTCCGGCATTTCGGCACCCTCGACATCATGGTGAACAACGCCGGCATCGCGCCGGTGGTGGAGTTCCTCGACGTCACCGAGGAGATGCTCGACCGGGTGCTCGACGTCAATCTCAAGGGCGCCTTCTACGGCACCCAGGCGGCGGGCCGCGAGATGGTCGCGCGCGGCAAGGGCGGGGTGATCATCAACATGTCCTCGATCAACTCGGGGCTGGCCAATCCCAACGTCGCGCCGTACGCGATCTCCAAGGGCGGCATGAACCAGGTGACCTCGACCGCGGCGGTGGCCTTCGCGCCGCACGGCATCCGCGTGGTCGGCGTCGGGCCCGGGACCATCATGACCGACATGGTGGCCGGCGCCTTCGTGCAGAGCGCGGGCAACCATGCCATCCTCTCGCGCACGCCGCTGGGCCGCTATGGCCAGCCCTCCGAGATCGCCTCGGTCGTCGCCTTCCTGGCGAGCGACGATGCCTCCTACATCACGGGCGAAACCATGTACGTGGATGGCGGCCGGCGCGTGCTGAACTACGTGGTCCCGGTCAAGGGCTGAGCGATGACGCATCCCTTCGCCAAGCTCCATCACCTCTGCATCGTGGTGCACGACATCGACCGGACGCAGGCCTACTACGAGTCGATCGGCATCGGCCCCTGGACCGAATACCCGCCGCTGGCCGAATACGAGGAGCTCGAGGCGCCCAGCAAGCCCGGCTTCCTCGCGCTCAAGTACCGCGTGTGCAACCTGCCGACCGTGCAGCTCCAGCTGTGCCAGCCCGGCGACGAGCCGACGCCGCAGCGGCTGCACCTGGACAGCAAGGGCGAGGGCGTGTTCCACGTCGGCTTCGAGGTGCCGGACGCCGATGCCGCGCAGGCGCAGGCCACGGCGCTGGGCCTGCCGGTGCTGATGCGCGGGCGCCGCGCGAACCGCACGGGCTTCACCTACTACGACAGCGCCGAGGGCGCGGGCGTCACGCTGCTCACGCGGGCGACCCACCATCCGGGCAAATAGCAGCGAGGAGCGGGCCATGCGGATCGATCTGAATTCCGACCTGGGCGAGGGCTATGGCCCGTGGACGATGGGCGACGACGCGCAGATCCTCGACTGCGTGACCAGCGCGAACATCGCCTGCGGCGGCCATGCGGGCGACGCGGAAACCATGTACCGCACCCTGCGTCTGGCGGCGGAGCGCGGCGTGAACGTCGGCGCCCATCCGGGCTACAACGACCGCGAGGGCTTCGGGCGGCGCGTGATCCCGATGCCGCCCGCCGAGATCGGCCGCATGGTCGCGGCGCAGCTCGGCGCGCTGGTGGCGATGGCCCGGCTCGCGGGCACCGAGGTGCGCTACGTCAAGCCGCATGGCGCGCTCGGCAATCTCGCGGCTGCGGACATGGGGGTGGCCCAGGCCATCGTTTCGGCGCTCGAGAAGGTCGACCCCACGCTCGCGGTCCTCGCCATCTCGGGCACCTGCCTCGAGCAGGCCGCGCGCGCGCAGGGGCTGCGCGCCTTCTCGGAGATCTTCGCCGACCGCGCCTACCTGCCCAATGGCCAGCTGGTGCCGCGCGGCCAGCCGGGCGCGGTCCTGCACGATGCCGAGGCAGCCGCGGACCGGCTGATCGGCTTCGTGCGAACCGGAAGGATGCCGGTGCAGGGCGCGGCGCCGATCGCGTTGAAGGCCGACTCGGTCTGCGTCCATGGCGACAACGCCGAATCGGTCGAGATGGCGCGGCACATCCGCAAGCGGCTGGCGGCCGAAGGGATCGTGCTGGCCTCGTTCCTCGACCAGCAGTAGGCACGCCGATGCCGAACCCCGAATGGCCGCGCTACACGCCGGTCGCGGACCACTCGCTGCTGGTGTCCTTCGGCGACGCGATCGCCGACCCGGCCAGCGCCGCGGTGCTCGCGCTCGACCGGGCCCTGGCCCATGCGCCGCCCGAGGGCCTGCTCGAATGCATCCCGGCCTTCGTCAGCCTGCTGGTCGTCTTCGATCCGCTGGTCACCGATCACGCGCGGATCCGGGAGGCGGCCGAGACGCTGCAGCGCGATCCGCCGGCCGGCCTGCCGGCGGGAGAAGCACGCGAGGTCGAGGTCTGCTACGACGACGACTTCGCGCCCGACCTCGAAGCGGTGGCACAAGCCGCGGGCCTGGGCATCGACGCGGTGATCGACCTCCACCTGCGGGGCGACTACCGGGTGCGCATGTACGGCTTCGCGCCGGGCTATGCCTACATGTCGGGCGTACCGCCGGAGATCCAGGTACCACGCAAGCCCGCGGCCCTGCGCGACATCGCCGCGGGCAGCGTGCTGATCGCGGGGCCGCAATGCCTCGTCACCACGCTGCGGATGCCCACGGGCTGGTCGATCGTCGGCCGCTCGCCCACGCGCATCCTGACGCGCGACGAGGGCGCGCCCTTTCTCTTCGGCGTGGGAGACCACGTGAAGTTCAAGCGCATCGATCGCGCGCAGTACGAGGCAAGGCTGGAGAACGAAAGCCATGGCTGAGGCCAGGCTGCGCGTGCGCGCCTGCGGCCCGCTGGTCACGTACCAGGACGGCGGCCGACCGGGCATGCTGCGCTTCGGCGTGCCTGCCTCGGGCCCGATGGACCGGCTCGCGCATGCCGCGGCCCATGTCGCGCTCGGCAACCCGGCGGATGCCACCGCGATCGAGATCTCCCTAGGCGGGCTGGAACTGCTGTGCGAGGCGGGCGAGGTCAGCTGCGGCATCGCCGGTGGCGAGTTCCAGGTCCGCCATTCGAGCGCAGCGACGGGTTCGTGGTGCGTGCGAACGCTGCGCGCGGGTGACACGCTGTCGATCCGCCCGGGCCGCTGGGGCAGTTGGGCCTACCTGGCGTTCTGCGGCGAGCCGGTGTGCGAGCGCTGGGCCGGGCACAGCGCCACGCATTCGGCATCGGGCCTCGGCGGCGGCAGTCTGGTGCCCGGTGCCGAGATCGTGCTGCGCGACACGCGGGTCGTGCAGGAGCGCGAGGGCGACCGCACGGCGCCCGCGCTGGCCGGTCCGCGCCCGCTCGTGCGCGTCGTGCTCGGGCCACAGACCGACAGCTTCGAGGCCGCCTCCGTCGCCGCGCTCCTCGACGCGGGCTTCTCGGTCACGCCCGCCCGCGACCGCATGGGCATGCGCCTCGCGGGGCCGACGCTGTCCTTGAAGGATGCCTTGTCCATTCCCTCCGAACCGATCGTGCGCGGCTCGATCCAGGTCGGTGGCGACGGCGTGGCCTCGGTGCTGTTGGCCGACCACCAGACCACGGGCGGCTATCCGAAGATCGCCACCGTCCTGTCCTGCGACCTCGATGGCCTGTCGCAGCTTCGGCCCGGCGACGTGCTGCGCTTCCAGGCCGTGGAACCGGCCGAGGCGATCCGGCTCGTGCGCCTGGAAGCGCCGCCGAGAAGCCGCCTCCTGCAGGAGATGGCCCAGCCGCCGGGCAGCCTGCCGAGCCGCCTGATGGCCGAGAACCTGATCAGCGGCTTCGTGCTCGCATAGCGCGCCTCAGGCGCCGAGCCAGCGCCCCTCGGGCCAGGCACCGGCATCGATCGCGCGCCGCGCCTCCCGCGTGAGCACGTCGACCGCGCAGCGCACATGGCGCGCGATCGGCCGGTTGACGGGCAGGGCCAGCACGATGGTCCGGCTGATGCCGGGATCGGCCAGCGGCGCGCCCTTGAGCTTCTGCGTGCGCAGGTCCTCCGCGACCGCGATCGGCGGCAGGATGGTCAGACCATGGCCGCCGAGCACCAGGCTTCGCTGCACGCTCAGCGCGTTGGTCTCGGCCGACAGGTCGAGCGTCACCTGGGCCACGGCGCAGGCATGCTCGACCAGCGTGCGGATGCCGTGCGGCGCGCTCGGCAGCACCAGCTTGTGGCCCGCGAGCTCGGCCAGCGCCACCGGCCGGTCGGGCCGCAGCTTGCTGCTCTTCGGGCCGATGACCCACAGCGCCTCCTCGATCAGCGGCGTGGTCTGGATGTTGGGCGAACGTTCCGCGCCATAGAGCAGCGCGGCATCGACCTCGCCCGATTCGAGCCAGCGCAGCAGCGTGCCCGCGTAGCCCATCGCGATGCGCACGCGGATGCCCGGGTAGTCGGCCGCCAGCGTCGCCACCAGCGGGCTCGAGAGGATGTCGATGGTGCTCGGCAGCAGCCCCAAGGTGACCAGCCCGCCGATGCTGTTGTCGACGGTGCCGATCTCGGCCCGGGCGCGGTCCAGCTCGAGCAGCGCGCGGCGCGCATAGCCGACGAGCGCGAGCCCCGCGTCGGTCAGCACCATGCCATGGCGCTCGCGCTCGAACAGGGGCGCGCCGATGTCTTCCTCGAGCAGGCGGATCTGCCGCGACACCGCGGGCTGCACGAGGTGCAGCACCTCGGCCGCGCGCGTGACGTTGCCGGTCTCGGCCACCGTGAGAAAGGCGCGCAGTTGCTTCAGGTCCATGTGGCTGCCTCCATGCACAAACGTGATCGTGGAATCTCGAATTTCTATTTCACATTCCCAGGCATCAAATTCTATGATTTCTGGCACTTTGACCAACCCACCCCGATTCATGAACCAGACCACCCAGGCCGCGCCCGACTGGCAGCAGGCCGCCTTCCGCGTGCTCAAGGCGGGCGGCGTCAGGCAGATCGCCTACGTGCCCGACGCCGGCCATTCGCACGTGATCCGCAGCGCCATCGCCGACCCCGACATCGAGGACGTGGTGCTGACCACCGAGGAGGAGGGCGTGGCGCTGGTGAGCGGCGCCTGGCTCGGCGGCCAGCGCGCCGTGCTGCTGATGCAGAGCAGCGGCGTGGGCAACTGCGTGAACATGTTCTCGCTGCTGCAGGCCGCGGACTTCCCGTTCTTCACGCTCGTGACCATGCGTGGCGAATACGCCGAATTCAATCCCTGGCAGGGCCCGATGGGCAAGGCCACGCAGGCTGCGCTCGAGCTCATGGGCATCCACGTGCTGCGCGCCTCGAAGCCCGAGGAGGTCGAGGAGGTCGTCAGCGCGGGCTTCGATGCCGCCTTCGAGGCCGGCGAGAAGGTCGCCGTGCTGCTGGGACAGGAACTGATCGGCCGCAAGAAGTGGGAGCGCAAGTGATGAACACGAAGACTCCGGCGCAACGCGCCGACCGCCGCGAATTCGTGGCAAAGCTGATCGCCGCCATCCCTGATGCCCTGATCGTCACGGGCCTGGGCTCGGCCTCCTACGACGTGTTCGCCAGCGGCGACCGCGAGCGCAACTACTACCTGTGGGGCGCCATGGGCGGCGCCGCCTCGCTGGGGCTGGGCCTGGCGCTCGCGCAGCGCGACAAGTCGGTGGTCGTCATCACCGGCGACGGCGAGCAGCTGATGGGCATCGGCAGCCTCGGCACCATCGGCGTCAAGCAGCCGAAGAACCTCAGCATCGTGATGCTCGACAACGGCCATTTCGGCGAGACCGGCATGCAGCGCAGCCACTCGAGCCTGGGCGCCGACCTGGTGGCAGTGGCCAGGGGCTTCGGCATCGCCGATGCGTTCTCGGTGAGCAGCATCGATGCCTGCGAGGACCTGGCCGAGCGCATCAACGCGCGCCGGCAGACCACCTTCGCGCAGGTCTTCATCGATGCCAACGAACCGCCGCGCGCGCTGCCGCCGCGCGACGGTTCGTACATCAAGAACCGCTTCCGCGCCGCGCTGGGTTTCCAGCCCTTCTGACGGGCGAGCCATGCAACGCTATTCATTGCACATCGGCGGCGAGGCCTGCGAGCCGCACGGCGGCACCTGGTTCGACACCCAGAACCCCTTCACCGGCGAGAGCTGGGCGCAGATTCCGCGCGGCAACGCGCAGGACGTCGACCGGGCCGTGCGCGCCGCGCACCAGGCGCTGACCACCGGCCCCTGGTCGGAGCTGACCGCGACACAGCGCGGCGCGCTGATGCGCAGGCTCGGCGACCTGATCGCACGCGACGCGGCCCGGCTGGCCGCCACCGAGGTCCGCGACAACGGCAAGCTGCTCGCGGAAATGCGCGGCCAGCTCGACTACCTCCCGCAGTGGTTCTATTACTACGGCGGCCTGGCCGACAAGGTGCAGGGCAGCACGCTGCCGCTCGACAAGAAGGGCTACTTCGCGTTCACGCGCCACGAGCCCGTGGGCGTGGTGGCCGCCATCACGCCGTGGAACTCGCCGCTGCTGCTGCTGGCCTGGAAGCTCGCGCCGGCGCTGGCCGCGGGTTGCACCGTGGTGGCCAAGCCCTCGGAGTTCACCTCGGCCTCGACGCTCGAGTTCGCGCAGCTGTTCGAGGAGGCCGGCTTTCCCGCGGGCGTGTTCAACGTGGTGACGGGCTTCGGCGCCGAGGTGGGCACGCCGCTGGTCGAGCATCCGCTGGTGGCCAAGATCAGCTTCACGGGATCGGATTCGACCGGCCGCCTGATCAACGAGCGGGCCGGGCGCCTCTTGAAGCACACGGCCATGGAGCTGGGTGGCAAGTCGCCCAACGTGGTGTTCGAGGACGCCGACCTCGAGCAGGCCGCGTTCGGCGCGATCTCGGGCATCTTCGCCGCCACCGGCCAGACCTGCATCGCCGGCTCGCGGCTGCTGGTGCAGGACAGCATCCACGACGCCTTCGTCGAACGCCTGCTCGCGGTGGCGCGCACCGCGCGCATGGGCGACCCGATGAGCCCCGAGACGCAGGTCGGCCCGATCACCACGCCGCCGCAGTACCGCAAGGTGCTCGAGTACATCGACATCGCGCGCGCCGAGGGCGCGACCGCGGTGCTGGGCGGCGACAAGGGCACGGCCCCCGAATGCGGCACGGGCTGGTTCGTGCAGCCCACCATCTTCACGGGTGTGCGCAACGACATGCGCATCGCCCAGGAGGAGGTGTTCGGCCCCGTGCTGTCGGTGATCCGCTTCGAGGACGAGGCCGATGCGCTGCGCATCGCCAACGACGTGCGCTTCGGCCTGGCCGCGGCGGTGTGGACGCAGGACATCGGCCGCGCCATGCGCATGTCGGAGAAGCTGCAGGCCGGCACGGTGTGGATCAACACCTACCGCGCCGTGAGCTTCATGGCGCCGTTCGGCGGCTACAAGGACTCGGGCCTGGGCCGCGAGAACGGCATCGACGCGGTCCGCGAGTACCTGCAGACCAAGTCGGTGTGGATCAACAGCGGCGCGGCGACGGGCAATCCCTTCGTGATGCGCTGAGGCCTCACAGGAACAGGAACGCCGCCGCCGCCACGGCGGTGGGCCCCAGCGCACCGAGCAGCAGCCCGCCCGCGCCGATCGTCTCGTCGGCGAACCCGCGCTTGAGCAGCGCCACGCCCGCGGGATTGGGCGCGTTGGCGATCACTGTCAGTCCGCCCCCGGCCACGGCGCCCGCCACCAGCATGTACTTCGATTCGTCGGAGATGCCGACGATCAGCGAGCCCAGGTAGGTGAGGGCGGCGTTGTCGGTGATGGCGGTGAGGCCCAGCGCGCCGAGGAACAGCGCGACCGGCGCGAGCGCCGAGACGATGGGCTGCAGCCACCACTGCTGCATGCCGCCCAGCACGACCAGGCCGGCGAGGAAGAAGCCCACGAGCAGCGCCTCCTTGAGGATCGGCGGGCTCTGGTGGCGCTCGTAGGCCTGGGCGAAACCGAGGAACATCAGGAACAGGCCGAGGAACACCACGGGATGGTGGGCGAACAGCACCACGCCCGCGAGCAGGCCCAGGTGCACCGCGACCACCGGCAGCGGAACGCGCGCTTCGGGCGCCGCGCCCTCGTCGCCCGCCGCGGGCTGCAGATGCTTGCGCAGCACCCAGGTCGCGACGGTGGCGTTCAGCAGCACCGCGAGCGCGGCCTTCCAGCCGAAGGTGGCGAGCATGAAGGCGCTGTCCCATTGCCAGGTGGTCGCCACCATCAGCACCGGCGGCGCGGCATAGGAGGTCAGCGTGCCGCCGATCGAGATGTTGACGAACAGCACGCCCAGCGCCAGGTACTTCACGGCCTCCGGCACGCGCGGGCGGAAGATCTGCGGCGCGAGCATCAGCGCGGCGATGGTCATGGCGGCGGGCTCGGTGATCAGCGAGCCGAGCAGCGGCACCGCCGCGAGACCGAGCCATGCGCGCGCGACCGGCGTGGGCACGGGCGCGATGCGCGCGAGCGTGTCGACCAGCGACATCGCCGTGCGCAGCACGGGACGCGAGGCCGCGATCACCATCACCACGAAGACGAACAGCGGCTCGGTGTAGTTGCGCGACTCGGCATAGTCGAGCGCGGTGCCGCCGCCGGCGAACAGCGCCATCGACACCACCAGCACGATGGCCCAGAAGCCGAACACGACCTCGACCTCGCCGAGCAGGTGGAACAGGCCGGCATGGCGTGGATGGCGGTGGGAGAGGCGCTCGAACTGCTTGGCGCTGAAGGTGTGGAGCAGGGCGACGGCAAAGATGGCCGCGGCGATCCACTGGATCGGGGTGTGGGACATGGGATTCCTCGACGAGGCGAAACCGCGAGGCGGCCCGACCTGCGCAAATCCTGGAATGCCCGAAACGGCATGCCACCCAGGGCGGATTTTACCCGAGAGCCTCAAAACCCCGGCCGCGAAGGGCCGGCCGCGACGCTCGCCGTCATCTGAACGTCACGAAGCATTCCTAGCATCCGCCTCGACATGCCCCCCGGGCGGCGGCCTTCGCCGGGCGTATCGACTTCATGCGGCATGCACCTCCTCTTCCTTCCTCCCTGGCAAGCTGCGTGCTCGCGGCGTGCATGGCCTTTGCGGCCGTGAATGCGCGCGCGCAGGCCGAGGCGATGCGCTTCGACATCGCGCGGCAGCCGCTGACCGCGGCGTTGGAGCAGTACGGCCTGCGCACCGGCCTGCCGGTGTTCTTCGATGCCGAACTGGTGGCGGGGCGCGACGCCTCGCCGGTGCAGGCCGTGCTCACGCCGGCCGAGGCGCTGGCCTTGCTGCTGCAGGGCACGGGCCTGGTCGCCGACTACGCGGGCACCGGGCCCGGCGCCGCCTTCGTGCTCAAGCCGCTGCCCGACGAGGCGGCCTCGCGCGAGCGCGCGCTGGCGTACCGCGCGGCGCCGGCGGACCCGCAGCCCGGCTACGACGGCCTGGTGCAGACGCGCATCTGGGAGGCCTTCTGCGGCAATCCGCGCACCTTGCCCGGCGGCTACCGCGCGGCGATGCGCTTCGTGGTCGATGGCAGCGGGCGCATCGCCAATGCCTTCCTGCTGCACACCAGCGGCGACCGCGCGCGCGACGGCGCGATCCTGGAGACGCTGCGCCAGGTGCGCATCGACCGCGCGCCGCCGCCCGAGATGGCGCAGCCGCTGACGATGCTGATCCTGCCGCGCGCGCAGACACCCGGGCTCGAGTGCCCCGGGCGGCACGGAGGGCCCGATCGATGAGCGTGCCCGAGAACGCGCTGCCGGCGCTGCGCAACTTCCTGGTGTCGCGCTACGACGAGCTCAAGCAGCGGCTCGCGCGGCGGCTCGGCAATGCCGAGCAGGCCGGCGACGCGCTGCAGGACACCTGGCTGCGCCTCGAAAGCCGCGACGACATCGACGGCGTGCGCGACCCGGCCTCCTACCTGCTGCGCGTGGCGGTCAACCTGGCCTACGACCAGCTCGGCCGGCAGGGCCGGCTGGCCAGCGCCGAGGAGATCGAGGCGCTGCTCGACGAGGCGCCCGACCCGGCGCCCGGCCCGGCGCAGATCGCGGAGGACCGCTCCGAGATGGCGGCGCTCGCGGCGCTGATCGCGCGCATGCCGGCACGCCGGCGCCAGGTGCTGGTGATGGTGCGCTGGGAACACCTGCCGCAGCGCGAGGTCGCGGCGCGGCTGGGCATTTCGCTGCGCACGGTCGAGAAGGAACTCAAGGATGCGCACGACTTCTGCGCCGCCCGCATGGGGCGCGCGCTCGCACCGAAGGCTTCGCATGAAAAATAAAACGCGGTTCGCCGCGCGCCTGGCCGTCTTATGGATATGAACATTCCCGCCGAGTCCGGCCCCGCCGATCAGCCGCAGCGCGAAGCGCAGGCCTGGCTGCGCCGGCTCACCTCCGGCGCGGCCACGCAGCGCGACCTCGAAGGGCTGCGCCGCTGGCAGGCCGCGAGCCCCGTGCATGCGCAGGCCTTCGCGGAGGCGCGGCGCCTGTGGAAGGCGCTGGACCCCGCCATCGGCCAGATGATGTCGGAGCATCCCGCCTTGCTGGCCGCGCACCGCCAGGCCTCGGGCCCGCCCGCGCGCAGTCCCGCGCTGCCGCGCCGCGCCTTCCTGGGCGCGGCCGTCGGTGCCGCCGGCGCGGCGGGTGTGGCGCTGGCCGTGTACCCGCCGCTCGGGCTGTGGCCCGCGCTGGGCGAATGGAATGCCGACTTCCGCACCGCCACCGGCGAGCAGCGCACCGTGGCGCTGTCCGAGGGCGTCGACCTGGTACTCAACACGCAGACCAGCGTGCAGCGCCGCATGCGCGACGGCCGCACGGTGGGCATCGCGCTGATCGAGGGCGAGACGGCGGTGGACCTGTCCGCGGCGGGTCCGGGCTTCAGCGTCACGGCCGGCGCGGGCCGCGTCGAGGCGCAGGCGGGGCGCTTCGAGGTGCGCTACCTCGACGGCAGCGCCTGCGTCAGCTGCGTCGAGGGCAGCGTGCGCGTCGCGCATGCGATGGGAACGCAGCTGCTGCAGCCGCGCCAGCAGCTGGTGTACGACGCGGGCTCGATCGGCGCGCCCGAGGCGATCCGCGATGCCGACGCCTCGGCCTGGCGCACCGGCGTGCTGGTGTTCCGCCAGACGCCGCTGTCGCGCGTGATCGCCGAGATCAACCGCTACCGGCCGGGCCGCGTTCTGCTGCTGGCGCGCGGCCTCTCGGAGCGTGCCGTGAACGGGCGTTTCGCCATCGCCGCGCTCGACACCGTGCTGGTGCAGATCCAGCGTTCGTACGACCTGCGCGCGCGGGCCCTGCCGGGTGGCGTGTTGCTGCTTAGCTGAATCGTGTGACAGCTTGATTGGCCCCCGCGTCCGATCAGGTTTGAGAAAGTTAGCGGTTTTGTTTGCGTTGCCCGGTCTGTCCTGTGAGAGGCATGGATTCCTGCCATGCCAGTGCATTGCATTTCTTACCGGGCGCCAGATGAACACACACGAGGGACACCGCAGCCGCCAGCCGGCCGTGGTGCGAACGAGGAACTTCCGCATTTCGCCGCTGGCGCAGGCCATGGCCCTCGCGCTGGCGGGCGCCGCCTCCGCGGTCGCGCCGCCGGCCCATGCGCAGCGCGCCTTCAGCGCGGGCTGGATGGCGCAGAAGAACATGGCGCAGAACATCGCCATCGCGACCGGCCGCCTGCCCAACGGCACGCCGGCATCGAACCTCACGAGCCCGCAGGCCCAGCAGCAGCGCGCCAGCGAGCAGCTGCAGCGCTCGATCGGCAACCTGAACCTCGCGGCGCAGGCGATCGCGGCGCAGCAGGCCGCGCAGGCGGCCGCGCGGCAGGCGGCGCTGGACGATCCTTCCTCCGTGCCCGATGGCCTGGCCGATGGCGGCTTGAAGGTCGACACGAATTCGCTGACCGCGGGCTGGCTCAATGCGCAGGCGCCGGTGCAATCGCAAGGCGGCGATGGCCGCACCACGGTCACCATCCAGCAGACCGGCGACCGCGCGATCCTCAACTGGGAGAGCTTCAACGTCGGCAAGCGCACCACGGTCGATTTCAAGCAGCAGGCCGACTGGGCCGTGCTCAACCGCATCAACGATCCGCAGGCGCGGCCTTCGCAGATCCAGGGGCAGATCAAGGGCGACGGCACGGTGCTGATCGCGAACCGCAACGGCATCGTGTTCAGCGGCTCGAGCCAGACCGACACGCGCAACCTCGTGGCCGCGGCCGCGAAGATCGGCGACGAGCAGTTCAAGGCACGCGGCATCTACAGCGAACAGGCCAGCGGCGCCTACACGCCGAGCTTCACCGAAGCACTCGGGGCCGTGAAGGTGGAAGCGGGCGCGCAGCTCACGACCCGCACGCCCGCCTCGGTCACGCGCGGCGGCGGCTATGCCCTGCTGCTGGGTGCCGAGGTCGACAACGCCGGCACGATCACCACGCCGCGCGGGCAGGTGCAGCTCGCCGCGGGCGATGCCTTCGTGGTTCGCGCGGGGCAGGGCACCGATGCCAACCAGTCCTCGACCACGCGCGGCAACGAAGTGGCACCGCTGTTCGATGCCGGCAGCACGGCCGGCACCGTCACCAACCGCGGCCTGCTGCGGGCGCCCGAGGGCGACATCACGCTGACGGGCCGCAAGGTGGTGCAGGACGGCGTCGCGGTGGCCACCACCACGGTCGACACGCGCGGCACCATCCATCTGCTGGCCTCGGCCTCGGACAAGGACAGCAGCATCACCGTCACGCAGAAGGCGCTCAACGCGATCCTGCTCGACGATCAGAACGGCCGCACCGCGCTCGACAGCCAGCGCGATGCCCTGATCGCCGAATCGGCCAAGCTGGATTTCGCACGCCGGACCACCGCGCAGGGCGTGTTCGACAACCTGTCGCTGCAGGACGACCGGCGCGACCAGTCGCGCATCGAGATCGTCTCGGGCGGCGGCGTGCTGTTCGAGGGCGGCTCCACCACGCTGGCCACGGGCGGCCAGCTCGCGGTCAGCAGCGGGGCGGCGGGTGGCCGCAGCACGGTGGCCGACGGCGCGCGGCTCGACGTCTCGGGCGCGGTCGGCGTGCAGGTGGCGATGGCCTCGAACAACATCGAGATCAACATCCAGGGCAACGAGCAGCGCGATGCGCCGCTCAACCGCGACACCACCTGGCTCAACAACGCCAATGTGTGGATCGACCGCCGCCAGCTGGTTCACGTGGCCGCCGGCGTGGGCGGCTACGACAAGGAGCGCTGGTACACGGCGGGCGGCCTGCTCGAGGTCGGCGGCTACCTGGGCCTGCAGGGCCACGGCATCGGCGAATGGTCTGCGCAGGGCGGCAGCGTGAGCTTCACGGGCGGCGAGGTGGCCACGCAGCGCGGCTCGAACATCAACCTGTCGGGCGGCACGCTCGACGTGCAGACCGGCACGATCCGCCAGAGCTGGCTCAAGGGCGCGGACGGGCGCCTGTACGAGGTGTCGAAAGCGCCGGCGGATCTGAGCTACACGGGCCTGTACAAGGGCTTCGAGGACGAGCACAAGCGCTGGGGCGACAAGGCCACGGGCTTCTTCTACAACCCGCTGATCGGGCCGCAGCAGCGGCTCGAGAGCGGCTACACGGTCGGCCGCGACGCGGGCCGGCTGGTGATCGCCACCAGTGCCGCGACGCTCGGCGGCGACATCACGGCCGATGCTTTCCAGGGCCCGCGCCAGGCGCAGAAGGCCGATGCGGGGCTGGAGGACGGCTACGACCAGTCGCACAACGCGGTGGCGCATGCCGGCCAGCTGATCCTGGGCCGCTACGACTCGGCGCTCAACACCGATGCGAAGAACGGCCCCGTCGGCCTGTTCCACAACCTCACGCCGACGCTGGCGCACATCGTGTTCGACGCGGCGCCGGACGGCGCGGCCGCCGACCCGCAGGGCACGCTGCGGCTGGACGCGGACGGACTGACGCGCATGGGCCTCGGCGCCATCGTGGGCAGCGCGAAGGAGGACATCGCGGTGCAGGCCGCGCTCGCCGTGACGCCCGGCGGACAGATCGCGCTGTACGCGCCCACCGTCAAGGTCGATGCCGGCCTGACGGCGCGCTCGGGCCGCATCCTCCTGGGCGACGTGGTGCCCATGGTGTCGGCGGAGAACGGCATCTCGAGCGACGTGCAGCTGGGCGCGCCCGCGGGCACCACGCCCAGCGTCGTCATCGGCGGCGGCGTCACGCTGGACGCGCGCGGCATCTGGAGCAACCTGCAGCAGGACGCGGACGACCGACGCTACCTGCCTTACCTCGACGGCGGGACGGTGGCCGTGCGCAACACGGGCGACGTGACGCTGCAGGCCGGTGGCGTCATCGACGTCTCGTCGGGCGCGATCCTCCGCGCCGACGGCAGCCTGCAAGGCGGCACGGGCGGCGACGTCACGCTGGCCGCGGGCTATGTGGTGAACGCGGCCGCGGCCGGGCCGGGCGGCCTGCTGCGCGTGGACGGCGAGGTGCGCGCCTATGGCGTGAATGGCGGCGGCACGCTGACCATCGAGGCCGCGCAGGCGATCGGCCTGGGCCTGGCGCCGGTGGGTGGCGATGGAAGGTTGGCGGCGGGCCAGGCCTCGTCCGCGGGACTGCGGCTGGCCAACGACTACCTGGTCGAGGCGGGCAGCGCGATCCCGTTCGGCTTCTCCGCGACCGTGACCCGGGTCGCGCCGGGGCAGAAGATCGGCGGCCCCCTGGTGCCGATCATTTCGGCGCAGAAACCGCTGACGCTGGCGGCGGACTGGGTGGTTCCGCCGGGCGTGGCTTCGGCGCAGTTCAGCACCGCGCCTTTCTTCGCGGGACCGGGCACGCGCGTGCCCAAGGGTGCGGTCATGACGGCCCTCAACCTCGCGGGCAGCGCCACGGTCACGGTGGCGGCCGATGCCTTTCCCGACGGCATCCCGGTCAAGCCGGTGACGACGGTGTACGCGGCCGGCGCCATCGTCGCGCAGCCGCTGGTGATCGCGGCCGGCACGCTGCTGCAGCCCGGCACGACGCTGCCGGTCGACGTGGCGGTCAAGCCGGTGCTGACGCTGCGCGGCGCGCTGTTCGAGAGCGGCTTCGCCCACTACGAGATCCACGGCCATGACGGCGTGACGCTGCCCGCCGGCGCGACGCTGGAGGTGGCGATGCCGGTCTACCGCTGGGACGGCAGCCGGCAGGCGCCGGCCACCGGCACCGACCCCGCGCAGGCCCTGCAGCGCTGGACCCCGCCGCTGTACGAGGAACATCCCGACAGCGCCCGGCTCGCGCAGCGCCTCGGCGCCGACCTGGTGCTGCTCGCCGGCTCCGCGTACGACGCGAGTTCGCCCATCGTGCTGGGCGAGGGCTCGACGCTGTCGGTCGATCCCGGCCAGTCCGTCTCGCTCTTGAGCAGCGGCGGCCAGGTCACGCTCGAGGGCCGCGTGAACGCCTGGGGCGGCGCGATCGCGGTGAACACCCGCTACCCGTTCTTCCACGGGGCGGCCAGCAGCTTCGTCGACGGCCGGTCGATCTGGGTCGGCGAGCATGCGGTGCTCGATGCCGCGGCGCGCGCCTACGTGGCGCACGACAGCGAAGGCCGTGCCTACGGCGTCGCGCCCGATGGCGGTTCGATCACGCTCGGGCCCACCGACGACTTCGTCGTCATCCGTGCCGGGGCGCTGCTCGATGCCTCCGGCGCGCAGGCGACGGTCGACCTGGCCGCGGGCAGCGGCCCCGGCGCGATCGCGCAACCGACCGTGCTGGCCGGCGCGGGCGGCAGCATCGCGCTGGAGTCGAACACGGGCATCTACATCGACGGCGATCTGCGCGCCCGGGCCGGCGGCGCCGGCGCGGCCGGCGGCGCGCTGACGCTCCTCATGGACGGCCGCGTCTACAGCAGCGCCGACTACGACGCCACCGGCACCTTGCCCGAGGCGGTGCAGCACATGCACGACATCACGCTGACGCAGGTCCGCCCCGGCAGCCGCCTGCCCGCCGACCTGGCACCGGGCCAGGCCGACCGCAGCCTCGCCGTCGGCGACACGCGGCTGAGCGTGGAGCAGGTCGTCGCCGGCGGCTTCGACGCCCTGACCCTGGGGACGCAGGACCTGTTCGTGTTCCAGGGCGACATCGACCTGTCGCTGGGCCGCAGCCTGAATCTCAAGGGCGGCGTCTACACCGTGGACGCCGCCACGCCCGACGCCCGCGTGAACCTGCGCGCGCCCTACGTGCGCCTGGACGGCGGCTACCCGATCCGGCCCGACGACCAGCCATGGGCCGGCGCGGTCGGCTTCTATTCGCCCGGGCTGATCAACAAGGACGGCGCGCTCATGGCGTCGAGCGTCAGCGGCAGCAGCGCGCTGACCATCGAGGCCTCGCTGATCGACCTCTACGACACCCTGCTCTCGGGCACGGGCGGGATCCAGGGCGACGGCGGGGGCCTGCTGAACGCGCCGTCTCGACCCGTGGACCTGCCGGGTTTCGCCAGCCTGAACCTGAAGGCATCGGGCGACGTGCGGCTGGGCAACACCCGGCTGTACGCGAGCGGCGACATCGCCATCGAGTCGGCGCAGCTCTATCCGATGAGCGGGGCCAGCGCGACCATCCTCGCGGGGCGCATCACCGTGCCGAACGAATTCGGCAACCCGATCGAGCAACTCGATTCGCGGCGCACGCTGACCCTTCGCTCCAGCGGGCAGGACGCGCCGATGCCGGCCTCGGTGTTCGGCAAGCTGCTGCTGCGCGCCGGCACGGTGGACCAGGGCGGCACGCTGCGCGCGCCGCTGGGCACCATCACCATCAACGACAGTCCGTCGCCGCTGGGGGCGCCGCTGAACGAGAAGACCACGGACGACACCACGGTGGTGCTGCGGCCGGGCAGTGTGACCTCCGTCAGCGCGGCGGGCCTGGTCATGCCCTACGGCGGCACCACCGACGGCCTGGACTACCGCGGTGCCCCCGCCTTCACGGGCCTGCCCGGCGGCGTCAAGGACGGCGGCGAGCTGCTCTCGGGCATCAGCCTGGGCGGCCAGCACGTCGTGGTCGAGGCGGGCGCGACGCTCGACGTGTCGGGCGGCGGCGACCTGCGCGGCCAGGGCTTCGTCACCGGCCGCGGCGGTTCGGTCGATGTGCTGGCCACGCCGCTGTACAACGCCAATCCCGCGGGCAACCGCTACAGCGCGGCCTCGAACCAGGTCTACGCGGTATTGCCCGGCTATGCCTCGGCCTACGCGCCCGTCATCGCCGACAAGGGGGCCGGCGATCCGGCCATCGGGCGGCAGATCCAGATCGGCGCCGGCGTGCCCGGCCTGCCCGCCGGTACCTACACGCTGCTGCCTTCCAGCTATGCGCTGCTGCCGGGCGCCTTCCGCGTCGAGGTCGCCTCCGGCCCGTCCGCGACGCCGGGGCTGGCGCGGCAACCCGCCGTGGCCGTGCCCAACGGTTCGTGGCAGACCAGCGGCGTGCTGTCGCTGGCCGGCACCGGCATTCGCGACAGCCTGCCCACCGCCGTGCTGGTGACGCCGGGCGCCGCGGTGCGCAGGTTCTCGCAGTACAACGAGACCAGCTACTCGGACTTCGCCATCCAGCAGGCGGCCCGCTTCGGCCGCGTGCGGCCGCTGCTGCCGGCCGACGGCAAGATCCTGCGCTTCGACCTGATGCGCTCGGACGCGGGCGGCGACGCGCTCAGCTTCGAGGGCCAGGCGCTGATGGGCGGCGCGCCGGGCGGCGGGGCCGGCCGCGTGATCGTGACCGGCAACGCGGCCATCGACGTCACGGCCGATGGCGCCACGCCCGTGCCGGGGCGCATCACGCTCGCGGCGAGCGACCTCAATGCGATGAATGCCGCGTCGATCTCCATCGGCGGCTGGACCAGCTATTTCGACGGCAACACCAACCAGAGCGACAGCCCGCGCGTCTACTTCACGATGGGGGGCGCGGGCACGGTCCACGTGGGCGAGGGCGCGGCGCTCAAGGCCGGCCAGATCTTCCTGATCGGCAACGACCTGTCGGTCGACACCTCGGCCGTGCTCGACACCCGCGGCTTCGCCGACCCGGCGGCCGACTCCAGCCTGGGCTACCTCTATGCCAACTTCCTGGCCCCCACGGCCAGCGGGCCCGCGGTGCTGGCGGTTGCCAACGGCTTCCTCGACTTCCTGCCCGCGCAGGGCACGGGCCGCATCCGCGTGGCCGATGGGGCCAGCCTGCTGACCACCGGCACCGTCGCCTTCCTGGCGCCGGGCGACCTGAGCCTGGGCAACGTCAACCTGGGCGCGCGCTTCGTCACGGTGGCCCAGCACCAGATCAACATCGGCAACGACGCGGCGCTGGCGCAGGCCGATGCCGCCGGCGTGCTGCCCACGGGCTGGCGGCTGACGCAGGACGTGCTCGCGCGCCTGCTGCGGCCCGCCACCGACAGCGGCCTGCCCGCGCTGGAACGGCTGGCGCTGACCGCCGACACCCTCAACTTCTACGGAACGGTCACGCTCGACACCGGGGAGTCGAAGGCGCAGCTGGCCATCAACACGCCGGCCTTCTACGGCTGGGGCACCGCGGGCGACGAGGTGCGCCTGGTCACCGACACGCTGGTGTGGAACGGCGTGCGCTCGGGCCTGGGAACGAACGACTCGCCTTATGCGAGCGCGGACCCGGTGGCGACCGTGCCCGGCGGTCCGGGCTCCGGCACGGGCCACCTGGTGCTGGACGTCAACACGATGATCTTCGGCTACGACGCCCATGCGCGCGCGCAAAGCCAGACCGCGCTCGACCGCGTGGCGCTGGGCTTCGCCGACGTCACCATCGACGCGGCTCAAGCGGTGACCGCCAACAACAAGGGCTCGCTGTCGGTGGGCCTGACGCGCGATGCATCGGGCGCCCTGCAAGGCGGCGCGCTCGACATCCGCACGCCGCTGCTGACCGGCGCCAGCGGCTCGACCATGCGCTATGCGGCCGGTGGCGACATCCATGTCGCGCTGCCCGAGGGCGCGACGGCGGGCCGCACGAACGAGGTGCAGGACCTGGGCGCCTCGCTGGCCTTCAGCGGCCGCAAGGTGACGCTGGACACCGCCATCGCCTTGCCCACCGGCAAGCTCGACGTGCAAGGCACGGGCGACATCGTCTTCGGCGCGAATGCCGCCATCGACCTGAGCGGGCGCCACGTGACGTTCTACGACGTGTCGCGCGATTCCTGGGGCGGCGCACTGACCGCGACCAGCACGGGCGGCAGCATCGCGCAGCAGGCCGGATCGACCATCGACGTCTCCGCTGCCGCGAGCGACGCGGGCTCGATCCAGGCGAGCGCGCTGGCCGATGGCGCCACCGTGCAATGGAACGGCACGCTGCGCGGCAGCGGCGGGCAGGGCTTTGCGCAGGGCAGCTTCATCGAGCAGGTGGGCGTGCTCGACAACGCCGGCTTCGCCGCCCTGAACACGCAGCTCAACGACGCCGGCTTCACCGCGCTGCGCGGCTTCCGCATCGCGCATGGCGACCTGGCGGTCGGCGACGGCGTGCGCGCGAACAAGATCGCGATCGTGCTCGACGACGGCAGCCTGACGGTGAACGGCAGGCTCGACGCATCGGGCCGCGGGCCGGGCAGCATCGCGCTGACCGCCAGCGGCGACCTGACCCTGGGTGCGTCGTCGCTGCTGGACGTGCATGCCACGCAACTGGCCGTCGACAGCAACGGCCAGCCGATCGACGCCTCCAACCGCGCGCACATCGCGCTGAGCTCAACGCGCGGCAGCGTCACGCTGCAGCCCGGCGCCACGCTGGACCTGAACACGCCCGACGGCATCGCGCGCGGCCAGGTGGAGATCGCCGCGCCGCGCCGCGGCCCGGACGCCGCCGATGCGTCCCGCGACAACGACATCGCGATCCAGGCGGCCGGCCCCCTGAACATCCGCGGCGCCGCCTCCATCGCCGTGGTGGGCTTCCGCACCTACACGCTGGCGGACGGCACGGTCATCGACCAGCAGCTGCTCGACGGCATCGACGTCGACAGCCGCCGCTTCATCGACGCCGCATGGGCCAACGACGGCCTGCAGGGCCGCCTGGCCGGCCTGCGCGCCTACGGCGCGGCCTATCACCTGCGCCCCGGCGTCGAGCTCGACGGCACGGGCAGCCTGTCGACCCAGGGCGACATCGACCTCTCGGGCTACCGCTACGGCCCCGGTGCCGACCCGGCCCTGCGCGGCTCGGGCGAGCCGGGCGTGCTGGTGCTGCGCGCCACGGGTGACCTGAAGATCAACGGCAGCATCAGCGACGGCTTCGCGCCGCCCGGTGCCTCGCCCGACGACAACGGCTGGGGCGTGCAACTGCCGGTCGGCACCCTGACCAGCGCGGTGAACATTCCCACCCCCGTGACGGTGCAGGCCTTCACCTTGTTCCCGTCCGATGCCACCCTGAACTTCGCGATCACGATCACCGATCCGGGCTTCTTCTACAGCATCGCCGTCAACCCCAACGCGACCCTGCCGGCGGAGGCCCAGGTGCTCGAAGCCTTCTTCTCCTACGACACGGTGGCGACCGCCAATGTGTACAACGCCGACGGCTCGGTGCTCTACCGCAAGGGCGAGGTCATCCCCGCGCAGACCGTGCTCAACCAGGGCCAGACCTTCGGCGCCGGCTTCAACGTGGGCATGGGATCGGTCGTGCTGTCGGCCATCACCATCCCGGCGGGCACGCCGCTGGGCTTCCTGACCAACGGCGCCTTGCTGACGGAGGACTACACGCTGCCGGCCGGCTCCATTCTTCCCGTCAACACCGTCGTGCAGGGCTACGTGGGCGGCGCCATCGCGCCGACGCGCCCGGTGGGGCCGGACGGCACCCAGGGCCGGCAATGGGCGATGGCGCCGATGCTGGCACCGGGCATGCAGTCGTGGTCGATGCGGCTGGTGGCGGGGGCCGACCTGGGCAGCGCGGACACGCGCGCGCTGCACACGGCAAGCCAACTGGCGGGCATGGGCAACATCACGCTGGAGGACGCGCACCTGATCGGCCTGGCATCGCCTGTGGTCTCGATCGGCAGCAGCGTGATCCGCACCGGCACCGGCGACCTCGAGCTGCTGGCCGGCGGCAACTACGTGCAGAAGTCGCCGTTCGGCGTCTACACCGCCGGCACCGCCATCGACGGCGCGGCGAGCGCGCCGTTCAACCTGGACCGCGGGCTGCAGACCGACGGCACCGTGCTCGGCGCGGCCAACGGCGCCTACGAGCCCACGCTCAACAGCACGCGGATGTGGATGCCCGCGCAGGGCGGCGACTTCACGCTGGCCGCGCAAGGCGACATCCTGGGCTTCCAGGCCCGGGACAGCCAGTCCATCGGCACCTGGCTGTGGCGCCAGGGCGGCGCGGGCCTGGACCAGCCGACCGCCTGGGGCATCAACTTCGGCACCTACTCCTTCAACAGCGCCGCGCCCTTTCCCCAGTTGCTGGAGCTGCCCGCCTTCACGGGCGTGGGCACGCTGGGCGGCGGCAACGTCACGGTGCGCGCGGGCGGCAACATCGGCCTGCCCGACGGGGCGACGTTGGGCGAAGGCAACCGCAGCCTCGTGGTGGCGGCGGCCGGCAGCGGCCGCGTGGTGGACGGGCAGTTGCTGCAGACCGGCGGCGGTACGCTCGACGTGAGCGCGGGCGGCCAGGTCAACGGCGGGATGTTCGTGGGCCTGCGCGGCGATACCACCGTGACGGCCGGCAGCGTGGGCAGCGAGCGGCTGCAGGGCTACGGCTATCGCCTGCGCGACCAGCGCCCGCTCGACCCCTACACCCCCTATGCCAGCCGCTCCAGCGGCGAGGCCAGCTTCGCGCCTGGCGACGGCGCGGTGCGCGTGCGCACGCTGGGCGACCTGGCGGTGAACACCTTCACCGATCCCGGCCGCGACACGCCCGTCAGCGAAACCGCGGGCACCAACGCGGACGGCATCACCGGCTTCGGATCGACCTGGTTCACCCTGTGGACGCCGGCCACGCAGATCGACCTGGTGTCGGCCGGCGGCAACCTCACGCCCATCGTCAAGAGCGGGAACGTCGTGCCCTCGGTGCTGCGCGCGGCGGCGCTGGGCGGCAGCATCTACTACGCGACCGGCGGCGAGGTGCTGCTGATGCCGTCCTCGCACAGCGCGCTCGAGCTGCTGGCGCGCGACCTGATCAGCGGCGATGCCGCCAACAACGTCTCCAACGGCTCCTCGCCGATCGCCATCCTGGGCGCCTCGGCGAACAGCATCGCCACCCCGCTGAATCCGGCCTGGCGCCTGGGCGGGGAGCTCGACAGCCGCGGCCGCAAGGTGCTCGACTCCAACTACTGGGGCAACGCCGACACGCCGCTCGACCGCGTGGCCATCGAAGGCACGATGTTCATGTTCGGGCCCAACAACGTCGTCGACGACAGCACGCTCGGCGGCCAGGGCACGCGCATCTATGCGCTGAAAGGCGACATCGTCGGCATCCAGTCGGGACGGATCTACATGACCGACGCGCTCGCCACGGGCGGCCTCTCGATGCCGTACTACCAGTCCGCCGGTCCGCTGCGCATGGTGGCCGGCGGCGACATCGTCGACACTCGCGGCCTGATCGTGCAGAACGGCGCCAACGACGTGTCGCTGATCGCGGCGCAAGGCAGCGTGCTGTTCACCGGCTGGACGATCGCCGGCCCCGGCTCGCTCGAGGTCTCGGCGGGTGGGCAGATCTACCAGGGCAGCCAGGCCAGCCTGACCAGCCTGGGCCCGCTGGTCCCCGGCGACACGCGGCCGGGCGCGGGCATCACGCTGCAGGCGGGCCTGGGCGCGGGCGCGCCGGGCGAGGGCACGGTCGACTACACCGGCTTCGCGCGGCGCTACCTGGACGCAACCCGGCTCGCCGCCACCGGCCAGCCGCTGGCCGACCAGCCCGGCAAGGTCGCGCGCACCTACGAGGCCGAGCTGGCCCAGTGGCTGGGCCAGCGCTACGGCTATGCGGGCCCGGGCGGGGCCGATGCCCTGGCCTACTTCCTCGCCTTGCCCGCCGAGCAGCAGCGCATCTTCGTGCGGCAGATCTATTTCGCCGAGCTCACGGCCGGCGGGCGCGAGTACAACGACGCCGACAGCCCGCGCTACGGCAGCTACCTGCGCGGGCGCGATGCCATCGCCACGCTGTTCCCCGACACCGATGCGGCCGGCCAGCCGATCCGGCGCGCGGGCGACATCACGCTCTACCAGGGCGTGGACAGCAACGCGGGCATCCGCACGGTCGTGGGCGGCGGCATCCAGACCCTGGCGCCGGGCGGCCAGACCGTCGTCGGCGTGGAGGGCGTGACGCCCTCGATCAAGGAGGACGCGGTGCCCGCGGGCCTGCTGACCCAGGGCGAGGGCAGCATCCAGATGTACAGCCAGGGCAGCATCCTGCTGGGCCTGTCGCGCATCATGACCACCTTCGGCGGCGACATCCTCGCGTGGTCCGCCACGGGCGACATCAATGCCGGCCGGGGCTCGAAGACCACCGTGGTCTACACGCCGCCCAAGCGCGAGTACGACACGCTGGGCAACGTGAAGCTCTCGCCCAACGTGCCGAGCACCGGTGCCGGCATCGCGACGCTCGATCCGATTCCGGAAGTACCGCCGGGCGACGTCGACCTGATCGCGCCGCTGGGCACCATCGATGCGGGCGAGGCCGGTATCCGCGTCTCGGGCAATGTGAACCTCGCGGCGCTGCAGGTGGTGAACGCGGCCAACATCCAGGTGAAGGGCGAATCAGCCGGGCTGCCGGTGGTGGCTTCGGTCAACGTGGGCGCGCTCACCAACGCGAGCGCGGCCGCCTCGCAGGCCGCGATGGCGGCGCAGGACACGGTGCAGCGCGAACGCAAGTCCGCACGCCAGGCCTTGCCCTCGGTGTTCACGGTGCGGGTGCTCGGCTTCGGCAACGAGCCCGCGGCCGGCCAGGGCACTGGAGGCGGCACGCCGGGCGGGGAGGGCGGCGGGCCGGTGCCGCGCAAGCCGGCGGAGCAGGCCAGCTACGACCCCTCGGGCTTCATCCAGATGCTGGGGCATGGCGCGCTGACCGACGCGCAGATCGCGCGGCTGACCGAGAACGAACGCCGCGGCCTGCCGCGCGGACGCTAGCCCGGCCACCCGCCATGAACTCGCCGATGTCCGTGCCCTGCGGCGATGCCGCAGGGATCGACCGTGCGCCGTCGCCGGACTTCCAGGCGTTGCTGGTGGCGAACTACGCGCAGCTGCACCGCCGGCTCGCACGCCACCTGGGCAGCGCCGACGCGGCCAGCGAGAGCCTGCACGACGCCTGGCTGCGGCTGGCCGGCGCGGCCTTCGCGGGCGTGCAGAGCCCGCTGGCTTATGTCTACCGCGTCGCCTGCAACGCGGCCATGGACCGGCTGCGCGCGGAGCGGCCGTGGCAGTCGGCGGATGGCGCGCAGGAAACGCTCGAGCACCTGGCGGACCAGTCGCCCGGGCCGGAGCTGATCGCCGAGGCGCGCTCCGATCTCCAGGCCGTGGAGCGCGCGATGCAGGTGCTGCCGCTGCGTCACCAGCACATCCTGGTGGCGCTGCGGGTGCACGAGCTCACGCGCGAGGAGGTGGCGGTGCGCCACGGCCTGTCGCTGCGACGGGTCGACACCACGCTGCGCCAGGCGCTGCTGCACCTGCCGCTCGCGCGCTGCGCGGCCTAGGGCTCAGAGGAAGGGCACGCCGCCGGTCACGGGAATCGTCGCGCCCGAGATGTAGCTGCCCTCGTCGGAGGCCAGCAGCACGTAGACGGCCTGCAGCTCGCGCGGCTGGCCCGGGCGCTTCATCGGCGTCTGCGTGCCGAACTCCCGGACATTGCCGGCCGGCAGGGTCGAGGGGATCAACGGGGTCCAAAACGGCCCCGGCGCCACGCAGTTCACGCGGATGCCCTTGTCGGCGAGCAGCTGCGCCATGCCGCCCGAGAGGTTCTGGATCGCGCCCTTGGTCGCGGCATAGGCCACCAGCGTGGCATTGGGCTTGTCGGCATTGACCGAGGCGGTGCTGATGATCGAACTGCCGGGCTTCATATGGGGCACCGCGGCCTTGCAGAGGTAGAAGTTCGCGTAGACGTTGGTGCGGAAGGTGCGGTCGAACTCCTCGGCGCTGATCTGCTCGAGCGACTTGTGCGACATCTGGAAGGCGGCGTTGTTCACCAGCACGTCGATGCGCCCGAAGTGCTCGAGCGTGGTGGCCACGAGGGCCTGGCATTGCGCCTCCTCGCGGATATCGCCGGGCGCGAGCACGCACCGGCGTCCTGCGGCCTCGACAAGTCCCAAGGTGACCTGCGCATCGGATTCCTCTTCGGCCAGGTACGAGATCACCACGTCGGCGCCTTCGCGCGCGAAGGCCAGCGCGACGGCGCGGCCGATGCCGCTGTCGCCGCCGGTGATCAGGGCCGCCTTGCCAAGCAGCTTACCGGCGCCCACGTACGAGGTCTCGCCGAAGTCGGGGCGCGGCGACATCTCGGATTCGAGGCCGGGCGGCTGCTGCTGGGGGGTCGAGAAGGGCGGCCTCGGGCCTGCTTCGCGGGGATCGGTCATGGCGGGTCCTCTGTGCATGTCAAGGGAAGAAAGGGGGAAGTTCTCAGGGGCGCGCCGCGGGCTCCGACCGTCCCGCGCACTTGGCCATGTCCCTGCCCATCGCCACCTTCTGCGCGGCCTCGGACGTCAGGTTGCCGGCCTTGGCGCGTTCCGCGAGACGGGCATAGAAGGCGGCCACGCGCTGCAGCTCCTGCTCGTCCAGCGCCTCGATGCCGATCATGCGATTGCTCGCGCGCTGGCTGGTGGCGAGCAGTTCGTCGAGCTTGAGGTGCACGGCCACGCTGTCCTTGTTCTGGCTCTGCTGGATCAGGAACACCATGAGGAAGGTCACGATCGTCGTGCCGGTGTTGATCACCAGCTGCCAGTTCTCCGAGAACTTGAACAGCGGCCCGCACAGCGCCCAGGCGGCCACCGCCATCAGGGCGACGCAGAAGGCGGTCGGCGTGCCGGCCCAGCGCGTGACGCGGCTGGCGAAGCGATCGAAGCGCGCGAGCCAGAGCGACCTGCCGGCATAGGCGACGGTGGCGGTGTTGGGCATGCCGCCCACGGGGCCATCGTCGTCCTCTCGAGGGTCTGGGCGTGGGAAAGGCTGGATGTCTGACATATGGGCGAGTGCTCCTGCGATCCGTGGCAGCGTGCGTGCGACGGCGGCCCGCCCGCGACATCCTCGCGCGCATCCTCTTGCAGGAGTGCGCCTGCGCCCGTGGCGCGCGCGCCGCCGACGGCATGTCGGCGCGGGGGGACCTGCTCCTACGAGATTGTTCGCAAAGAAGAGACGGAGCTGCCGGCTGGCCGGCTTACCGTCCATCGAACCCAACACTGCAAGGAGCCTCAGATGGCAAGTTCGAAGAATGGCGGCGACCAGCCCCTGGTCGCGCCGGCGGGTGGCGCGAACCCACCGGTCGATTCGCTCACCGAAGGCCTGGACGACGCCGCGGCGGCTGCGCCGAAGGAAACCGGCGAGACCGACCGGGAACAGGCGATCCGCGAAGCCGCCTATGCCGCCTACGAGCGCCGCGGAAAGACCGAGGGCAACGCCGAGCAGGACTGGCTGGACGCGGAGGCCGAAGTGAAGGCCCGATCCGGGTCCTGAAGACCGGTGGCCGCGCGGTCGTGGCGACCGTCTCAGCTTTGCGGCGCTGGCCCACGCCTTTGTTCACAACCCGATTTCCGGAGCACTTTCATGACCCTTCACAACGATGCCTCGCCGAAGATCGATGCCAAGTCCGCCGCGGACGTCGCGCAACTCGCCCGCAAGCTGGACGCCACCGTCGAGCAGGTCGAGGAGGCCATTCGTGCCGTCGGCCCGAATGCCTCGGACATCGAACTCCATCTCAAGGGTTCGCGCAGCACCACCAATGCGGAGCGCACCGACGCCACCGGCAAGGACTGACGATGACGCCGGACGCGGCGTTCAGGCGACCGGGCTGCGCGCCACGCGCACGGGAATCGCCTTCGCCGCGGGCACCATGCTCTGGCGCGCGAAGTGCTCGAGCGGAATCAGCGGATTGCACTCAGGGTAGTAACCGCCCACGCAGCCCTCGGGCAGGTCGTAGGGCGTGACGCGCAGACCCCTCACCCGGCGCTCGGCGTCCTCGAAACCTTCGGCGTTCACATCGACCATGTCGCCCTCGGCCAGCGCCAGCCGCGCCATGTCGAGCACGTTCATCAGCAGCACGCGGCGCGTCCCGTGGATGCCGCGGAAGCGGTCGTCGAGGCTGTAGATGGAGGTGTTGAACTGGTCGTCGCTGCGCAAGGTCATGAGCCGCAGCACCTGCTGCGATGGCGCCGCGCCCTCGCGCAACAGGCCATAGCCCTTGAAGTTGGCCTTGCCGTTCTTCGTCTTCCACACGCGCTCGCGCGCGGGCAGCGGCCGAGGAAAGCCCGCCGGATCTTCCAGCCGCGCATTGAAGTCATGGAACACCTCGGGCAGCACCTGCGCGATGTGCTCGCGGATGCGTGCGTAGTTCTCGGCCCAGGCCTCCCAGGGCACGGCCGGGTTCGGCGGCAAGGTGGCGAGCGCGATGCCCGCGACGATCGCGACCTCGGAGCGCAGCGTGTGGGCGGCGGGCTCGGCCACGCCGCGCGACACATGCATCACGCCGGTGGAGTCCTCGACCGACACCGACTGCTCGCCGCCCGCCTGGCGATCGATCTCGATGCGGCCCAGGCAGGGCAGCAGGTACGACACCTCGCCGTGCACCAGATGGCTGCGGTTGAGCTTGGTGGCGATGTTGACGGTGAGCCGCAGCTTCTTCCATGCGGGCTCGATGCGATCGGTGTCGGGCACGGCGCGCGTGAAGTTGCCGCCGAGCGCGACGAAGGCGCGCACCGAGCCGTCGAGCACGCCGCGGCAGGCCTCCACCGTGTTGAGGCCTTTCTCGCGCGGCGGCTCGAAGCGGTAGAGCTTCGCCATCGCGTCGAGCGGCGCGAGCTCGGGCTTCTCGGTGATGCCCACGGTGCGCTGACCCTGCACGTTCGAGTGGCCGCGCACCGGGCAGATGCCCGCCCCAGGCCGGCCGATATGGCCGCCGAGCAGCAGCAGGTTCGACACCATCTGCACGTTCGCGACGCCCTCCACATGCTGCGTCAGGCCCATGCCGTAGATGCCGATCACGGCACGCGACTCGGCGAAGGTGGCGGCCGCCTGTTCCAGCGCCGCGCGCGACAGGCCCGATTCCGCGGCGATGGTGGTCCACGACACCTCGCGCAGCCAGGCCGCGAAATCCTCGAAGCCCTCGGTGTGCGCGGCGAGGAAGTCGGCATCGAGCACGCGCGACGTGCTTGCCGCGAGCGCCGCATCGTCGGCCGCCACCAGCGCCTTGCACAGGCCCGCCAGCGCCGCCAAGTCGCCGCCGTTGCGCACCTGCAGGTACTGGGTGCTGACCTGCGTCTCGGCGGGCGTGAGCATCTGCACCGGCGACTGCGGGTTGGCGAAGTGCACCAGCCCGGGTTCGCGCAGCGGATTGAAGGTGACGATCTTCGCGCCGCGCTGGCGGGCTTCCTGCAGCTGGTGCAGCATGCGCGGACTGCTCACGCCGGTGTTGTGGCCGAAGATGAAGATCGCATCGCAATGTTCGAAATCGTCGAGCCGCACCGTGCCCACGGGCACGCCGATGGTCTCGGGCAGCGCCACCGAGGTGGTCTCGTGGCACATGTTCGAGCTGTCGGGCAGGTTGTTGTTGCCGTACAGCCGCGCCAGCAGCTGGTAGAGGTAGCTGGTCTCGAGCGAGGCGCGGCCCGAGGCATAGAACACCACCGAGGCCGGATCCTCGCGGCGCAGCGCGCGCAGCTCGGCGCCGATCTCCGCGAAGGCATCGTCCCACGAGATTTCGAGGTAGCGGTCGCTCGCGGCATCCCAGCGCATCGGCCGGGTGAGACGGCCGCCGGCTTCGAGTTCGTGGTCGCTCCAGCCGAGCAGTTGCGTGACCGTGTGCTGCTCGAAGAAGGCCGGCGGCATGCGCTTGGCCGTGAGCTCCCAGGCCGTGGCCTTGGCGCCGTTCTCGCAGAACTCGGCCGTGCGCGGATGGCCGGGCTTGGCCCAGGCACAGCTCACGCAGGCGAAGCCATCGGGCTTGTTCTGCTGGAGCAGGGCCCGCGCGCCCAGGATGGGAATGTGCTCGCGCAGCAGGATGCTGCCCACCGCCTTCAGCGAACCCCAGCCGCCGGCCGGATGTTCGTAGGTCTCGAAGCTCGCCGCGTCGTTCACTGCGTCGAGCGCTGGCCAGGACCGGGATGGGGCTGCCGCGCGAGGTCCTCGCGCCGTCGAAGACGCTTCATTTGAGTTTCTCGGCCAGGTACTGGCGGACCTCGTCGGCTGAGTTGCCGACGGCCTTCACCGCGTCGCGAAGCTGGGTCTCGGTGCAGCCCAGGCTCTGGGTCCACGAACGGACTTCATGGGGTTCGTGCAGCGCGATGAGCTTGCGATCGAGCGCGGTCTTCTTGGGATCGTCTGTCATGGGACCTCCTGAGGGATTGACTCGATGAGCAGCGACAAGGCGCCTACCGGCCGGCTAGGCCTTCTCGCCGTTGCGCCGGGTCTGGGCGGGCGGCTTGGCGCCCTCGGTGCCGGGCGGGGGCGCATCGTGGCCGCGCTCGCCCGGATCGCCCGAGGGCTTTCCGGCCTCGCGACCCATGCGGCTGCCGTCCAGCGGCGTGTCGATGCCGACCTCGCGGTTCTGCTCGATGTTCACGGGCGACATGGGCTTGCGCGTGGCCATGCTCAGCCCTTGGCCTTGTACTGGTCGCGCAGGTCGCGGATCTGGTCGTGGTTGCGCTGCGCACCGTCGGCCTGCCGCTGCACGACGGCGAGCACTTCGGCGGGCAGGTCGTTCTTCAGCGCCTTGCGGTAGCGCGCGACGGCCGAATCTTCGCCGCGTTCGCACTCCTCGAGCATCGACAGGGCGCTGTCCGCACCCAGCGTGCCCTTCACATGGACCCAGCCGCGATGCAACGCGCCGCTGACGCTGCCGCCCTGGTCCGCCTTGCCGCCGAGCGCGCGGATCAGGGTGGCCAACTCTTCGGCGGCCGCGGCGCATTGGACCGCGCGGTTCTCGAAGACCTGCTTGACCTGCGTGTCTTCGACTTCGTCGGCGCAGGCGCGGAATCCGTATTCGCCGTCGCGCGAGTTCTCGAGCAGGTCGTTGAGGATCGACAGGACTTCGTCGCTGGTGATGGATGCGGTGGTCATGGTGTAGCTCCTGGGTGGGTTGGTTGACTGATCGATGCCTCACGGTGGGGCTCGGGCCCGGGGCGCCGTGTAGGTGCCCGCCGCGCCAGCTCGTCGTGGCGCACCGACGGCCCCGGAATGCGCAGGGCGCCTGGACGTCGCGGGAACCGGAAACGCGCCTACGCCTGTCGCTCGGCCCGTGGCCGATAACCCGGTGCAGGGGGCAAGGATTCGGTTTCGACCGGGAGGTGGCAGGAATGCGTTCGAAGATGCTCAGCGAACGGCAGCAGCGGGTGCTCGTCAGCATGAAGCTGCTGGCCACCTTCTGGCAGCGGCGGCTGCCGGCCGAAGCCACCTCGCGCGACGAGATCGAACAGCTGCTCTCGCTGGAGGCCGCGGGCCTCGTGCGGGCGACCTTCGATCGGCCGCTGCGGGAGCGAACGGGCGAGTTCTACATTCCGCGCGCCATCGTGCTCGAAGTGACCGCCGAAGGGCTCTCCGCGTTGACGCGCGCGCAGCGTCAGCAGCCGGGCATCCTCGGGGAAATGCCCAGCCGTCGGCCCGCGCGGTCGAGCCGGGGGCGCAAGGCCGGAGCGGGCGCGGAACCCATTCCCGGGCATTCGGTAGTGAAATGACATGGCGCAACCCCCGCGGTCTTGGCTATCATCCGCGCCCGTCGGAGGTCACCCATGCCGATGGATTTTCTACGCCGCATCAAGGATTCGCAGTTTCCGCTCGCGCTTCATGAAGAGGCCGACATCCGCAACGCCATCGTTCTCGAGGCTGCGGGCCTGATCGAGGCGCGGCTTCCGCCGCCGGGCGTTCCATTGACCCAGGGCCCCTCGATCATCTTTCGGGTGACACCGGAGGGCAGGGCGGCCCTCTCGAAGGCCGAGCGCACGGATTAAGCCCGCACGCGGCGGGCTCGATACGGGGCGCGATGAATCAAGCCGCCGCCGTGAGCTCGGCCATCAGCTCTTCCTTGCGCGCCGCCATCAGCTCGCGCATCGTCACGAGGTCCAGGCCCTTGGCCGCGCGCGCCTTGGGGAACATCTCGTTGCGCTCTTCCTTGACGTGGTGGTCGATGTATTCGCCGAGCACCTTGACCTTGGCATCGAACATCTCGTCGATCTCCTCGGCGTCCTGGATCTGGGCGATCAGGTCCTTGGCGCTGGCGTGCTCGACCTCGGCCTCGTCGAGCAGGTCGGTTTCCTTGATCGCTTCGCGCACCGCCGGATAGAAGATCTCTTCCTCGATCTGGGTGTGCACCGTGAGTTCGGCGCAGATCTGCTGCGCCAGCTGGCGCTTCTTCGCGGTCGCGCTCGCGGCCTTCGAACCGGCGAGTTCGTCGTAGGCCGTGAACAGCTTCTTCACGTTCTTGTGGTCGGTGTCGAGCAGGCTGCAGGCATCGGGTTCGGCGCGTTTGGTGGTCATGTGGGGCTCCTGGTTGGGTTTCGTGGGAGCCATGACACTCGGTTCGGGGTTGCCCGCATCGCGTAGGCCTGCAGCGCATCGCCACGCAGGAATGACGCATCCCGCGAGCGCGCCGCCTCAGGCCATGTTGGGCTGCCCGTTCGAGGCCATGAGCCCGCCGTCCACCGGCAGCGCCACGCCCGAGACGAAGCTCGCGTCGTCGCTCGCCAGGAAGGCCACGACCGCCGCGATCTCCGAAGGCTCGGCCCCGCGCCCCAGCGGAATGCGCTCGCGGAATTTCGCCATTAGCTTGCGGTCGCCCTTCATGTCCTCCGTCATCGGCGTGAAGGTCAGGCTCGGGCAGACGGCGTTGACGCGCACGCCGTCCTTGCCGTGGTCGAGCGCGAGGGCCTTGGTGAAGTTGACGATCGCGCCCTTCGAGGCGTTGTAGAAGCCGAGCGCCCAATCGCCGCCGAGCCCCGAGACCGAGCCGGTGTTGACGATGCAGCCGCGGCTCGCGATCAGGTGCGGCATGGCCGCGCGGCAGCCGTGGAACACGCCGCCGACATTGGTCGCCATGGTCTTCGCCCAGCCGTCGAAGGGCGCCTCGGTCACGCTGCCCTCGACCGCGATGCCGGCGTTGTTGAACAGCACGTGCAGCGCGCCGAAGCGCTTGATGGTGGCGGCCACCAGGGCCTGCACCTGCTTGTAGTTCGACACGTCGGTGAGCTTGACCAGCGTGCGTTCGGGCGGCAGGTCGGCGGCGACGCGCTCGAGCTTGGCCTTGGTGTCGCCGGCGAGCACGACGCTGGCGCCCTCCTGCGAGAAACGGCGGGCCGTGGCCTCGCCGATGCCGGAACCGGCGCCCGTGACGATGACGACGCGATCGATGAAACGTTGCATGCTGCTGCTCCTGGACATTGAAGCGCCGCAGCTTGGGCAGCCGAAGCGGCGCGCGGTGTCGGTGCGCGGCGATTGCGTTGTCGGACGCGCGCCTGCGGGGCGGTGGCTGGCAAAGATCGCGCGGTGCCTGCTCAGGCGCGTTGCCGGCAGGCTGCGTGTCCCTCGGATTGCGGCCCGGGCATCATGCGCGCGACGAAATCGATGAACGCCCTGACCTTGGCCGGAACGTGCTCCCTGCCCGGGTAGTAGACATAGAGCGGGAAGGTCTCGTCGGGCCAGTCCGTCAGCACCGGCACCAGCGTGCCCGCGCGCAGGTGCGCTTCGATGCCGAGGTCGATCACCTGCGCGATGCCGTAGCCCGCGAGGCAGGCGCCGATCTTGGTGCCCGCATCGGTGACCGTCAGGCTGCCGCGCACGGCCACCTTCAGCTTCTCGTCGCCGCGCCAGAACTCCCAGTCGAAGAGCCGGCCGGTGGACGGGTCGATGGCATGGATGCATTCATGGCCGCCATCGACCAGGTCCTGCGGCGACACCGGCCGGCCGCGTTGCGCGAGGTAGGCGGGCGCGGCCACGGTCAGGATCCGCGGGCTGTAGAGCCTGCGGCAGACCAGCGTCGACACCGACGGCGCTCCGAACCGGATGGCGAGATCGAATCCGTCGCTCACCAGGTCCGGGAGATCGTTGCGCGTCTCCAGCTTCAGTTGAAGCGCGGGGTGGCGCTGGAGGAACTCGGCCAGCTCCGGCGCCAGCACGAGGCGGGCGAACACCGCATCGCAGGCCACGCGCAGCGTTCCGTCGACGACCGAGGTCTGCGCCGACGCGCCGACCGTTGCCTCCTCGATGCCCTGGAGCAAGGGCAGCACCTTCGCCAGCAACGCGTGCCCCGCATCCGTCACTTCGACCTGCCGGCTGGTGCGATGCACGAGCTTCGCGCGCAGCCGGTCTTCCAGCCGCTGGATGGCGCGGCTCACCGCGGGCTGTGTCCGGCCCAGGCGCGAGGCGGCACCACTGAAGCTCTTGCAGTCGGCGACCGCGGCCAGCACCAGCAGGCCGCCTACGAGTCCTCCATCGAGGTCTTCCATGATCCATGTGTTCCTGTAATGGCAGCAATGCCCGATTCGCGGTAGCGGGGAAGGGGAGGAGCTTTCACCATACGAAGCTTCCATCCCTTAAAGAGATTTCGCAATGACCCAGACCCAAGCCGTCGCCGCCCTGATCGACGACTATTTCCATCTCGCCTACGAGCCGAAGAGCCGCGACTTCCACCAGGTCTTCCATCCGAGCTGCCTCGTCCAGTGGCTTCAGGACGGCGAGTTGCAGACCCTGTCGTCGACCGACTATGCGGCGCTCATCCACGGGAGGCCGAGCCCCGGTTCGACGGATTCGCCGCGCGAGGAGGCGATCCTCTCGATGGCGCACATCTCGGACAGCCTCTCGACGGCCACCGTGAAGGTCCGGATCGGCCAGAAGCTCTTCAACGATCACTTCGTGATGCACGAGGTCGAGGGCCGCTGGTCGATCACGAACAAGTCGTCGTTCGTGGCGCGGACCTTCGACTGAGACGCGCAGCGGCATGCCTGCTCAGGCGCGCCGCGCCTCCGACCGATTGGCCCGGCGAATGACCTGCGGCGGCTGCCCATAGGCCCGCAGGAAGGCCCGGCGCATGCGGTCGGGATCGCCGAAGCCGGTGTCGCGCGCCACGGTCTCGATCGGCAGCAGCTGCGACTCGATCATCAGCCGTGCCGTCTCGGTGCGCAGCCGCTCGATCGCCTTGGCGGGCGTCTGGCCGGTCTCCTCCCTGAACACGCGGCCGAACTGGCGCGGGCTGAGGCTGGCGGCCTCGGCGAGCTCCTCGAGCGAGAGCTCGTTCGTCAGATGGCTCTTCGCATAGGTGAGTGCCTTCTGGATGCGGTCGGTGCGCGGGCGCAGCTCGAGCAGCGCGGAATGCTGCGACTGGCCGCCGGTGCGCCGGTGGTACACGACCATGCGCTTCGCCACCAGCTTGGCGACGTCGGCGCCGCAGTCCTCCTCGACGAGGGCCAGCCCGAGGTCGATGCAGGCGGTGGCGCCGGCCGAGGTCCAGACGCTGCCGTCCTGCACGAAGATGCTGTCCTCCTCGAGCAGCACCTCCGGGTGATGGCGCCGCATCTTGACCACGTGGGCCCAGTGCGTGGTCGCGCGCTTGCCGTCGAGCAGCCCGGCCTGCGCGAGGTTGAAGGCGCCGGTGCAGGCCGCGCCCATGCGCCGCGCGCGGCGCGCCGATTTGCGCAGGAAGCCCAGCATGGCGGGGGAGCCCTCGGTCACGACGGTATCGCCGACCACCAGCACGGTGTCGTAGCGCGCGTTGCCGAACGGCACCGTGCCGACCTCCACGCCGCACGAGGAGCGGACGGGCCCGCCGTGCTCGGACAGCAGGGTGTGGACATACAGCGGCTCGGCCAGCGACATGTTGGCGTACTCGAACACCGAGACCACCGCCAGGGTGAGCAGCTGAAAACCGGGATAGATCACCACGCCGACACGAATCATCCGACACCTCGTTGCACGATGCGCACAGGGCAAGCCCATGGCGCAAAAAGACGGAAACCTGACCTTAACGCCATCGAAGTTTAGACCGAAGATCCCTGCCTGTCACCCCGCGAGGGGCCCCACTTCAGGAGCACGCATTGACTTCCACCCACCTCGACCCGGCGAGAAACACGGTCGCGCATTTCCGCCAGCTTCACCGCGCCGCCACGCCGCTGGTGTTGCCCAATGCCTGGGACGCGGCCTCGGCCCGGCTGTTCGAGCACGCCGGTGCCGCGGCCATCGCCACCACCAGCGCGGGGCTCGCCTGGTCGCTGGGCCATGCGGACGGCCGGGCGCTGCCGGTCGACGAAGCCGTCGGTGCGGTCGCGAGGATCGCCAGGGTGCTCACGGTGCCGCTGTCGGTCGACATCGAGAACGGCTATTCGGACGACCCGAAGGCCGTCGTCGAGCTCGTGCAGCGGCTGCTCGACCTCGGCGTGATGGGCATCAACATCGAGGACGGACGGGACGCCCCGGCGATCCTGGCGGCCAAGATCGAGGCGATCCGGGCCTTCGTGCACCGGACGAACGCCGACCTGTTCGTGAACGCGCGCACCGACGTCGTCCTCGCCGGGCTCGCGGAGCCCTCGGAGCGCGTGGAAGAAACGATCCGGCGCGCGACGCTGTACTCGGCCGCGGGCGCCGACGGCCTGTTCGTGCCGGGCCTGCGCGAGCCGACGGAGATCGAGGACGTCGCCCTCGCCACGCGGCTGCCGCTGAACGTCATGGCCTGGGGCGGCCTGCCCGGTGCGGCCGCGCTCTACAAGCTCGGCGTGCGGCGCCTCAGCGCGGGGTCCGCGATCCCGCAGCTGGTGTGGGGGCAGGCCGAGCGCGCCGCCCGGGGCTTCCTCGAGACGGGCCACTCCGATCCGCTCTCGGCCGACGCGAAGCCGTTCGCCGAGGTGCAACGGCTCTTCGTTGCATCGCGCTGAAGGAAAAGCCATGGACAAGCGATTGCTGGTGCTGGCGCTCGGGATGTTCGCGCTCGGCACGGACACCTTCGTGATGGCCGGCATCCTGCCGCAACTGGCGCGCAGTTTCGACGTCGACATCGCAGTGGCCGGCCAGTTGACGACGCTCTATGCGATCGCCTATGCGCTGCTGGCGCCGACGATCGCCGCCGTCGCGGGCAACGTCCCGCGCAAGCAGCTGATGCTGGCGGGGCTCGGCATCTTCGTGCTCGCGAACCTCGCCACGGCGCTCGCGCCCAGCTTCGCGGTCGCGCTGGTGTCGCGCGTGTTCGCCGGACTGGGCGCGGCCATGTACTCCCCGACCGCGACCGGGACGGGCGCGAGCATCGTGGCGCCGAACCGCCGCGGCCAGGCGATCGCCGTGATCGTCGCGGGCCTGACGGCGGCCACGGCGCTGGGCTCGCCGATCGGCACCGTGCTCGGGGGGCTCGGCGACTGGCGCTGGACGATGTACTTCGTCTCGGCCGTGGGGCTGGCAGCGGGCCTGGGCATCCTGGTGCTGCTCAGGCAGGTGCCGCTGACGCCGCAGATCGGCCTCAGGGCGCGCCTGGCGCCGCTGAAGGATTCGCGCATCGGCTGGACTCTGCTGACCACCTACCTGGGCATGGCGGGCAACTTCCTGGTCTACGTCTACTTCTCGGTCGTGTTCGATCGCGTGCTGGTCAACGCGCTGGTGTTCGGTGCGCTGCTCGTGGTCTGGGGCGCCAGCGGAACGCTCACCAACATCGCACTGGCGCGCGTGCTCGACAGGACCAGTCCGACGAGGGTCATGTTCGTGGTGCTGGCGGCCCAGGCGGTGGACATGGCCTTCCTGCCCTGGACCAGCGCCTCGCTAGGGCCCGCCGTCGTGGCCGTCGCGATCTGGGGGGCGACAGGGTGGGGCATCCAGGGGCCGCAGCAGTATCGGCTGGTCAATATCGCGCCGCCCATCGCGCCGGTGCTGCTCGGCCTCAATACCGCGGCGACCTACCTCGGCGTGACGACGGCCGGCATTCTGGGCGCCGTGGGCATCCATCTGCTCGGCGCCCACTATCTGAGCCTGCTGAGCGTGGGCGTCTTCATGCTCGCGATCTTCACCTCGCACATGGCCGGCCGCCGGATCGCCGGGCACCGTGCCGAGGGGATTGCGAGCGCCGCGCTGCCGGCGCGCTCATGACGAGGGGCGCGTCGCCGAGGCCGCCGGCTGCTGCTTGTTGCGGGCCGATCGCGAGGCTTCGCTGCGCGCCAGCCACAGGCCGCTCGCGACGATCAGCGCGCCGCCGCCCAGGGTCCAGGCATCGGGCACGGCCTGCCAGAACAGCCAGTCGAGCAGGATGGCCCAGGCCAGCGCGCTGTACTCGAAGGGCGCGATGGCAGCGGCCTGGCCATGGCGGAAAGCCTCGGCGATCGCCAGTTGCCCGAGGAAGCCGCTGAGGGCCAGGCCCGCGAGCATCCATGCGTGCTCGGCGCGGATCGGCACCCATTGCGGCGCCGCCAGCAGGCTGCCGCCCAGGGCCATGCCGACGGTGGTCCAGAACACCAGCGCGGCGCTCGGCTCGGTGCGGCTGATGAGCCGGCCCAGCATGTTCGACAGCGCATAGCAGACCGCGGCCACCAGGATCGCGATGGCGCCCGCCGAGAGGAAGGCGCCCTGCTCGGGCCGCAGCGCGATCACCACGCCCGCGAAGCCCAGCCCGATGGCGATCCAGTGCCGCGCGTGGATCGACTCGCCGAGCATCGGCACGGCGATCAGCACCATCAGCAGCGGCGCGATGAAGGTGAGCGTGTAGGCCTCGGCCAGCCCCAGGGTCTTGAGGCCATGGACGAAGAGCACGAGCATCGCCATGTTCAGCACGGCGCGCAGCAGGTGCAGCCGCCAGCGCAACCGGCGGTTGAAGACGCCGGCCGCCTCGCGGCGCCAGGCGACGTAGAGGCAGACCAGGGGCAGGGCGGTGAGGCCGCGCAGCGCCATCACCTGCGCTGGTGGATAGTGCGCGGCCAGGGTCTTGAGCAGCGCGTCCATGCAGGCGAAGAAGGCGCAGGCCAGCAGCATCGCGGCGATGCCGCGCAGGGTTCCGGTCGATTGCATCGGGTGGGTTGTCTCGCGACGGGGCGAGGTCGTTGCCGCCGTCGGGCTTTTGCGGGATGTTTGGCGCATTCTGCCTGTGCGGCGAAATCCTACCCACGATTCCGACGGCTGCCCACGGGCCGCGCGGGGCGCATGCGTAGCCTCTTTTCTTTGTCGCAAAGGAAGCCCCGCATGGCCCACAAGAAAGTCGCCGACCTCGTCATCGAAACCCTGCAGAAGGCCGGCGCCAAACGTTGCTATGGGATCGTCGGCGACACGCTGAACCACGTGACCGACGCGATCCGCCGCAGCGAGATCGAATGGGTGCATGTGCGCCACGAGGAAGCGGCCGCCTTCGCCGCCGGCGCGGAGTCGTACCTGACGGGCGAGCTGAGCCTCTGCGCGGGCTCGTGCGGGCCGGGCGGGCTGCATTTCATCAACGGCGTCTTCGAGGCGAACCGCAACCGCGCACCGGTGGTGCTGATCGCGAGCCAGATCGTGACGGCCGAGCTCGGCATGGAGTTTCCGCAGGAGGTGGACTTCAAGTCGCTCTACGCGGGCTGCAGCGTCTTCTGCGAACAGGTGCAGTCGGCCGAACAGGCGCAGCGCGTGGTGGCGCTCGCGGCGCAGGCGGCGCTGTCGCGGCGCGGCGTGGCCGTCGTCATTTTGCCGAGCGACATCGCGCAGACCGATGTGAAGGAAGGCCTGGGCTTCTCGGTGCACCGCGCCGCACCGGTGATCCGGCCCAACGATGCCGAACTCGCGCAGCTGGCGGCCCTGCTCGGAAAGGGAAAGAAGATCGCGATCTATGCGGGCCATGGCTGCGAGGGCGCGCACGAGATGCTGCTGGCGCTCGGCCAGTGCCTGAAGGCGCCGATCGCCCACACCTCGCGCGCCAAGGATTTCGTGGAGTACGACAACCCCTTCAACATGGGCATGACCGGCATCTTCGGCGTGGAGTCGGGCTACCGCGCGCTGCAGGAGTGCGACACGCTGCTGCTGCTGGGCGCCGACTTCGCGTGGAGCCAGTTCTATCCGGCCAAGGCGACCATCCTGCAGATCGACGTCGACGGCAGCCATCTCGGGCGCCGCCATCCGGTGGCGCTGGGGCTGGTGGGCGACATCGCGCACACGGTCGAGGCGCTGATTCCCCTGCTCGAGGAGCGCGCCGACCGAAGCTTTCTCGACGACTGCCTGCGCCATCGCAAGGCTTCGCTGGAGACGCTGCGCCGCGACGAGCGGCCCGGCAAGGCGGGGCTGATCCATCCGCAGCACCTCACGCGCGTGATCGACGAACTGGCGGCCGACGATGCCGTCTTCACGGCCGATGGCGGCAGCCCGATGGTGTGGTCGCTGCGCCACCTGACGATGAACGGGCGCCGCCGCACGCTCGTGAGCCTGCTGCACGGGACCATGGCCAACGCCATGCCGCAGGCGCTGGGCGCGCAGAAAGCCTTCCCGGGCCGGCAGGTGATCTCGCTGTCGGGCGATGGCGGCATCGCGATGCTGCTGGGCGACCTGATGACGGCGGTGCAGGAGAAGCTGCCGATCAAGGTGGTGGTCTACAACAACGCGAGCCTGAACTTCGTGGAGCTCGAGCAGAAGGTCGAGGGGCTGCTCGACAACTACACCGACCTGCTGAACCCCGACTTCGCACGGCTGGCGGAAGTGATCGGCTTCTACGGGCAGAAGGTGGAGCGCGCCGAGCAGCTGCCCGATGCCGTGCGCGCCTTCCTCGCGCATCCCGGGCCGGCGCTGCTCGACGTGAAGGTCAACCGCACGGAGCTGGTGATGCCGCCGAAGGTGGAGTTCAGCCAGGTCGCGGGCACGATGCTGTATTCCGCCAAGGCGGTGCTCGGCGGGCGCTCGTCCGACGTGGTGGACCTGATCAAGGACAACTTCACCGAATGACGCCGGCCCTGTCCATGCTGCACGGCAACGTTCTTCTGTCCCATGGCGAGACGCTGCTGCGCCTGTTCGTCGCCGCCGCGCTCGGCAGCCTGGTCGGCCTGGAGCGCGAGCGCCTGCTGTGGGCCGCGGGCATCCGCACGCACATGCTGGTGAGCGTGGGCGCCTGCCTCTTCATGCTGGTGTCGGCCTATGGCTTCGCGGACAGCCTGCGCGGCGAGCACGTGGTGCTCGATCCGTCGCGCGCGGCCGCGCAGGTGGTGTCGGGCATCGGCTTCCTCGGTGCCGGCGCGATCCTCGCGCGCGGGGAGATCGTGCGCGGGCTCACGACCGCCGCGAGCATCTGGACCGTGGCCGCGATCGGGCTCGCGGTCGGCGGCGGGCTCTACTTTCCGGCCGCCGCCTCGACCGTGATCATCCTGGTGATCCTCGCGGGCATCAAGCCGCTGGAAGAGGCCTACCGCGCGCGCAGCCAGAGCTGCCGGCTGCGCGTGGTCGCGACGCACGGCGCGGTGAGCCCGGAGTCGCTGGAGCAGGGGCTCGACCTGCAGCCCGCGCGGCTGCGGCGCTTCCTGGTCGCGGTGCGACCGGGCGGTGAGCTCGACGACATCACGGTGCAGCTGGTGCGCGTGTCCTCGGCCGACATCGGCAATTTCGTGCGGCGGCTCGAGACGCTGGAAGGCGTGCAGTCGGTCGAGGTGGTGACGCGCGGCGGCGGGCACGGCGCCGAGGCCAGTTGAGGCAGTCGCGCGAACTCAAGCCGACGGTTGCGCGGCGAGTTCGTGGCTGCGTAGCGAGGGCTCGAGCGAGAGCGCACGCCTCGCCGCCTGCGCCCGCGCGGCATCGAGCTCGACCAGCAGGCTGACTTCTCCCGCCACGCTGGTCGCGATCGGCACGCCATCGCAATACAGCACGCGCGAGCCCGCGACCCGCGGCACCTTCGGACCGTTCACGATCGTGCCCAGCAGGTTGGCCGGATCGCTGGCCGCGAGCGCGATCAGCGCGCCGTCACCCGACTCGCGGCGCACGCGCCGCATCGAGGCCACCGCCTCGGGCAAGGCGAACTGCTCGCCCGACACGCCGGCGATGAAGCGACCGCCACGGATCTCGCCACGCGCCTCGAGCCGGCGGCACACGCGCACCAGCTCGCGCCAGGGCGGCAGCCACGCGGCTTCGCGCTCGAGCAGCCGCCAGCAGACGACGCCGTAGCGGCGCAGCAGCACGTGCACCACCTGTTCGATCGCCTCGGCGGAGCTGGCGGCCATCGCTTCGGCGGCGGCGGGCGGCCGCACCAGGGTCCAGCGCCCGGCGTCCTCGATGCTGAAGAGGGGCGCGCGTCGCCGGCGCCGCAGGTCGGCCGAGGCGCGCTTGGCGGCCGGCACCAGCAGGGCACGCAGGCCTGCGTAGCTGTCGCAGCGGGCACGGCCCTTGGCGACCAGTTCGGTCAGCGCCTCCTCGATCTCGACCGGCAGCAGCCGCGTGCCATGCGCGATCTCGTCGAAGAAGCAGGCGCCGTGCTGGGCCAGGTGCGTGGCGACGCGTGCAGCGCGCGAGCCCAGGTTGTCGTCGTCGGCGGGAGCCGGTGCGAGCGTGGTCCACAGCGCCGAACTGCGGCGCGGCAGCAGCACCACCGGCGTGGCGCGCAACGACAGGCTGCCCGCGCCCTTGCGCCCCTCGGTGGCCGTCGGCCGCAGCCGCGTCCACAGCACGCGCCCGGCGGTGCACAGGTCGTCGAGCCAGGCGCCCGCGTAGTCGCTCACGCGCGCGGGCAACAGCTCGGCCTCCCACAGCGGCGCGGGCGCTTCGTAGCCTTCGAGCTGCGAGAGGATGCCCGACAGCGCTTCCGGGCCGCTCGCGCGCGAGCCCGCGCCGATGTGCTGCCATTCGAAGAGGAAACGCACGAAGTCGCGCGGCTCGACCGGTTCGATCTCGCGGCGCAGGCGCCCGAGCGTGTAGCGGTGGATGCGTGCCAGCAGATGGCGCTCGCACCATTCGGGCTCGGTGCCGCCGAGCGTGAAGCGGCCCTGCAGCACGCTGCCTTCGGCCTGCAGCGCGAGCAGGGCGCCTTCGACGTCCGCGGCCGACAGGAAGAGCGGCGTGGCGAGCTGCGCGACCGTCACGGGGCCAAGCCCGCCCAGGCGCGAGCGCAGCAGTTCGCGCAGCGCGGTGTCGCGGTCGGCGGGTTGCTCGGCGTCGTCGGGCGCGGCGATGGCGGGCTGCATCGGCGCATCGGGTGACACGGCGCGCAGCAGCCCGAGCCGCTCGGCCGTCACCCACAGGCCGCGCGCGGCGCGCCCCTTGCCTTCGAAGAGCAGGCGCGTCGCGCGGCCGGCCTTGGCCAGTGCCGTCAGCCATTTCTTCCAGTCCGCCTGCCGGGCCACCTCGTCGTCGTTCAGGGCGCCGAGCATGCCGAGTGCCTCGTGCATCTCGTCGGCACTGCGCGGCTGCGGCCAGGCTTCCTCGCGCACGCTCGCGATGGCCTGGGCGTCGAGCTGGCCGACGTCGTCGGCGCTCTGCGGATCGGTGTAGCGCCGGTTCTGCACGGCCTGCGTGCGGCGCTCCTCCAGCGGCGCATCGTCGAGGAAGGCATAGGGCCGCGCGTTCAGGGCCTCGAGCGCGAGCGGCGAGGGCGCGGGCAGGTCGCGCGCCAGCACGCGCACCGCGCCGGCCTCCATGCGCCGCAGCAGCGCGAGCCAGCCGTCGGCGTCCATCGCGTCGTGCAGGCAGTCGTCGAGCGTCTGCGCGACCAGCGGATGCTCGGGGATCTCGCGCTCGCCGACGATGTTCTCCGCGCACGCGACCTGGTCGGGAAAGACGGCCGCGAGCAGGTCCTCGGAACGCATGCGCTGCAGCTGCGGCGCCACCTTGCGCCCGCCGGTGAAGCGCGGCAGCGCGAGCGCGGTGGTGGCGTTCCAGCGCCAGCGCACGCCGAATAGCGGCGCGTCTAGCAGCGCCTGCACCAGCACGTGCAGCGCCGAAGCCGAATGCAGGTAGCGCGCCACCTCGTCGAGCGGGAAGCTGTGGCTGGTCGAGAGCGACAGCACGATCGCGTCCTCGGTCGCCGCGGCCTGCAGCTCGAAGTTGAAGGTGCGGCAGAAGCGCTTGCGCAACGCCAGGCCCCAGGCGCGGTTGAGCCGGCTGCCGAAGGGCGAATGGATCACCAGCTGCATGCCGCCCGAGGCATCGAAGAAGCGCTCCATCACGAGCGTGTGCTGGGTCGGCAGATCGCCGAGCACGGCGCGCGCCTGCGCGAGATGCGCGACGATCTGGCGCGCTGCCTCCTCGTCGAGGCCGATGGCCTGCGTCAGCAACACCATCGCCGCGTCGTTGCCGCCCGATGCGAGCGCCTGCGACACCTCCTCGCGCAGCCGCGACACGCCGAACGACAGCTCGTCGCTGCGCCCCGGCGCCTCGCCGAGCCAGAACGGGATGTTGGGCGCCGCGCCCTGCGCGTCCTCCACCCGCACGCGGCCCGGCTCGATCTTGAGGATGCGGTAGCTGGTGTTGCCGAGCTGGAACACGTCGCCCGCGAGGCTCTCGACCGCGAAGTCCTCGTTGACGGTGCCGATCTTGTCGGCCTGTGGTTCCAGCACGACCGTGTAGTCGCCGGTCTCGGGGATGGTGCCGCCGGAGGTCAGCGCGGTCATGCGCGCGCCCTTGCGTTCGCGCAGCAGGTGGTGCACGGCGTCGCGGTGCACATAGCCCGCGCGCTGGCCCTGCCGCGTGGCGAAGCCTTCGGACACCATCCGCACCACCTCCATGAAGTGCGCATGCGACAGCTGCGCGTACGGCCAGGCGCGGCGCACGAGGTCGAACAGCTGGTCCTCGTTCCATTCGCGGCAGGCGGTCTCGGCCACGATCTGCTGCGCCAGCACGTCCAGCGGCGCCGGCAGCACGCGCAGCGCATCGAGCTCGCCGCGTCGGATGCAGTCGAGCAGGGCGGCGCATTCGACCAGCTCGTCGCGCGACTGCGCGAACAGCCGCGCCTTCGGCACGCCGCCCACCGCATGGCCCGAGCGTCCGGCGCGCTGCAGGAAGGTGGCGATGGCGCGCGGCGAGCCGAGCTGGCACACGAGGTCGACGTCGCCGATGTCCAGGCCCAGCTCGAGCGAGGCCGTGGCGACGAGCACCTTGAGCTCGCCGCGCTTCAAGCGCTGCTCGGCGGCCAGCCGCGTTTCCTTCGACAGGCTGCCGTGGTGCGCAGCCACCGCCTCCTTGCCGAGGATGTCGCCCAGGTGCCGCGCCGCGCGCTCGGCCATGCGGCGCGTGTTGACGAACACCAGCGTGGTCTTGTGCAGCCACACGAGCTCGGCCACGCGCGCATACACCTGCGTCCACTGGTCGCCCGACATCACGGCCTCGAGCGGCGTGGGCGGCAGCTCGAGCGCGAGGTCGCGCTGCTTGGCATAGCCGATGTCGACGATCTCGCAGTCGGCCGTGCCGTCGGCGCGCAGCGCGCCCGCGCCGACCAGGAAACGCGCCACCTCGTCGATGGGCTTCTGCGTGGCAGACAGGCCGATGCGCACCGGCCGCGCGCCGCCTTGCGCCGTGCAGAGCTCCTGCAGCCGCTCCAGCGACAGCGCCAGGTGGCTGCCGCGCTTGCTCGCGGCGATGGCATGGATCTCGTCGACGATCACGCTGCGCACCGTCGACAGCATCCGGCGGCCCGAGGCGGAGCCCAACAGCACGTAGAGCGACTCGGGCGTGGTCACCAGCACGTGCGGCGGCCGGCGCAGGCTCTGCTGGCGCTCGCGCTGCGGCGTGTCGCCGGTGCGCACGGCGGTGCGGATGTCGACCTCGGGCAGGCCCAGCGCCGCCAGTTCGGCGCGGATGCCCGCGAGCGGCGCATCGAGGTTCAGCCGGATGTCGTTGGACAGCGCCTTGAGCGGCGAGACGTAGACGACGGCGGTCTCGTCGGGCAGGCCGGCGGGATCGAGGCCGCGGCGCACCAGGTCGTCGAGCGCCGCGAGGAAGGCCGTGAGCGTCTTGCCCGAGCCGGTGGGCGCGGCCACCAGCGTGTCGCGCCCGGCACGGATCGCCGGCCACGCCTGGGCCTGGGCCGAGGTGGGGCCGGGGAAGGTTCGCGAGAACCAGCGGGCGACGGAGGGGTGAAACGAGTGCAGGTCCACGGGAAGTGCAGGCTACGACAACGATCGCGGGGGCGCAACGCGCGCGCCGTAGACCCTGCAGGTCGGGACGTTGCGGGGCAACTCAAGAGGGTTCGAACGCGGCCGGTTGCGATGCCTGGTGCGCTCTCGCGAAATTCCCGAGCGAGGAGGCGTCCTCACGAGGCCCCGTCGCGCACCATGTCGATCAGTGCACGCAAGGCACCGGAGACGTGGCGGTGTCCGGGATAGTAGAGACACAGGCCCGGATAGGCGGGACACCATTCATCCAGCACGCGTTCGAGCCTGCCGTCGCGCAACGCCTCCAGGGCGAGGTGATCGGGCACGAAGGCGATGCCGATGCCCTCGATCGCGGCATCGACCATCAGCGGCTGGTCGGTGAGGGTGATCGGCCCCTTGACGTCGATGCTCTCCTCGACGCCATGGCGGGCGAACTCCCAGCGATAGATGGCACCGCTCTCGAAACGGAACCGGATGCAGTCGTGCTGGTGCAGGTCCTGCGGCACGGCAGGCCGACCGCGCGCCGCCAGGTAGCTCGGCGAGGCCACGGCGGCAAAACGCACCGGCCCGCCCACGCGCACCGAAATCATGTCCTGCGGCACGGCTTCGAACAGGCGAATGCCCGCGTCGAAGCCATCGGCGACGACGTCGCCAAGCTTCCCGTCGCAGACGATGTCGAGATGGACCTTCGGATAGGTGCGCACGAAGCGCGCGAGCAGGGGCCGCAGCACCAGGCGAACCGCGCCTTCGCTGGAATTGATGCGTATCGTGCCGCTCGGGGTATGTTGAAACTCGTCGACCTCCTGCAAGGCCTGCGTGAGCGACGACAAGCTGGGCCGCAGCTTGACCGCCAGCCGCTCTCCGGCATCGGTCAAGGACATGCTGCGCGTGGTCCGGTTCAGCAGTCTCACGGCCAGGCGCTGCTCGAGCGTCTTGATGGAGTGGCTGACGGCCGATGCCGTGATGTCCAGCTCCCGGCCCGCGGCACGAAAGCTGCGATGCGTCGCGACCGAAAGAAAGACATTCAGGGCGAACAGATCGCAGCCCTTGAATTGATGAACGGGATTCATCGGAGCAACAAGCGTTGGTGGGATTGTCCGAATGGTATGGCCTTCCTAGACTGGCTCGCACAGTCACACGAAAGGAATTCGAACCATGTCCCAGAAGATCTTGATCACGGGTGCGAGCTCGGGCTTCGGCCGCGGCTCGGCCATCGAACTGGCCCGGCAAGGCCACCAGGTGGTGGCCGCCGCCGAAACCTGGCCGCAGGTCCGCGGCCTGCGCGCGGATGCCGCCGCCGCAGGGGTCGAGATGGAGGTGATCAAGCTCAACCTGCTCGACGGCATCGACATCGCGCACGCGGGTTCCTTCGATCCCGACGTGCTGGTGCTCAACGCCGGCGTCATGGAGGGCGGCTCGATCGCCGACATCCCGATGCAGCGCGTGCGCGAGTCGTTCGACATCAACGTCTTCGGCCATCTGCAGCTGGTGCAGGCCATCCTGCCCAGGATGGTGGCGCGCCGCTCGGGCAAGGTGGTGTGGACCTCGTCGATGGGCGGCATCCTGGTGGTGCCTTTCCTCGGCATCTACTGCGCGACCAAGCACGCGATCGAAGCCATTGCCGGATCGATGAAAGCGGAGCTCGCGCCCTTCGGCATCAAGGTCGCGACCGTCAACCCCGGCGTCTTCGGTACCGGCTTCAACGATACCGGGGCCGAGAGCTTCGTGCAGTGGTACGACGCCGACAAGGCGGTCGTGCCGATGCCCGACTTCAGCGGGAGCCTGCTCGATCAGGCCGATCCGCAGGAAATGATCGACGCGATGGTCGAGATCATTCCCGCCGACGAGCACCTCTACCGCACGATGCGTCCGCTGGCGACGATCGATGCCGCCAGGCAGTGGCAGGCGACGGAGTGGTCGCAGAATGCCTGACATCGCCATCGACCATGCCCACCGCGTGGTGGCCCGGGGCCGGCAGGCCGCACAAGAGGCCGGCGTGAACGCGGTGTTCGCGGTCCTCGACCGCGGCGCGAACCTGGTCACCTTTTCGCGCATGGACGATGCGTGGCTCGCCTCGAGCGAACTGGCCATGGCCAAGGCCCGCGCCTCCGTGATGTTCAGGATGCCGAGCGAAGCGCTGAATGCGCCGCTGCAGGTGGGGGTACCGGCGCCGCACTTCGACCACATCCACGCGGGCGGTCTGCTGCTGATGGGCGGCGGCTTGCCGCTGTTCGATGGCGACGGTGTGTTGATCGGTGCGCTGGGGGTGTCCGGCGGAACACCCGATCAGGATGCGGCACTCGCACGCGCGGCGGTGGCGTGATCGGCGCGGGAGGGCATGCAGGCGTCGATGCCCTCGCGCTCAGGCCTCGGGCGGCACCGCGCCATAGGCATCGGTGATCAGGTGCGCGAGCGCGCGCGAGGCTTCGTTCATGTTGCGCTTGCTGCGATGAACCAGGCCGATGTCCCGATGGAAGGTGTCTTCCTCGAGGTCGATGACGCGGACCGCCGCGGGCCAGCGGCGGTTGCGCATCGTCTGCGGAACCAGCGAGGCGCCCAGGCCGAGCGCGACCAGACGGATCAGCGCCTCTAATTCGTCGGCCTCGCAGACGTCCCTCACGGCAATATGTTCGCGCCGCAAAAAGCGGTCCACCTGCCGGCCGGCCAGCGATGCGCGGTCGTAGCGGATGAAGGGGATCGTCATGAGCAGTTCCCGCCAGCCGATGTCCGGCGCATCCCTCGGAACGATGAGCCGGAAAGGCTCCTGCGCCAGCGTGGTCCATCTCAGGTCGCTGTGCAGGGAGAAGGGCGGCCGGATGACGATCGCCATCTCGAGTTCGCCGGCATCGACGAGCTGGGCCAGGTCCATCGAGAGGCCCGGCACCAGCCGGGTCCGGACCTCCGGAAACTGCCGATGGAAGCGCGCGATCGCCTCGGGCAGCAGGTGCGATTGCGCCGAAGCGATCGAGCCGATGCTGAACCGGAACGAGGTCGGCGTTCCGAGCTTGCCGGCGCACAGGTCCGAATACATGCGGATGAGCTGCTCGGCCTGGCCGACCATCTGGTGCCCGCGATCGTTGAGGCGGGCGGTGCGGCCGGCGCGGTCGAAGAGGTCGTGGCCCACCTCGGCTTCGAGGCGCTGCATCTGGGCGCTGATGGCCGACTGGGTGAGTCCGATCTTGTCGCCGGCGGCCGAGAAGGTGCCCTCGCTCGCGACCGCCAGAAGGGTCTTCAGTTCTCGGATCATGGAAGCGATCTGCTGTTCTCGAGCGCCGGGGGCGAGGCCGGGCCTCTCGGCTTCATACAAAAATTATTTGTCTAAAACCGCAATATTAATTGATTTTTTTATTGCATCGGCATGCCTATCGTTCGGGCCTGTACAACCAACACCGAGGCCCCCCGATGCTTGCCCCCCGCACCAACCCCGCGATGCTGTCGCCGTTCCATGTCGCGTTTCCCGTGCATGACCTCGAGCTCGCGCGCCGGTTCTATGGAGAGACCCTCGGCTGCCCCGAGGGCCGCAGTTCTCCGGACTGGATCGACTTCAATTTCTACGGCCACCAGATCGTTGCCCATCTCTCGCCCGAGGAGGCCGGAGTCGCGCAGAAGAACGATGTCGACGGCAAGGACGTTCCGGTGCGCCACATGGGCATCGTGCTTCCGCGCACCGATTGGGACGCGATGGCGGACCGGCTGAAGGCGGCCGGCATCCGGTTCATCATCGAACCCTACATCCGCTTCAAGGGCGAAGCGGGCGAGCAGGCGACGATGTTCTTCCTCGATCCGTCGGGCAACGCGATCGAGATCAAGGCCTTCGCGAACATCGAGATGCTGTTCGCCAAGCAGCCGCAAAGGTGGCGCACAAAGAAAAACGGGCTAGACGCCTGAGCGTCTAACCCGTGGTTCTAGAACCGAAATTCTGGTGCGGCTGGCAGGAATCGAACCCACGACCCCTTGGTTCGTAGCCAAGTACTCTATCCAGCTGAGCTACAGCCGCGAAGCCTTCGATTATAGCCCGGAAATCGGCACCTACCCTTGCGGGCTGGCCGTGCACCACGCCGACGATCTGGCGGCTGGCGCCCAGCGAGGATTCGCCGTCACCCCTGCGACTATCAGCCCGAGGACCGGCCGCTGCCTGGCCAGGTGGCAAGCGCTTGATCGGCGACGGCCTCCAGCACGTCGCGGCTGAAGCCTGCCTTGGCCTGCACCGCCATGCCGTGGCACACGGCGCAGACATAGGCCGCCAGCGCATCGCACTTCGCATCGGAGGGCAGGTCACCCTCGCGCTTGGCGCGCTCGAAGCGCTCCTGCAACGTCGCTTGAGCGGCTGCACGAGCCTCGACCAGTGCTCGACGCACCGGCTCCGCGTCGTCCGATCCGGCCAGAACGCCATGGATCGCCAGACAACCGGCGCGTTCGGGGTCGCGGGTGTTCAGTTCCGCCGTGTTGTAGAGGATGTGCGCGGCAACCTCGCGCGAGGTTGGCAACTCGAGCGCGGCGGGGAAGAACGCCAGGTAGTGGGCGTAGTAGCGCTCCAGCGCCTGCCGGAACAACGCCTCCTTGTTGCCGAAGGCCGAATAGAGCGCCGGGCGTTCGACGCCAATGGCTTGCGTCAGATCGGTGTACGAGGTGCCCTCGTAGCCCTTGCGCCAGAACATGGTCAGTGCGGCTTCCAATGCCTGCTCCACATCGAATTCGCGCTGACGTCCCATGAGTCGCACCACCTTGGTTTTTTCGTAACGATCGATATTAAACCGCTTGACGCTCTTCGTCCATTTCCATATCGTTCGTTACGATACCGATCGTTATGAATTCCCGATGCCCGGGACACGGCGCCCGGTTGTCTTCGAAAGAGCATGTCATGCAGCAATTCTTGAAGGGCAAGCTTGCCCTCATCACTGGCGGTTCGCGGGGGCTGGGTGCCGCGACGGCGGAAGCGTTGGCCGACCTCGGTGCCGACATCGCGATCACCTACGTTGCCTCCGAAGAAAAGGCGAATGCGGTGGTGGAGAAATTGAAAGCCAAGGGCGTTCGGGCCCTGGCCATCCAAAGCGACCAGGCCGACACGACCGCGGCAAAGCCCATGGTCGATCGGGTGCTGTCGCACTTCGGCCGGATCGACATCCTCGTCAACAACGCCGGCATCGCCGTGCAAGGCAAGACCGTCGACGATCCCGCACTCGACACGGTCAACCTCGACCGGCAGTGGCAGGTCAACGTGATGGGAACGGTGGCCACCACGCGCGCGGCGGCACCGGTACTTTCCGATGGCGGGCGCATCGTCTTCATCGGCTCCCTGCTGGGCACCCATGTTCCGTTCGCCGGGGCCGCCGACTACGCGGGAAGCAAGGCGGCCCTGGTCGGCTATGCGAAGGGCGTGGCGCGCGACCTCGGCAGTCGCAACATCACCGTCAACGTCGTGCAGCCGGGCGTCATGCCGACCGACATGGCGGCCGAGGTCCTCGGCGACGGAGTGCCGGAGGCGCTCCTGAATCTGCATCCGATACGCCGCATCGCGACGCTCGAGGAAGTGGCGGCCCTGGTCTGCTTCCTGGTCGGCCCGAACGGCGCCTACATGACTGGCAGCGTGATCGATGTGGCCGGCGGCCTGGCCGTCTGAGCTTCAGCGGCTCGGCCAATGAAATTCGAACTGAACAACGTGCAAGACAAAGACATGAGCAAGAAATTTGATGCGAAATCGACCGCCCAAGACGTGCTGGCGGATGTCGATCTGAAGAGCAAGCGCTTCCTCGTCACGGGAACATCGGCGGGGATCGGTGTCGAGACCGCGCGTGCGCTCGTCTCGCGTGGCGCCAGCGTTGTGGGACTGGTCAGAGACCTGGCCAAGGCCCGGGCGGCAACGGCATCGGTGCGCGATGCGGCGGCGCAGGCCGGAGGCAGCTTCGAGCTGGGCGAACTCGATCTTGCATCCCTGCGAAGCGTGCGCGCCAGCGCCGACAGACTGCTCGCCGACGGTCGTCCCTTCGACGCCATCATCGCCAACGCCGGCGTGATGGCCACGCCGTTCGGTCTGACGGACGACGGCTTCGAGATCCAGTTCGCGACCAACTACCTGGGTCACTTCGTTCTGATCCATCGGATCGAACCGCTTCTCGTCGACAACGGTCGCCTGGTCATGCTGTCGTCCCAAGCACACCGCGTTGCCGATGTGGACCTCGACGATCCGAACTTCTCGCAACAGCCCTACGACCCGTTCGTCGCGTACGGTCGATCGAAGACGGCGGAGACCCTGTTTGCGGTGGCGTTCGACAAGCATCATCGCCATCGTGGCGTCCGGGCGGCGGCGGTCATGCCGGGCAACAGCCTGACCGAACTGCCGCGCAACTTCTCGGCAGAGCAATTGCAAGACCTGTTCGAAACCGTGGGCAAGGCGCGTGCCGACGCAGGTCTTCCTCCAGGGCAACTGAAAGATGTCGGACAGGCAGCGGCGACTTCGGTCTGGGCGGCAGTCGTTGCCGACGCGGACGAGATAGGAGGCCGCTATCTCGAGGACTGTGCCGTCGCTCCGGTGAACGATTCGCCCAATCCGTTTGCCGACGGTGTCAGGTCCTATGCACTCGACGCTGGACGCGCCGAGCAACTTTGGGCCAGGACACAGGCACTTCAGGCTGATCGGATCGCAGGCGCTGTACCCATCAGTCAATCCGTGCTACTTCGATAACTCTTCTTATCACAACAGCTTGATTGGGGAGAGAATCTCTCCCCATGAAAAGTAGCCCACCCACCTCCGAAGCAGCCGCAAGGCCTCGTGACCGAAGCGAGGAGGGCTTTCCCGGCCAGGCCGCCTTGGCGGCATTGCGCGCCTGGTATGCGGGAATGAGTGCACGTGCCAGCGTGGTTCAGTACCTCGGGCACGCGAGCACCGACGGACAGTCTTCCCGCGCGCTCCTGGGCGCCATTCGGCGCCAACTGGTCGCGCTCGCCGAAACCCGTCGTCGTGCCGACATCGCCGCGCTGCTCACGCATCCCGCCACGGAGCGCGTGGTACGGGCAGAAGCGGTGCGCAATGCCATCGAAATCCTGCGCAAGCTGCCACCGCCCGCGCCCTTGGTGACGGACGACGTCGAAGCCTGGTTGCCGCCACGCATCGCGAAGGCATTGCGCGGCCATGGCATCCGCACGCTCGCGGAACTCACCGTGCGAGTGCCGCGCCGGCGACGTTGGTGGGTTGCGGTCCCGGGACTCGGAGCCGCGGGTGCGCGCCAGGTCGAGGCTCTCTTCACGGCGCATCCTGAACTGACGGAGCGCGCACGCGCGCTCGTCGTTTCCGACGCGCCGAACGACGTGGTGCCGTGGGAACGGCTTCATGTCCCGAACGATGTAGACGGATCCCGCGGCACCTTTCGCGCGCCGCCGGCCAGCTGCGCACTCGGGGCCAGCAACGACTACCAAGCAGTCCAGACCTGGCTGGCTCTTCAGGAGTCGCCTGCGACACAACGGGCCTATCGCAAGGAAGCGGAGCGGCTCATCCTCTGGTCGATCCTCGAGAGGGGACGGGCCCTTTCTTCGTTGACCACCGAGGATGCGGTCGCCTATCGAGCCTTCTTGCGCCGTCCGTCACCCCGAGGTCGCTGGGTCGGTCCCGCGCGCCCGCGCGGCGCGAGTGATTGGCGACCGTTCGCGGGAGACCTGTCCGCGCGCTCCACCGCCTATGCGCTGTCGGTCGTCGGCGCCATGTTCCGCTGGCTCATGCAGCAGCGATACACCCTGGCCAACCCTTTCGCCGGCATCAAGGTTCGAGGCGGCACACCGGCTCGGCCCCTGGCCGCCGCTCGCTTCTTCAGCGAGGGGGAGTGGGGGCTCATCCGCACGATCGCCGACGGACTGGAGTGGGGGAGAGGGTGGACGCTTCCCGCCGCGCAAAGGCTGCGTTTCGTCCTCGATTTCGCCTATGCGACGGGACTGCGCGTGGGCGAACTGGTGGGCGCGAAGCTGGGGCAGATCGAGATCGACAGCCGCGGCGACCAATGGCTGCATCTCGTGGGCAAGGGCGCAAAAACGGCCAAGGTGGCCTTGCCCTCGCTGGCCCGGGCGGCACTCGATCGCTACCTGCTCCAGCGCAGCATTCCGACCACCCGTGCGCGCTGGAATCCGACCTTGCCGTTGATCGGCAGCATCGATCTCGATAGCACCGAAGGGATCACCTCGGCCAGGCTCTGGAGCATCCTGCGCCGATTCTTCCTGCTCACGGGTGAAATGGTGGCGAAGGACAACCCTGCGCTCGCCGAAAAGCTCCGCCTCGCCAGTCCGCACTGGATGCGTCACACGCACGCGACCCACGCGCTGGCGCGGGGGGCCGAGCTCACCATCGTTCGCGACAACCTGCGGCACGCCTCCCTGCAGACCACGTCGATCTACCTGCACGCCGATGAAGTCGCGCGTTCACGGCAGATCGACGAAGCATTTCCGTCTCGGGACTGATTGCTGAGCTTCACGGCCAAACGGGGCAGAAGCACATCCAACAACAGAATCATTGATTTTACATAAGACTCATTGGATATAAACCGGGGCCGGGCGTCAGTGCGAGGATGGGGTCACCGAGGCTGGGTACCTTGAGCCTTGCCGCGGCCGCAAGGATCGTTAAGCACTTTCGCGAACTCGAAGTCGGCTCGAAGGCCGTGAAACGTCAATCCTGAACTCGCCCTCACCCCGGTGCCATTGGGGTCAGAGGAACGTGCTGACCTGCACCAGCAGGGCTATCCCGACGACGTACCCCCTCGTCAGTAGTTGGAATCCATGGCCAGCACAGAAACCTCGTTCGGCATGAAAAACAGGCTGCTGCGCAGCTTCAGAGCTGTCTTGCCCAACCGCCACCGAGACCGCCCCGTCCGGGCGACGCAGTTCTACCTGAGGCCCCGGAGGACCGGCGTACTCATCGATCCTTGGGCACGGAACGGCTACCAGCCCTCGTCCAGAAATCCGAAACGAATCTTCGACGGTCAAGAGTTTCCGCATCGTAGATATCCCCGAGTACAGATTTCCACGGCCCCTTGAACCAAATCATAGCCAGCCCACTGGGAGGCTACAGTTTTCCGAACGCTCACTCACCCCCGACAACGGCAACGTCCAAGGCGAGGGAGCCGCCGCATTCTTTCTCTCACCCCAAAACCACTGCCATGGCCAAGATCCAAGTCACCGCCCAGCAGTGCGCCAAACGCCCTCAAAGCCCTCAACGTCATGTGGCCGAGTATTCGGCCGGAGCAAGGCTGCTATCGGCTTCTGACCTGGCGCGAGCAGCCCAGCGCCGATGGCGAGCTGTCCGGTGACGATGTCGAACTCAAGCCGCCCCTCGTGCGGGAGCGTCGCCTGCTTTGACGGCGGCTCGAGTATCGGTACATCACAACTAGGCATCGTCGAGCGAAATCAAATCCTTTTTCGCTGTCCTGGAGCGAGCAGCGCTGATCGCCGATGGTCAAGCCGCCAGCAATACCCCTCATAAGCAAGCTTCATATCGCCACTGTCGCAGAAGTCGACGAGCACGCCACATACCCCAACGATCAGGTCGTCGTCCTCTTCCTTGGGTTCCTCCGCGAACTGATCAGAAATGGGAATCTCCTTGCTCCATGTGCTAACCAGGAAGAGATTGACCAGGCTCGCCATCGGCACTGCCTCGGATCCGACGACGAAATCGTGATCTACGAGCCAGCGCATGTCAGCCGCAGGGAGGATGGTCCATGGGTGCAGGCTTGGTTATTCGTTCCGAAGGAGTGCGTCGACGGCTACAAGGCTGACTGAGGAAACAGGATCATCACGGTCAGCGTAGCACCTCTCTCGGGGGTACGCTTGACTTCGCAATGGCCGCCGGCGTCCTCGCTGCGTTCGGCGCACTGCTCCACGTCTTCTCGCTTGTTGGCGGCCTGCTCTACTGCTTCCATCACCACTCGACCGTAGATGACGCAGCCCCCTCCTCCTCCGTGCAGACCCCATCGAACAGCTGGCCAAGACTCGCGTAGTGGTGAGTTGCTCCGCCTGCTGGATCGAACGTACTTCGAACTCTCGCATTGGCTGACCCTGCTTCATGCGTTGCACTGGCGAGGGAAAAACAGGGCGGTGCACTTATGACGAGAGCCGCAACGTTATAGCGAAGTGTCGGACAGCGGCGCTCTCCGACGTATTTTGAATCAACTCCGACGCCCGACTCGAATTTCGATGATTCGACGAAAGCGATTGCCAGTTGCAAAGGCGGCGGGCATTGAACGCGGCGTCCAATCCTCGATGCCAAGCTCAGTGTCTATCTGCTGGTTTGTGCAGGCCTACTGCCCAGCTATAGATCGTGTCTAAGCGCATACGGCGACTCTCGTGCTGCTAATTCGTGGGCAACACCAATAGTGCTCATCTTTTAGCACGAAAGTTTCTTTCACGCCATCATCAAGATGTGTGATTGGTAACTTGTACGACTTCAGCATCATCTACGTTGGCCAAAAAAGCGCCAATGGCTAGCGCCAGGTCAGATTGAGGAAGGCCGCCGAGAGGGGGTGGCAGAGAAAGAAATCTTTGGGGGACACCATGGATTCCGGTAGGCTAACTTATCGAGTCGTCCTGCGCCTGAGGCTGACTTGCGCCGTGCTTTGCGTCGCGGCCGCGCTTTCCTCGTGCACCTGGGTGGCTCCCATCCCCAAAGTGGACGATCAAGGCTATTTCAACGCCCTTGCGAGCGGACGGGAAAATCGCTCTCTGGAAGAGCTCTCCATCGATTGCCGTGAACGCATCGTTGCGATAAAGACGCCAGATTGTCTGGCAGCCGGTCTCGGCACGGTGTGGGCAAAACAGGATGCCTATCGCAGGGAATTGTTGAACATGGCTCGTGACGTGATCAACGTCCAAGCCACCTATAACACCCTCATCTATCCCTTCGGCGCGGTGACTGCCTACGAGAGCCTACGGGGTGGGTCGAATCGCGGTTTGTTGTTGTCGGCAGTGGCTGGAACCGCGATCTATGCGCTTCTGAACTCCGGTATTCCCGAGCGAGAAAAACAGTACCTTCGAGCCGCCGGGGAGATGCAATGCAGCATGTCCTGGCACGCGCAGTGGCTGTATCTCAACAGCGACCTGTACGGCTTTTCGACGCCCGATGTGACGGAAACAAGAACGTTTCGTGACGACGCGGCGCCTGGCATCAGCATCACGACGGTCCAGCGAGTGGCCTGGAGTCGCGATACAGGTCGGCGAGTGAGCCTGGAGGACGCCGAAAGTGCCCTGTCGACCAGTATCGAGAATTTTCAGATCGCACAGGCCTCCATGATCGCCAAACTGCGAGGCAAGCCTGGTAGCGGTCCTGCGCGAGGAGCACTGGAGCGGGTCAAGTTTGGCGACGGTACTCGAGGAAGCAACACAACCCCTCAGGTGGCACAGCGACTCAATCAGCAGGTTGCCCAGGCAAGAGCCACATTGAAGGCGTTGCGTCGGCTACGCGGCGACATCGAAGACGCGGCCATGTGGCTGAGTCAAGATGCCGATTGGATTCGAGCGGATCTTCAACGACGACTCGGTGAGAAGCAACCGGCGCTCCGAACACCCCAGGAGATCGGAAAGCTCTTCGAAGCTCTTGGGACGCAATCTGCGAGAGGGCAGTCGGGAGAAGACGTTGCCGGTCTGATGAACCTCGAGATTCCGCTTGATCTTTCCGCTGGCCTGGATGCGGCGAGTGCGGGAAGGTTGGCAGCGTTCTATGCCGACACAGGCGGGTCGTTGCTCTCGGCCTGGGGCGCTGCGCAAGCTTGGGTGGATGAGCAGGCGCGACGCGAGGCCAGGTCGCGCACCGCCACCAGAGGGCTGCCTTGCGCGGATTCGACTCTGCTCCAAATCGATGGAGGGCCTCGGTCGTCGGCTACCGGCGGTGGGGGCTCAAACCCAAGCAGCCGCGCGACGCAAAATCCGCTGCCGCCGTGAGAACGACGATGCATCGCCCCGCTGTAGCCATGTCGACTCCGACGACTCAGGTACTAGGTGCTTTCCGCTCTCTCGCGCAGCAGCTTGCCGGTCGTTGCACACTTTCCCGCCCTGACTGGCTCGACAGCAGTGTCGTGAATGCGGTGTGGCTGTCCCTGCCTGGCAGGGGTGTGCCACAGCTTCATGTGGCTGCTCGAGACGGCGTTGCGCTCGGCTCCTTGCCGTCTCATTGGCGGCCACCGTGGTCGACAGAGGCACTTCCCCTTCGGCGTGTGCGGGCGCCTCGCGCTCGAGCGGAGCTCGCACCTACCCTACGCCCCAGCGACAGACCCTCCATGGTCGGAGCAGCTACAGCGCTGTTGCGGGCCAACGAGGGGGGGCAGAGCTACTTGCTCACATGCGCCCACGTTGCAGTTCCTTCGCTGGAGGGGGCCTTCGGTACGGCTGTGGACGTTACTCACCGGTCGGCGGTGGGCCGCGCGCGCGTCGTGGATTGGCGACCCGCACCCAGTGCAGGCCCAGTCCACTCGGCGATCGACGCGGCTTTGCTCTCCATCGACGAGGCGCTCGTGCGCTCCCTGCGCGGTGATGGCACGCTCTTGCCGACGGGGATCGCCGAGGGACCTCGTGCGGAGCAGTCGGTGACGATGCGCAGTCATCGCGCCACCCTGCCCGGCCGCCTGAAAGTCTATTGGAGCGGCCCGGTGGATATTCCGGGTCTGTCGCCCGGGCAGACGGACTACTTCCTCGATGAGGCCATCGGGTACTGCTGTTCGTCTCAGGCGGGAGACAGCGGGGCGGCCATCTGGGACGACCAGAACCGCCTGATGGGCATGCACATTGCAGGAATAGAAGGGGTCGGCGCCGGGCAGGCCAATGCTCTCTACGGGCCGATTCGACCTGTGCTGGATACCTTTCGCGTGAGCCCATGGCTTCGGTCAGGAAACGTGGCCGCGCTCGACGCGCCGCGCGCACCCGCGCTCGCGGCTACCGTGACGCGCTCGGGAAGCGCGCCCAGTACCAACTCGACGGACCTCACCGAGCTCGAGATCATCGCCTGCACGCTCTGGGGCGAAGCGCGCAATCAGGGTGAGGAAGGGATGAGGGCCGTGGCGAGCGTGATTTCCAACCGCTGGCGGACGGGCTATCGTCGCTGCGCCACCGCACGGGCTGTATGTCTGGATCCCTGGCAGTTCAGCTGCTGGTTGAAAACCGACCCCAACCTGCCCCGAATGCTGGCGGTTGCGCGCAAGCCCGATGGCCCCTATCGACAAGCCCTGAGGCTAGCTGAGGAATTGCTGCAGCGCACGCTGGTCGACATCACTCGCGGCGCGCGCCATTACTACGCCGTCAGCATGCGCCAGCCGCCGAAATGGGCGCGTGGGAAGTATCCGTGCGTGGTCATCGGCGATCACCTGTTCTTCAACGACGTCGACTGAGAACCACAAGAAGGAAGAGGCCGCCGTGGATAACATCATTCTCGACGTGGTGCTGGGTCTCCTGCTCATCTACCTGGTAATGGCATTGCTCGTGAGCAAGGTCCAGGAGGTGTGGGCGGGACAATTGCGCTCGGGCCGTACCCATACCATGCACTCGATGCTGCTGGAAGGTGTTGGTCGCGATAAGAGGCTCAAGGACAAGATTCTGGAAAGCCCGATGATCTTCGCGCTATCGCGAGGAGACAATCCGGCCAGCGAACGCGGTGGATGGACCAGTCTGTGGTCGGCGCAGGGCCCGTCAGCCATTCCGCCTGACCTGTTTGCCAAGGCCTTGCTGGTCGAACTCTATGACGATGGCAAGAGCAATCCGCCTAGCGTCAGATACACCCCGGACGCTTTCGTCAAGGAGGTAGGCGCAGGAAGCACCGACCGTATTTGGGGCACCCTGCGCAGTCTGCTCCCAGGCAATGAGGGAAACTGGAGCGGTTTCGAGGCGGCCATCGCCGGTTGGTACAAGGCTATTGGCGAGCGTGCCGACGGTTGGTACCAGCGTAGCGCGCAGACCTGGTCGTTCTACCTTGCGCTCGCACTTGCATGCCTGCTGAATGTCGACAGCTTCCATATCGCCGAACGGCTGGCAAACGAGCCAGATTTGCGCCGTAGCGTCTCCACGCTTGCCCAGAATGTCAGTGCTTTCGTAGTGCCGGGTCAAGGGCAGGAGCGCGCCGACACAAAGCGCGAAGGAAGCGCATCGCAGGCTGCTGTCCTGCCGCCAGATCTTCGCGCCGAACAGGCGCTGCAGCGGGCCGCGTCGCTGATCGGGGATACGTACTTCCGCCATGAGGACTTTGCCAAGTTCGATCCCAATGTGGCCGATATTGCCGAACGATCGTCCGTGCCCAAAGATCAAGGGCAAAATATAAATCGGCAGCCCCTTGAAGCCGACAATGATCTTCCGCTTATCGCCGGATGTGCCAGGACGCGGGTCACCGTAAGTAATCTGACGAAGAATCCGACGAAGGATCCGACAAAGAGTTCGAAAAGACCGCCAGAGCCTATTTACTTGAGCAATCCGCTCAGTTGGATGTATCTGATGAAGATGCTGGATACTGAGATAAAAATATTGCGGCGCCCCCAAGGTTTCAATCCTGCCGAGGCGGACAAGAGCGCCCCATTGCTTCGATGGGTCTCGGTATACGATTGCGTCGCGAACCTCAGCGGCTTTGTGGCGCTCGCAGCCCAACGTCCTCCAAAAGAGATTTCCGCACAGGAGAATTTGCGTCTGGCGCTAGTCTCACTGAACTCCGCAACGGACTCTCTCTTGGAAGTCGTTCGGGACCAGAACGTACCGCTTTCTTTCATGCGGCTGTTCCAGATCGATCCCGACGTATTCACCGATTGCAGCGACGACCCATCGATGTCACGGGAGGGCTTGCGCCGCTGTGTGCTGGCTGCACAGGACGGACGCATCAATCTGCCTTTGGGATGGACCGGGCCGAACAGACGATTGAGTTTTTGCCATCCGGTCGTGGTCGAGCGGACGACTGGAAGTGCGAGCGGCGCTCGCGCGACGCCTGGCAGTTGGGTTGACGGAATCTGTGGCTCGCGGCGTGAGTTCTCCGGGAATGAAGCACTGCGAATTCCGCCGATGAGGCTTGAAGGGCCGGGCTTCTGGGAAATTCTCGCGTTTGTGGCGGGTCTCCTTGTGACCGCATTTTTCGTCGCATTGGGATCGCCCCTGTGGTTCGATCTGCTCGGCCGCGTCGTGAAACTACGCTCGGCTGGTGGTAAAGCACGCGATGATTCGCTAGGCGAGCCAAGCAGTGGGCGCGGCGAACGAAGTCCCACCGGAGGTGCCGGTGCGCCTGCAGGTGGTTCCAGTGAAGATCCTTTCTCCCTCGCGCGCAACGAGATTGAAAGACGGCTGCCCGCAGGCGACTTGATCGCGCTGCAAGGCGCCTTGGGGGTGGAACGCAATGGCGTCTGGGACAAGGCTACGAGGCAACGAATGGCCGAAGAGAGCCGGCGCTTGGGCTTGGGTGACAGCGACGAGCTGACCAATCAGCTTTATCTCGCGTTGCTGGGGCGAAGCCCGGCGGGATTGACAATGCTGCAGCCTCCGACCAGCAGCCTCAAGCTTCATGCTGAAGATCCGCGATGCGCCGAGGCGGCTAGTGCCTTGATGGGAATCCTGGCCTTTCCGAATCGTCTCACCCCTCTCCCAAAGGAGATGACTGACGACTTGCGTGCGCTGGCTGTGCTATGGCGCTACAAGAAGAGATCGGCTGCTCTTCCTCATGACCGCATGGTCCAATTTCTTCCGCAGGACAAGCATGCGCTGGACGATATCAGCGCTTCCGAACTGGCAGAAATTCTGGATCAAGCCAGAAGAACACCTCCGATTACCTATCCAAGGGAGTCGGCACCATGGCTCGATTGGGCACTTGGTGAAATCGGACAGGCTGAAGCTCAGGACCCAGCGGCGACAACGTCCGAATTGAGCAATCCCCGCATCTTGGAGTACCTGAGTGTGACCAAGCAAACGGCGGCCGAAGCGGTCCCGTGGTGTGCGAGTTTCGCTAGTTGGGTTCTCACGAGATATGACAGCACCCGTCCGGTACAGGCACCCTCGGTAGCGGCGGCCAGCGCACGTGCCGACTACTTCGGCGGTCCTGGATCGACCTATGGGGTATCGATCTGGGTCAATCACGGCGCTGCCGCATGGCCTGCCTCCGTGCAAGCCGGCGACGTAGTCAGCATGCATCTCTCCACTGGACACGAAGGGGTCAACCACATGGGCTTCGTTCTTGCGACAGATGCGGCCGGCGCGTGGGCGATCAGCGGAAACTACAGCAACCGGGTGTGCATCGCCTACTTCAAACTGGCCGACATCGTCGAGGTGCGCCGTCCCTGACCTCTGCCTTCACTGGCGAGGCTGCTTGTCGACCACTCTTCGATCACCCATCTACGCGTGTTCCTCTAACGAAGCAAGCGCCCGCAGAGTCATCATGTTGATCGCCTATGCACAAGCCGCCCCGTCGGACCGCTTACGGATCTGGGTGGGAATCTTCGATGATCCCAATCCAGCACCGCTCGTACTTCGGGTGGACGCGAGCGTCTACTCGGTCGTGGAGTTGGCCGCATTGCGCCCCATTCGAGACGGCATGACGGACGGCAGTCACGCTCCCCTGAATCATCGAGCCGTCTACGAGATCGTGGGTTTGGAACCTGGAAGGCTTCGGCAGGTAACCGTGGAAGCCGGCAGGCAAAAGAAGACCGTGTCGGTAAGTACCATGCCGTCCGACCTTCCGGAGACGTTCGACCCGTGGTTTCACGTTCTGCTGTGCTCCTGCTACTCGCAACCTCAGGACGCCTCGGGAGTGCTGGGGAAGACGATCGAGCGAATCATGACCCGCCCGAACCTGACACTCATGATGGGCGATCAGATCTATGGGGACCTCCCGATCAAGGAGGACCTGCCACGAGACACGCCGGGGGTCGCTCGCACCCTCGGCGCCAAGTATCTAAGGAACTGGCTTTCCAGTGCGCTCGGTACAGGGGGTCTCGCCTCGGTTCTTGCGCGAGCACCCGTCATGTGCGTTGCGGACGACCATGAGTACTGGAACAACTTTCCGTTCAGACAGGCACAACTGCCGAAAACATGGAGCGCAGGTGGACGTGACCAGTGGGAGCAAGTAGCTCGCGAGCTCTACGAGGACTATCAGCTCGCAGGCACAGCCGGCTCCGCTCAGAGACTGGATATCGGTCCGTTGAGAATGATGACGGTCGACATGCGCACTCGACGCGACGGTGACCTGAAGCGGTTGATGTCCGATCGGACGGCATCCGACCTCCTCGACTGGGAGCAGTCTCTCAGAAAGGACCGGGCACAAGGTGTTGCCTGCTTCGGGCTTCTATGCTCGGGCCAATCATTGTTCGCGCCATCGAATTCGGCGATCGAGCGTTCCGTCGTCGACGCCGAGATGGCCAACTATGAAGAGTTCGACACGTTGATCGTACCGATGTTCGAACGACTTGCCGAAGCGGGCATTCCGGTTCTATATATCACTGGGGATGTTCATTGGGGACGCGTCGCACAGGCCCGCTATCGATTGAGCCATCAGAATCAACCCGTGATCTACGAGGTCATCGCGTCCCCTTCCTCTCTGATCTGTACCCCGAGCGACCCTATAAAGCAAGCCAGAGCCAGGTTTCTAGAGCTTGGAGGCGACCCTGTCGAATGGCCCCTCCATGGAAAGCCGGCCGAGGTTCCCGACAAGCTCGGCAAGAGCACGCGCTTTCAGCTCGAATGCGACCTGAAGAGCGGTAGCGGCTACGGCCGGCAGGGCAATCAGGTCGCGGTGCTGTCGCTGTGCAAGGCCGGCGGAGGCATCGACTTCAAGGTCACCTATTACGCGGTATCGAAAAGCGATTCGATGATGCGCCCCCACTCCACCCCGGTCTACTCGATGCGCAACCTTTGATTTCGATCGGAAGAAATTCATGGTCAACCCTGCCCGCTCCACATCGAAGCAGCCCAATCCGGATGTCCAGAGTCTGGAGAGATTTCCTGCGGAAGGAAATCTCGCCTGGAGCGAACGCGCCGCACTCCAGATGATCGGCGACACGGACGCCCGTGACCACTCCTTCATGGTGCTGCTGGGCGGCTCGGACACGCTGGCTTTTCGTCTCCGTGTGGCCCAGTCCCACCTTCGCTCCGACATGTTGCCATCGCTGTGGTCCGAGGCCTTGCTTGTTCGCATGAAGGGTCGATCCTTGCATGGGGCCAAAGCCGCGTACGTTCCGCTCGCGCAGCCCGAGGCGCCCTTCTTCCCACCATCCGAGAACGGTGTGGTCGAAGTGCCGCTGAGCAAGTTCGACGATGTACGACGCTATCCAAACATTGCGCTCTTCGCGCTTCCTATCCGGCAGGAAGATCTCTTCGAGCAAGTCAAGCGGTTTCGAAGCGCTCGGTCTACGCTCGACACGCTGGAGCATATCCTGCGTTGGCTTGCTTTTTCGTGGGGTGTGGCCAGGACGGGAAATCCCTTGCACGACAATATCGGCCTCCCGTCCGCCTGCATGCTGGAGACGGTCTGTGCCGCACAAGACTTCGAGTTGACGCCGGCCCTCGAGTCCAGGACCTCATGCCCGGAGGCAATCTGGGCATCGATGTTGCACTGGCATGGCTACTACGCCAACACTGGAAAAAAAGCGGTGCCGTTGGGAAGATTCTCGACTCGGCACAAGTTCGAGATCATCGAACCACCCGACCGAGAGAAAAGGAAGCAGCGTGAAGACGTATCGCAACGGGAGGCTACCCCGAGCACCGCACGTCGGCGCACGCGACGTGCGCCGAATTCCTGATCCCTTGATTCTCGCAGTCTAGATAATTTGGTCACGTCGCATGAGCAATGCGAAGACAGGCATGGACCAATTGACCGGCTCGGCGGCAGCGGGAGCTGTGGCTTACCTCGCGATCTTCGAGCTGCGCACCGCTTTGGTCGAAGCCGACTCTCGAATGCTTCGAGACAGCGAAGGCCTGCTGCTTTCGCATGTGGTTGCGCTTGGGGCAGGAAGTAGCCAGCTGGTCACCTACTGGGCAAGCATCGATCACTATCTCAGTAGCCAGGAACGCATAGAGGCGATGCTCGAGGATCCGCCTTGCGTACAAGGACGCGTATCGCAAATTGCATCGCCACCCAAACCATGGTGGCGTGCAGTGAAGCCGACCACATTGGTATTGTCGGCTGCGGCGCTTCTGGGCGCGCTCGAAGTGCTGACCAACCGCTATGACCGACTTTTCGCTGAACCGCAACTGACGCTGAAGCCCGATGCTCGATTCGAGTTGACCGAGGGCGATGAAATACGACGCACTGTTACCCTGCGCAATCAGCTTCCCGCGACGGGACACAGCGACGTCAAGTTGCGAGCTTCCTGGGAGGCTCAGGACGCGGTGGGCCAGTCGTCTCAAGGGGAACTCCAGCTCTCCGAGGCATTCATTCCGCTGCTACCGGGCGGTGATGCTCGCGAACTGGTCATCGAAGGTGCCGCGCCAGGCCCGGGCATCTACAAGATGAAGGTGAGCGCCAGTGCGGAGGCGGGATTGCTCAGGGGTGCAAGGTCATTCGTTGCGCCCGACGTCTCCTTTCGTGTGTGGGCCAGGGATCCCCGTGGCCAAGTGGTCTACGTGAATTCCAACAGTGTGCAGGCCCAATACGCTCTTCGTGTGCAGATCGGTGAGCCCGCCTCAAAAGGTCTGGATTGCAACTTGGAAATACGTGGCATCCCTAATCTGCGGTACGACGCGAGGTTCTACTCTCCTGTCGGCATCTACCGTGATGGCGATGGCTTGCTGACGGCGGGGCAGGAGAAGGACGTGGTCTCAATCCTGACCTGGTCGACAGGACCCGTTGAGTCGCGGCGGGAAATTCAGATGGAGCTGACTCTTGCCGGAACGAGTGATACCAATTGGCGAGATTTGGCAAAAGATGCTCTTTTAACTTGCGAAGCACGCACGGAGAAGCTTGATGAAGCAAATCGCTAGGTTTCTTTTTCTTGGGACGGCCGTTGGCGTCGCCTTTCATCCCGCTTGGTCCGCTGAGTTGGTCAAGGGCAGCGTGCTGGAATTGGGTTCCGATGGAACGGACAAGGGGGTGAGCGGCGTGACTGTCAACGTCATCGACGGTACAACCAATGAATCGATTGGAAAGACGGTGACGCTGAAGGACGGAAGCTATGAGGTGCGCCTTACGACCAGTCCCTCTCCGAGGACCACTGTCTTCTTCGACAAGGCCAACTATGTCAAACGCAAAGCACAGCAACTTTTGACGGACCCGAAGCAGAAGCAATCGGTTCTCTATCTCGCAAAGACAGGAATATCTCCGCTCTACGCCAAGGCTGCGGTCGCCAACATCCTGCGTCAGAGCTCGGCGGGCGCTGGCGGCGCCGATGGAATGTTCGGCGCCGTTCTTTCGCTTCCTGAGAAGGACAAGAGAGAGATTTTTCGGGAGCTGAAGCTCGAAGACGCCGCGCTCTATGACCGCTTCAAGGCGGCGGACGATGTTCAACAACTTGCAGACGACCTCTCCGCCAAGATCAGATCAGGCAGCTACGATCCAAAGTACTCCGCAATCGGCGTGTATCCAAACTTCGAAGGAAAGGGGACGGTCCGACTGTATGGCCACGTCGACAATATGAACAGTTTGCGGGAGATCGAAGGCATAACCAAGCAGCTGACCGGCGCAAGAGTCTTGAACGACGTAATGATCAAGAACTGACGACTTTCTTGCACGCTATTGAACAAGTCGACAGGTATTATTTTGGGTGGTCTGAGGGGGTGGAGTGTGCACTTGATTCAGGTGATATCGAGCTCCGCTGCACAGTGGTGGTATCCGGGATGCTGGCCGTGCTTCACCTTTTTCAAAAAGTGTTTTCTACGTGCCAATTTCGAACGCAAGCGCCAGATATGGCATGCGGCTTGATGTGGTCCGCCTAAGGTTGGCATTGCCAACAGGAGTTGCCATGCCAAGGAAGGTTACTGGTTCGGACACCAGTGGTGCTCTTGGGTTCGTGGCGGGTATCCCGGCGCTGCAGATGCGCTGGCAGCGACTGGTGCTTGGTATCTGCTTTTGAGTCGCACAGACGGCGCGGCCGCGATCTCCTCCAGTTCATGCTATGAGCACCCGAAATCAAGGCATGAACTGGTCGTCCCATGCGGCCACGCCGGCTAGGTCGCCTTGTTCGAAACATCCGCCAACCAGACCATGGGTTCGCGGTGGTCCGGCATCAACGCGAGGACGACTATCACTAAGCCGGTCGCATCCCCGCCAGTTCAGCGGCCTTCCCGCCCCTTGGCAAACAACGCATCAAGCCGCTGCTCGAACGCGTGATAACCGATGCGTTCATAGAGCTCCTCGCGCGTCTGCATCGCATCGAGCACCGCGCGCTGATGGCCATCGCTGCGTATCGCACCATAAACCGCCTCGGCCGCCTTGTTCATCGCGCGGAAGGCGCTCAAGGGATAGAGCACCATCGCGACGCCGGCGGAACGCAGCTCCTCGACCGAGAACAGCGGCGTCTTGCCGAACTCCGTGATGTTCGCAAGCACCGGCACGCCAGTGGCGTCCACGAAGCGCCGGTACGTCGGCAGGTCCAGCGCAGCCTCGGCGAACACCGCGTCGGCGCCGGCCTCGGCGCAGGCTAGCGCGCGCTCGATCGCGGCATCGACGCCCTCCATCGCAATGGCGTCGGTGCGCGCGATCACGAAGAAGGCGTCGTCGGTGCGCGCATCCACGGCCGCCTTCACGCGGTCGGCCATCTCGCGCACGCCCACGATCTCCTTGCCCGGCCGGTGGCCGCAGCGCTTGGCGCCGACCTGGTCCTCGATGTGGCAGGCGGCCGCGCCGGCCTTGACCAGGCTGCGCACGGTGCGCGCGATGTTGAAGGCGCTGGGGCCGAAGCCGGTGTCGATGTCGACCAGCAGCGGCGTGTCGCACACGTCGGTGATGCGGCGCACGTCGACCAGCACGTCCTCCAGCCCGCTCATGCCGAGGTCCGGCAGGCCCAGCGAGCCCGCTGCGACGCCGCCGCCCGAGAGATAGATGGCGCGGTAGCCGGCGCGGCGCGCCAGCAGCGCATGGTTGGCGTTGATCGTGCCGACGATCTGCAGCGGCGATTCCTCGCGCAGCGCGGCGCGGAAACGCGCGCCGGGGCTGGTCTGTCCCGCGCTCATGCCGCGGCCCTCGCCACGGCATGCTGCGCCGCCAGGCGTCCGAAGATGCAGCCCTTGGCCAGCGAGGAACCGCTCATGTAGGTCTCGCCATGAAAGCCGCCCATCACCTCGCCCGTCGCATAGAGGCCCTCGATCGGCCGCTTGTAGACGTCGAGCACGCGCGCATCGACGTCGATGTGCAGGCCGCAGTAGGTCGAGGTCAGGCCGGTGGTGCAGGCCAGGCCGTAGAACGGCCCGGTCTCCACGCGCGTGGGCTTGCCGTAGCCGGTGCTCAGCGAGGTGCGGCCGAAGGCATCGGGCTCGGCGCCGTCGCAGGCGCGGTTGTAGGCGTCGACGGTCTCGCGCAGCGCGGCGGCATCGATGCCCAGCGCCGCGGCCAGTGCCTCGAGCGAATCGGCCTGCTTCACCAGGCCGGCATCGAGCGCGCCCTTGTAGTCGGCCACCGTGGGCAGCGGCGAGGACTGGTCCATCACGCGCTGATCGAAGACCTGGAAGCCCAGCAGCTCGGGCTGCTCGAGGCAGCGGTCGCCGATGGTCTTGTACGACACCGATTCGTTCACGAAGCGGCGCCCTGCCCTGTTCACGATGATCGCGCCGCGGTACATGGCCGACACCAGCCGCGGCGCCACCTCCTCCTTGCCCGGCGCCGGCTCCGCCACGGGCGCGCCGAAGGTGCCCTTGACGTAGCCGAGGTCGATCAGGTCGGCGCCGAGCGCCCAGGCCATGCGCAGGCCGTCGCCGGTATTGCCGTGGCCGCCCATGGGCCGGGCCTCGCGCAGGTGCGGCGCGAAGCGCTCGACCAGGTCGGGCGCGCGCGAGAAGCCGCCGGTGGCGATCACCACGCCGCCGCGCGCGCCGATGCGCTCACCGTCCTTCAGCACCACGCCGATCACGCGGCGCGCGTCGCCCTCGCCCTCGGTCAGCAGCCGTTCGACGTGGGCGCCGGCGCGGTACGCGACGCCGGCCACGAGCGCCTGCGCATGCAGCGTCTCGAGCACCAGCACGGGGTCGATGCTGTGGTTGCGCGGCACCGACTGGCTGCCGCTCAACGAGACCTTGTCGAAGCGCAGGCCCATCGCCTGCAGCCATTCGTAGGTCTCGTACTGGCGCTCGGCGTACACATGCACCAGCGCCTTGTCGTTGCGGTGCTTGCCGGCTTCGAGCAGGTCCTGCTCGAGCAATTGCGCGCTGTCGGGAATCTCGTTGCGCCGCTGCACCTCGGTGCCCGCGAACGCGAAGGCGCCGCCGCACATGCGGGTGCTGCCGCCGTACAGCGCGGTCTTCTCGAGCAGCAGCACGCTGGCGCCGCGCCGCGCCGCCTCGATGGCCGCGCAATGGCCGGCCATGCCGGCGCCGATCACGACCACGTCGTGCTGGTTCTCTTGCTGTGTCATTGCATTCCTCTCGTTTCCATTTCCTTGTCCATCCCGCTCAATGCCCGGCCACGGTCTTCACCAGCGCCGCCGGGTCGCGCGGCATCGCATCGCCGCGCCAGGCCACGTGCCCGTCGGGCCGCACCAGCACATGGCGCTTCTGGTAGGCCGCGATCACCTCGGGCTCGCGCATCGCATGCTGGCGCACGGGCACGCCCGCCGCCTCGGCCGCGGCCAGCAGCGCGGCGGCCTCGTCGACGTGGGCCGCATCGCTCATCAGCACGAAGCCGCGGCCGAAGAGGTCGAGCGTCGAGCGTCCGTCCTCGAGCCAGGCATGCGGCGCGCGCGCACCGGGCCGCGTGCCGGGCCGGTAGTTCACGGCATCGAGGAACTCGGCCTGGATCTGCTCGGGCGACTCGGGCTCGTCGTAGACGCACACGGGCGAGCCGGTGTAGCGGTTGCCCAGGTGCATGTTCTTCGAGAACCACTCCTTGCGCAGCCCGTCGGACAGCGCCTGCCCCACCTGCGCGCGGGCACGGTCGCCCGCCTCGCCGGCCTCGAAGACCCGAGCGGAGTGCGGCACCTGCTGCATCACCTCGAGGTTGCTGGTGGAGAAGCGCGTGATGCGGTGCGCGATCGGGCGGCGCTCGATGCCGTAGGACGCCAGCAGCGCCGGACCGCCCCAGCCCTCGAGGCAGGCCGAGAGCTTCCACGAGATGTCCACCGCATCGCCGATGCCGGTGTTCATGCCGAGCCCGCCGGTCGGCGAGGTCAGGTGGCAGGCATCGCCCGCGATGAATACGCGATCGCGTCCGTAGGCGTCGGCCACCTGCTCGATGCGGGTCCAGCGCAGGATGCTGAGGATCTCGAGTTCGAACACGCGGCCCACCGCGCGGTGCGCGAAGGCCTTGAGCTCGTCGTCGCCGTAGACCTTGCGTTCGTCGGCGGTGCCGATGATCGACATGCGCCACTGGTCCTTGCCGTTGATCGCGACGATGGTCGCCCACACGCCCTGCGCGCCGACGAACATGTAGCGGTAGCCCGGCACCTTGTCGTGCAGCGCGTTGAAGCCGGCGCAGCGGAAGATCACGTTGGTGGTGTGCGTGAGCACGCCCTTGCCCTGCATGCCGATACCCAACTGCTCGCGCACCGTGCTGCGCCCGCCGTCGCAGCCGACCAGGTAGCGCGCGCGGTAGACGGTCTTGACGCCCGTGGCGGCATGCTCGACGGTGGCGGTCACGCCCTCGGCGTCCTGCTCGAAGTCGAGCAGCCGCTGGCCGTAGCGCAGCGAGACGCCCGGGCGCGAGCGCGCGAACTTCTGCAGGATCGGGTCGAACATGTTCTGTGGGCAGCGCTCGCGCTTCTGCGGGCTCTCGGGTGGCGGCCGGTCGTCCTGCATCGCCGGCATCGGCTGGCGACCCAACTCGTAGCCGTCGAGCGTGGTCAGGTAGACGTTGTCCTGCGGATAGGCGCGGTTGTAGTCGCTGCCCTCCACGTCGCCCACGATGCCCCAGCGCCGGCAGAACTCCATGGTGCGCACGCCCACGCCGTCCATCTTGGCCTGCCGCACCACGCCATCGCCCTGCTCGATCAGCACGCATGCATGGCCGCGCCAGCCCAGGTCGCCCGCGAGCGACAGCCCCACCGGACCGCCGCCCACCACGAGCACGTCCGTCTTCACTGCTTGTTGTTCCATTGCTTCCCAGTCTTGATGTTGCGCATCGCTCAGGCGCGCGCCGTTGCGCGCTCGCCCACGATGTGCTCCGCGGCGCGCAGGCCGGTGGTGGCGGCCTTCGCCAGGCCGCCCACGTAGCCGACGTCCTCGCCGCCCTCGAGGCCGCCGCTGGCTCCGCCGGCCGCGTACAGCCCCGCGAAGGGCGCGCCCTGTTCGTCCATGGCGCGCGACCATTCGTCGATCGCGAGGCCGCCCATGGTGTAGGTGATGCCGGCGCATACCGGCACGCCGTAGAACGGGCCGGTCGCGATCGGCAGCGCCTTGTAGCTCCCCAGGCTGCGCGGCGGCGCCAGTTGCGCCGTCGTGCCCGCCGCCAGCGCGGCGTTGTGTGCCGCGACCGTGGCCGCGAGCGCCGCGCCGTCGATGCCGAGCTTGCCGGCCAGCGCCTCGATCGAATCGGCGCGCTCGATGGCGCCGCCGCACTTCTCCATGTGCGGATTGGGCGGCAGGAAGCGCGAGGTGCCCGGCCCGTCCCAGATCGGCTGGTCGAAGACCACGAAGGCCGACAGCGGGTCCGCCAGCGCCGCGATGCGATTGGCCAGGTAGACGCCGCCGCGGCCCTCGTCGGCGATGCGCCGCCCGCCCGCATCCACCACGATGGCGGCCGTGGCCACGTTGTCCATCCACGGCAGCGGCCACAGCCGGTCGTCGGTCATCGCGTTGCGGTTCATCACGTGGCCGTAGAAGCCGCGCAGGTCCGACAGCCGCGCCCCGGCCGCCTGCGCCATGCGCACGCCGTCGCCCAGGCCCGAACGCGCATTGCGCTGCAGCAGCTTCGCGGGCTCGGGCGAGATGCTCTGGCGCAGCAGCGCCGGATCGCACTGGAAGCCGCCGTCGGCGATCACGACCGCATCGGCCTCGATCGAGAACGGACCCTCCTGCGCCGTGCCCTTCACGCCGACGCAGCGGCCATTCGCCACCATCAGCTCCTGCGCGCGGTGCCCACGCCTGAGTTCGCCGCCATGGCGCGCCAGGGCCGCGCCCAGCGTGCGCAGCAGCACGTCGCCGCCGCGGCCGCGCCATTCCGAGCCCACGCGCTGCAGCGAAGGCGGCGACAGCACGAAGTTGTGATGCGGCTCCGAACCGCCCTTGATGAAACGGATGCCCTGCGACTGCAGCCACTTGACGGCGCGGCGCGCATCGGTCGCGATGGCGCGCGCAAGGCCCGCGTGCGCGGCGCCGTGCGTCGCGTCGAGGATGATCCGCTCGAGCCGGCCGGCCTCGGTCTGGATGTCGTTGAGGCAGACGTGGAAGGCGCCGCCGGTCAGGCGCGAATTGCACAGGTACTCGGGATCGGCCGAGCGCTCGAGCACCACCACGCGCAGCCCGGCCTCGGCCGCGCGCACGCCGGCGGTCAACCCCGCCAGGCCCGCGCCCACCACGCAGACGTCGAATGTCATGGCGCTCATCTCGGCATCAGCGTCTCGGCGACCAGCTCGATCACCTCGACCGCCACCTTCATGGCCATGTGCACCGCCGCCGCGAGCACCAGCGCGATCACATACAGCTCGACGACGCCGGTGCGCCATGCCAGCCAGATGCCCAGCGCGGCGACGCCCGCGCTCGCCGCGCCGACGATGCGGCGCTTGTGCTTCAACACCGACCGGATCTGCGGAAACGGCACTGGCGCTTCCTGCTCCAGGGTCTGCTCCATCGGGATAACTCCTTGATTGTTGGAAAAGGGCGAGGGACGGCGGGCGCATGGCCCGCCGCCCGCGTCAGGCCATGGTTTCGCCGCCGTTGATGTCCACCACCGTGCCGTTGACGAAGCTGGCGCCATCGCTGGCGAGGTAGAGCACGGCCGAGGCGATCTCGCCGACCGTGCCGAGCCGGCCGGCCGGAATCTTCTTCGCGGCCTCGGCGAGCACCTCCGGCGCCGAGGTCCGCGCCAGCGGCGTCTCGATCTGCCCGGGCGCGATGCAGTTGGCCGTGATGCCGAAGGGCGCGTAGTCGCCCGCGATCTTTCGCGTCATGCCGATCACCGCGGCCTTCGACGCCGAGTAGTGGGTGCCGGCGCGCGGCGAATAGGTGCGGCCCGCGCGCGAGGCGATGTTGACGATCCGGCCCCATCCCTTGCGCTTCATCGCCGGCAGCATCTTCTGGCACAGCAGGAACGGCGCGGTGGTGTTGACGCGGAAGACGAACTCCCAGTCCGCCAGCGCGATGGCCTCGAACTGAGCGATGCGGCCATCGACCTTGGGATGCACGCCCGCGTTGTTGACCAGGATGTCGACGCCGTCGCACAGCGCCAGCACTTGGTCGCCGACGCGGTCGAGCGCGGCCAGGTCGGAAAGATCGGCGACGACGGCCTCGGCCTTCGCGCCCGCGGCGGCAAGCTCGGCGGCCGCCTCGCGCACCTGTTCGCTGCGATCGAGCAGGATCACGCGGATGCCGGCTTCGGCCAGCAGCCGCGCGCTCTCGCGGCCGATGCCGCTGGCCGCGCCCGTCACCAGGGCGGTTCGTGTAGAGGTCATGTTCATTGCTCCTTGTTCGTTGAATTCGCGGGGGCCGCCTCGAAGCAGGCCGCCGGCACGCAGACGGCGCCGACCATCAGACGGCGCGCGCTGCGCGACAGCGATACGCACCGGATCCGCCAGTGCCCCTCGGGTGCCTGTTCGGCCTGCGCGCCGACCTCGATCGCGCCCGAGGCGTGGCCGAAGCGCACGCTGCTATCGGCCTTCGCCGGCGCGATGCGCGAGACGACGGTGCCCGGCACCGCGGCGGCCGCGGCGATCGCCACCGCGCCGGTGCCGGTCATCGCGTGGTGCAGCTTGCCCATCGACAGGATGCGCGCCACGAGATCGATCTCATGCGCCGCCACGCGGCGTCCGCCGGCCACGCCGTGGTCCACCGGCGGCGCGACCCAGGCGAGCTTGGGCGTCGCGGGGCGCGATTCGGTGGCCTCCTGGGCCGTGCGTGCCAGCCCCATTCGCACCGCCGCGTGCGCGCGCAGCTGCTCGAGCCGGGCAAGCAGTTCGGTGTTCACATTGATCTCGCCCTGCGATTCGGTGCCAGTGAGCCCGAGATCCGCGGCCGCGACGAACACTGTCGGGTTGCCCGCGTCGACGAGGCTGGCCTCGACGGTCGCGGCGCCGGGCACTTCGAGGATGTCGATCGCCCGGCCGGTGGGGAATAGAACGCCGCCATCGCCCTCCTCTTCCCCCGCCGGGTCGAGGAAGTCCAGCCGTATCGCCGCGCCCGGAAAGCTCAGGCCATCGAGCTCGAAATCGCCCTCCTCGACCACCTGGCCGTCGCGCATCGGTACCTGCGCGACGATGCGCTTGCCGATGTTGGCCTGCCAGATCCTCACCGTGGCCATGCCATCGCGCGGCGCATCGACGAGGCCGCACGCGATCGCGAAAGGACCGACCGCGGCGCTCAGGTTGCCGCAATTGCCGCTCCAGTCGATCACCGGCGCCTCGATGGCGACGGCGCCGAACAGGTAGTCGACATCGCAGTCCGGCCGGCTCGCGGGGCCCACCAGCACCACCTTGCTGGTGCTCGAGGTCGCGCCGCCCAGGCCGTCGATCTGCTTGCCGTAGCGGTCGGGGCTGCCGACCGCGCGCAGCAGCACCCGGTCGCGCAGCGCGGCATCGCTGGCCATGCCTTGCGGCAGCGCGCGCGTGTCGAAGAACACGCCCTTGCTGGTGCCGCCGCGCATCCAGGTCGCGGCGATCTCGCGCTGCCCCGTCATGCGGTGTGTTCCGGTGCGCGCTGCGCCAGCGCGGCCGGCAGCCGGTAGGTGCGCACCGCCGTGCCCGCCAGCAACGCCGCGCGCTCGTCGCTCGACAGCGGCGCGGCCAGCCGCTTGAAGGTGTTCCACATCGTGCGGTAGCTGCACAGGGACTTGTCGACCGGGAAGTTGCTCTCGCACATCGCGCGTGCCGGGCCGAAGGCCTCGAGGCAGACCTCGAAGGACGGCCGCCAGGCCTCGGCCAGCTCCGCCGACGTGGGCGGCAGGTCGCGGTCGTGGAAGCCGAAGCCGCCCAGCCGCATGCCGATGCCGCCGATCTTGATCGAGACCTGGGGCCGCTTCGCGAGCTCGCGGATGCCGGCCGCCCATTGCGCGAAGGTGGCCGCGGGATCGGCCGCATAGGGGCCGAGGCCCGCGCGTCCACCCATGTGGTTGAGCACCACGCGGACCTCGGGATGCGCGTCGACCAGGTCGATAAGTTCGGCCAGCTGCGGGTGGTAGACCCAGGCGTCGAACACCAGGTCGAGCGGCGCGAGCTGCGCGAAGCCGGCGCGAAAGCCCTTGTCCATCAGCAGCCCTCGCGGCGGCGACCGCACCAGGGTGCTGACCTCGGGGCTCGCGTCCCAGGCCGCCATGTGGCGGATGCCGCGAAAGCGATCGGGCGCGCGCGCGACGCAGGCCTCGAGCAGCTCGCGCGCGGAGGCGCCCTCGCTCAGGTCGACCTTGCCCACGATGGCCGCGCACACGCGCACCGGTCCGTAGACACCGCTCGCGCTCATCGCGCCGATGCCGTTGGTGAACTCCACCTGGCCCAGGCAGGCCAGGCGCGGGTCGCCGTCGGCGCGGTACATCGAGGTGCATTCGACGAAGCCGGTGCCGCGCACGTGGTGGCCGCTTGCCTGGATGTCGGCCAGGATCTCGGGCAGCAGGTACAGGCTGTGCGGGCGCCGGTCCCACAGGTGGTGGTGCGGATCGAAGATCGGCAGCTCGGGTTCGAGCACGGGCTCGCTGCGCAGGGCCAGCCATTCCTCGTCGACGAAATGGTGCGGCGCGGCGCCGCGCAGGGGTTTGGCGTGATGAGCGGTCGACATGGCGTTTTCCTTTTTTTGGGGCGACGCGGCCTCAGGCCATGAAGGTGCCGCCGTTGACGTCGATCACGGCGCCCGTCAGGTAGCCCGAGTGCTCCGAGGCCAGGAAGGCGGCGACGTGGCCGATCTCCTCGGGCGTGCCGATGCGGCCGACGGGAATCGCACCGACCAGCCGCGCGCGCTGCGCCTCGTCGCCCTGCTGCGTCATCGGCGACTCGATGCGCCCGGGCGCGATGCAGTTGACCGTGATGCCGTCGGCCGCCACCTCGGCGGCCAGCACGCGGCTCATGCCGATCATTCCGGCCTTGGAGGCCGCGTAGTGCACGCCGGCCGTGCCGACCAGCGTGCGGCCCGCGCGCGAGGACATGTTGACGATGCGGCCCCAGCCGTTGCGCCGCATCGCGGGAATGGCTTCGCGGCTGAACACGAAGGCGCTCGTGAGGTTGACGTCGAGCACCTCCTTCCACTGCGCGGTGCTCATGGCCGTGACGCCGGTGCGCTCGCCGTCGGTCTTCGGATGGATGCCGGCGTTGTTGACCAGCACGTCGAAGCGTCCGAAGCGCTCGAGCGCCGAGGCCACGAGCGCGCGCACGCCATCTTCGTCGGTGACGTCGAGCACCGCAGCCTCGATGCGCAGGCCCCGCGCGGCATGGGCGGCGACCGCCTCCGCGACCTTGGGCGAGCGGTCGATGGCGATCACGTGCAGGCCGGCTTGCGCCAGCGCCACGGCCACGCCGAGGCCGAGGCCACCGCCCGCGCCGGTGACGGCGGCCACGCGCACGAGCGCGGCGCCGGGCGCGGAGGGATCGATGGATGTCTGTGGGGTCATGGAATCTGGTGTCCTCGAAGAATGGAATGGGTTCGTGCGCGCCGCGGGCTACATGCCCATGAAGGCGGCGCGCACCTCCTCGCTCGCGCGCAGCGCCTGGGCCGGGGCCTCGGTGACGACGCGCCCGCCCTGCAGCACATAGCCGCGGTCGGCCGTCGACAGCGCCATCTCGGCGTTCTGCTCGGCCAGCAGCACGGCGATGCCGCCGTGCGCGAAATGCCGGATCGCGGCAGCCAACTCGCGCACCACGATCGGCGCGAGCCCGAGCGTGGGCTCGTCGAGCATCAGCAGGCGCGGGCCGGCCATCACGGCGCGCGCGATCGCCAGCATCTGCTGCTCGCCGCCCGAGAGGCTGCCGGCCGCCTGGGCCTCGCGCTCGCGCAGCCGCGGGAAGCGCTGGTACATGGCTTCGCGGCGCGATGCGCGCTCGCCGCCGTCCTTGCCCAGGTAGCCGAGGTCGATGTTCTCGCGCACCGTGAGCTGCGGGAACACGTGGCGCCCCTCGGGCGACAGCGAGATGCCCGCGAGCAGCCGCTCGCGCGTGTCGGCGCGCTCCAGCGCCCGCCCGTCGATGGCCACCTTGCGCGCCGTGTGCGGCGTGAGCGCCATCACGGCCTTGAGGATGGACGACTTGCCCGCGCCGTTGGCGCCGATCAGCGCCACCACTTCGCCCGGCGCGATGCGCAGCGACACGTCGTGCACCGCCGTGACGGCGCCATAGCGCACCTGCAATCCCTCGATGGAGAAGCTCATGCCGGCACCTCCTCGAGCGCGGCCTGCGCGGCCGTCGTCTCGGCGGGCGTGCCCAGGTAGGCGCGCAGCACTTCGGGATGCACGGCGATGGCGGCCGGCGTGCCCTCGGCGATCTTGCGGCCCTGCTGCAGCACCACCATGCGGTCGCAGATCGACATCAGCAGCGGCAGGTTGTGGTCGATGATCGCGATCGTGCAGCCGTCCGCGCGCACCCGCTGCAGCACGGCCGCCAGCCGCATGCCCTCGGTGTGGTTGAGCCCGGCGGCGGGCTCGTCCAGCAGCAGCACGCGTGGCCGCGTGGCCAGCGCCACCGCCACGCCGAGCAGCTTCTGCTCGCCGTAAGGCAAGGTCCCGGCCGCGGCATCGGCGCGCTCGGCCAGGCCTACCGCCGCGAGGCAGCGCGCCGCGTTCTCGCGCCGCTCGCGCTCGCGCGCCTCAAAGGCCGGCGTGCGCACCAGGCCTGCCCAGGGCGGCTCGCGGTGCAGCAGGTAACTGGCGAACAGCACGTTGTCGAACGCGCTCAGCGACGCGCAGTGCGCGGTCTGCTGGAAGGTGCGCACCAGCCCGCGCCGCGCGATCCGGTTCGGCGCGCCGGCATCGATGGCCTCGCCGGCCAGCCGGATCTCGCCCGTGCTGGTCGCCATGAAGCCGCCGAGCATCGACAGCAGCGTGGTCTTGCCCGCGCCGTTGGGTCCGATGATGCCGAGCAGCTCGCCGCTGGCGATCTGCATGTCGACGCCGTCGACGGCGACCAGGCCACCGAAGCGCCGGCCGACGCCGCGGACGGTGACGATGGGCGCGCCGGCCGCGGCGGGCAAGGGGCGCGCCTCGCTCGCCTCCACCACCGCCACGGCGGGCAACGCCGCGGAGACCGTGGCCGCGCCGCCGGAAGTCGCCGGCCTGCGCCAGCGCGGCAGCAGCGACACGAAGCCCTCGGGCAGCAGCCGCACCACCACCAGCAGCATCAGCGCGAACAGGCCGAGCCGGTACTCGTCGATGGCGCGCAGCATCTCGGGCAGCACGCCGAAGGCGATGCCGCCGATCACGGGCCCGATCAGCGTGGCCTTGCCGCCGAGGATCACCGCCAGCAGGCCCGCCGCCGAATGCTGCACGCCGAACAGGTCGGGCGAGAGCACCAGCGCCTTGGGCACCAGCAGGCCGCCGGCCAGCGAGGCCAGCGCGCCCGACAGCGCGATGTTGATGACGCGCGCGCGCAGCGTCGGGATGCCGACCGATTCGGCCAGCGCGGGCGCCTCGCGCACGAAGGTCCAGGCGCGCCCGAGCGGCCCCGCGCGCAGCCGGGCCAGCAGCAGCAGCGCCAGGCCCAGCGTCGCGAGCAGCACGAACAGGTAGCCCTGCTGGCCGCTCCAGCCCAGACGCTCGGTCCAGGCCATGGGCTGGACCATGACCATGATGCCCAGCGGCCCGCGCGTCACGTCCATCCAGTTGGTGGCCACCAGCCGCAGCATCTCGGCCAGCGTGAGGGTGGCGATCGCGAAGTAGGCGCCGCCCAGGCGCACCGAGGCCAGCCCGACCAGCGCGCCGAGCGCCGCGCCGGGCAGCAGCGCCAGCGGCACCGCGCTCCAGTAGTCGAGCCCGCCGCGCGTGACCAGCAGGCCGACCGCGTAGGCTCCCACGCCGAGGAAGGCCGCGTGGCCGAAGCTCACGTAGCCGAGCTGCCCGAAGGTCAGCCCCACCGCGAGCGAGAACAGCGCGAGCACCACCGCGTAGCTCAGCACGTCGGCCACGTAGGGCGCGGTCGCGAGGCCGGCGATGGCGGCGCTGGCGAGCGCCACGCCGGCGAGCAGCACCGGCAGCCGGGTCAGGAGCGCCTTCATGCCGCGCGCCCCATCAGGCCGTGCGGCCGCCACAGCAGCGTGACCAGCATCAGCGCGTAGATGGCCGCAGCGGCGAAGCCCTCGGACATGAACGCGCCCGCCAGCGCCTCGACCACACCGAGCAGCACGCCGAACACCACGGCGCCCCGCACGCTGCCCAGCCCGCCCATCACCACCACCACGAAGGCCTTGATGATCACGGCATGGCCGATCTGCGGCGAATAGAGGATCACGGGTGCGAGCAGCGCGCCGCCGAGCCCCGCGATGGCACTGGCCAGCACGAAGGTCAGGCTGTTGACCCGCTGCACGCGGATGCCCACCACGCGCGCGGCGAAGGCGCTCTGGGCCACGGCGCGCAACTGCACGCCGAAGGCCGTGCGCCGCAGCAGGAACTCCATCGCCACCAGCACCACGACGCCCGCGCCGAGCACGAACACGCGCTGCCACGGCACGGCGACGCCGCCGGCCGTCCACACGCCCGGGATGCCCGGCACGTTCTCGGCCTGCGCGCCGAAGCTCACGAACACCGCCTCGAACACGATGATCGAGGCCGCGAAGGTCGCGAGCAGCACCTCGGACTTGTCGTGGCTGCGCGCCAGCAGCGGCGCCACGCAGACGCGGTCGAGCAGCGCGCCCAGCGCCACGCCCGCCAGCACCGCCAGCGGCAGCGTCGCCAGGTAGGGCAGGCCCCAGCGCGTGCCCAGCAGGGCCGCGAGCGCACCGACCATGAACACCTCGCCGTGCGCGAAGTTGATCACGTGCAGCACGCCGAAGACCAGCGTCAGGCCGAGCGCGACGAAGGCGTAGCCCACGCCGTTCGACAGGCCGTTGGCCAGCAGCTGAAGGACGAATTCCGTCATCGGTGCCGTCCGCTCACTGCGACGCCGTCAGCTTGCCGCCCTTGGCGACGAAGTCGACGTAGTCGCGGGCCTGCGACTGGCCGCCGGCATCGAAGCGGATCTCGCCGCGCGGCGTGGCCCAGGCGTTCTTGTGCAGCGCCTCCGCCACCTTGGCCGTGTCGGTGCTGGTGCCGGCCGCGGCCATCGCCTTGGCGGTGAGCCAGACCGATTCGAAGCCCAGCACCTCGACCTTCTCGGGCACGTGGCCGTGCTTGGCCTGGAAGCGCTTGACGAATTCGTCGTTGAGCGGATTGCGCCGCGTCGACACGTAGATGTCGGAACCGAAGGCGCCCTCGGCGGCGTCGCCCGCCAGCCGCAGGATCTGGTTGTTGAGCACGCCGGTGGCCGTGCACTTGCGCGCCTGCAGGCCCACGGTACCCATCGCGCGCAGTGCGTTGGCGGCCTGCTCGGGCTTGCCCGCGACGATGCACACGGTGTCCGCGCCGCTGGCCTTGACCTTGGTCATCAGCGTGCTGAAGTCGCTCTGGCTGAGCTCGAAGGTCTCGCCGGCCACGAACTTGTCGCCGAAGCGCTTCTTCGAGCCCTCGATGACGTAGCGGCCGTAGTCCGTGTTCTCCGCCACCACCGCGAGCTTCTGCGGCTTCACGCGCTCGAGCAGCTGGCGATCGAAGTACTCCGAATCGGCGTCGAGCGTGGTCGTGAGGCGGAACACCTTGTCGTAGCCCGACTTCGTGAGGTCGGGGTGCTTGGGCACCGCCGCCATGAACAGCACGTTGTTGGCGCGCGCGATCTGCAGCACCGCCAGCGCCACCGTGCTGCTGATCTCGCCGGCGATGAACTTCACGCGGTCCTGGTTGATGAGCCGCTGCGCCGCGGCCACGCCCTCGACGGGCTGGAAGTTGCTGTCGTAGACGATGAGCTGCACCTTGCGCCCGCCGAGGATGCCGCCCTGGTCGTTGATCATCTCGGCCGCGAGCTCGGCGCCCTGCTGGCCCTGCTGGCCGATGACGCTCTTGGTGGGCATCAACACGCCGATCTTCACGGGCTCGCCCTGCGCGAAGGCGGCGGGCGGCAGCGCGGCGCAGGTGGCGAGCAGCGTGGCCGAGACGGCCGCGAGCAGGCGGCGGCGAAGGGGTCGGTTCGAATGGTTCATGGCTTGTCTCCGGTTCCGGTCAATAAAGGGCAATGGGGGTCACGACGGCGTGAGCACCTTGCCGCCGCAGACGGAGATGCACTGGCCGGTCACGTAGGAGGAAAGATCGGTCGCGAGGAACTCGAGCGGCCCCGCCATGTCCTCGACGGTGGCGAGGCGGCGCAGCGGGATCTTCGGCAGGTCGGCATCGCCCACCATGCCGCGCGCCCGGGCCTGGCTCGCGACGCGCGCGGTGGCCGTGGAGCCGGGCGCGATGCAGTTGACGCGGATGCCGTCGGGGCCGACCTCGGCCGCGAGGAAGCGGGTGAACTGCACCACGCCGGTCTTGGCCATGCCGTAGTGCGCATAGGCGCCGGCGCGGTGCGCGGCGTCGAGCCCCAGCGTCGAGCCCACGTTGATGATGTTGCCGCTGCGCCGCGCGCGCATGTGCGGCAGCACGGCCTGGCTGCAGTACACGGTGGTCATGAGGTTGACGTCGAACATGTCGGCCATGTCGCGGTCGCTCATCTGCGAGGCGCGGCTCGACTCGATCGGCGCGAAGGCGCCGCCCGCGTTGTTGACGAGGATGTCGACGCGGCCGAAGGCCTCGAGGGCGCGCGCCACCAGCGCGTCGGCGGCCGCGCGCTGGCGCAGGTCGCCCTGCACGCCGATGCTGCGCCGGCCCAGCGCGACGATCTCGTCGCTCACGCTGGCCGCGCTCAGCGGCTCGTCGAAGCGGCGCGCCGCGTCGAGGTCGACGTCGGCCACCACCACGTGGCAGCCGAGCCGGGCGAGGCGCAGCGCGAAGCCGCGGCCGATGCCGCGCGCGGCGCCGGTGACGATGGCGACCTGGTCCTGGAGTTTCATGAAGGGGTCCTCGTTGAATGGAGATGGCAAGGCGGCGGATGCCTCACTGCTGGACCAGGCCGTACTCGTCGGCGATGCGGCGGTACTGCGGGATCTTGGCGGCCAGGTCCTTCTTCATGGCCTCGCCGTCGAGCACGTAGAGCGGAACCTGCATCTGCTCGAGCAGGCTGCCGAAGGCCGGGCTGCGCGCGGCCTTGAGGAAGGCGGTCTCCAGCGTCTTGCGGATGGGCTCGGGCGTCTGCGCGGAGACCGCGAGGCCGGTGATCCAGGGAAACTGCCAGTCCACGCCGAGCTCGGTGAAGGTCGGCACCTGCGGCATCGAGGGCATGCGCTGGCGGTCGAGCAGCGCGAGCGCGCGCAGCTTGCCGGCCTTGACCATCTCGGCGTAGTTGGAGGTCGGCGCGAAGGTGGTCTCGCCCGACACCACCGCCATCAGGCTCTGGTTGGCGCCCTGGTAGGGAATGTGGTTGAAGCGCACGCCCTTGGCGCGCTCGAGGGCCTTGGCGCCGAAGTAGGCGGTGTCGGAGGTGCCGACCGTGCCGAAGCTCAGTTCGCCGGGACGCGCGCGCGCATCCTCGATCAGGTCGTCGAGCGTGCGGTACTTCGAGTCGGCCTTGACCACCAGCGCATGCGAGGGCCCGGCGTAGTTGAGCACGTAGGCGATGTCCTTGAGCGGATCGAAGGGCGCCTTGGTCAGCAGCGGGCTGATCAGCACCACGCTGGTGGTGACGGCCACCAGCGTGTAGCCGTCGGCCGGCGCGCGCAGCACCTGCGCGGTGCCGATCAGGCCGTTGGCGCCGGGCCGGTTCTCCACCACCACCGGCTGGCCCAGGTCGTCGGCCACGAGCTGCCCGATGCGGCGCGCGCTCACGTCGGTCAGGCCGCCCGGCGGGAACGGCACCACGATGCGGATCGGCTTGCTCGGGAAGGCATCGGCCGCGCGCGCCGGCTGCGCGAGCGGCGCGAGTACGGCGCCCAGCGCCATGGCCGCACACAGCACCCGGGACGCGATGCGGGAAAGGAAGGGACGGACGATGGGGGTCATGTCGGCTCCTGGGGATGGATGGGGAAGGCCTCAGCAGGCCGGATCGAGCGCGCGGGTCAGTGCGCGCACGTCGCCCACCGACTCGAGCGCCATCACCATGTCGACCGCCTCGTCGATGCGCGCGTCCCAGCGGCTGGACATCGGCGCGAGCGTGCGCGCCATGCGGCGGAACTTGTCGACCACGTCCTGCTCGCCGTAGCGCGGCGCGCCCTCCCAGCTGTCGCCGAGCGCGAAGTCGCTCTCCAGCTCGAACTCGCGGCCGCGCGCGCGCACCACGGCGCGCGACGGGACCTTGAGCACCTGCTGTTCCAGGCCCCAGGTCGCGGGGTCGTAGCCCTTGGGCTCGTTGGCCAGGCGCACCTTGCGGCGCATCGCGCGCGCGGCCTCGCCACGCATGTTCTCGTCGCTGAACCACTCGGGGCCGGCCGGCACGCCGAGCGCCACCATCGCGGCCGCATGCGGGAAGCTGAAGGTGGCGGCCACGAGGTTCGGCGGATCGCCGTCGTCGGCGAAGCGCGGGTACGGAATCATCGGGAACGAGCGCAGCTCGATCGATTCGATCTCCTCGGCGCGCAGCGCATGGCGGCGCAGCAGCTGGTCGAAGGCGGTCAGCGCGTAGTGGATCCAGCGGCAGCAGGGCCAGAACTTGATCGAGGTGCCGGGCAGGTACCACTCGCTGCCCAGCTTCGCGAGCATCGCGCCGGGATCGAGGATCACGCCCTGGAACACCTGCGCGTAGCTGTCGGTGTCGAAGATGTCGCGGATACCGCGTATGCCTTCGCGCGCATGCCAGGCGGCCATCAGCCCGCCCTGCGCGTTCCAGCCGGTGTCGGCGTACTTGAAGGTGCCCAGGTCGGTGTCGCGCCCCCACTGGCGCGACCAGTCGCGGCCCACCATGTACTGGGCGCAGTTGCCGAAGGCATCGGCGAGCTCCGCGGGCGTGGCGCCGATCAGGCGCGAGGCCGCGGTGCACGCCGCATGCACGCCCTGCCCCGGGCCGACCAGTCCGGTCCAGCCCTTGGTGCGGCCCTGCTCGTCGACGGTCACGCGCGGGCTCAGGAAGTTGCCCAGCCGCACGCCCACCTCGAAGCCCAGCGTGAAGGCGGCCAGCAGGTCGGCGCCGTTGCCGCCCTGCTCCTCCGAGAGCGCGAGCGCCGTGCCGAGGCTGGCCTGCGCATGGTGGCCCTGGACCTTGTAGCACTCGTCGATGTCGAGGATGTTCCCGAGCCGCCCGTTGGCCCAGGCGGCGGTGGCGACCGAGGTCTTCTGGCCCGTGCCGAGCACGCTGGCCGGTCCGCCGATGCCGTTGCGCTGCACCATGCGCCGCACCGCCAGGCCGGGATCGGTGCCGACCGCGCCGATGGCGCAGCCCAGCGTGTCCAGCAGCAGCAGCCTGGCGCTGCGGCGCACCGCCTCGGGAATGTCCTCGTGGCGGGTCTCGATGGCGAAGGTCGCGAGTCGGCGGGTGGTGGTGTCCATGGTGGCGAATGGAGGCTGCGTGGGTGGAAGGGGCGAACCAGCTCCTGCCGGCACGGGGGCCTGGCATGGAGAGCGAAACGGAAGGTGGGCGGCCGGCACCTGCCGGCCCGGCTCAGTTCATCGGTGCATGGCTATCGCTCACGGTGGGAGCGTCCCCGAGCGCAGCCAGCGAAAGGCGCGCATCACCGGGGCATCGGACATGCGCACCAGGATCGCGTCGCGCGTGGCGCGGTGCCGCTGCGCGAGCCAGGCCGGTGCCGCGATCACGTCGCCGCGCCGCCATTCGAAGCCATGCTCGCCGATGCGCGAGCTGCCCTCGCCCTCGACCACGATGAAGATCTGGTTCGCGGTGCTCTGCGCGACCTGCCACTCGCGGCCGGCCGACAGTGCCACCGCCACGCGGTCGAAGGTGTCGAGCGTCGGCGGTCCGAGCTCGAGCGTGCGCACGCCCGGCGCGGTCTCGGGCGCGTCCAGCAGCCGCGGCTTGTAGTCGCGCAGCGCGAATCGCATCGGGCTCGCGGGATCGACGCGCTCGGCCTTCTCGACCTTGTCGGGATGGTGCTCGAAGAACATCGGCCCGAGCAGTTGCACCAGCGGCGCGTCGAGGATGTCGATCCAGTAGGCATCGACCTCGCTGCGGTTGTCGTGCCCGTGGAAGCTCCAGTTGGGCGTGAGCAGCACGTCGCCGGGCTCCATCGGCACGTCGGTTCCATCGACGATGGTGAAGGTGCCGGGCGCGGCCTCGACCACAACGCGCATGGCGTTGGGCGTGTGGCGATGGCTGCGCGCGGCCTCGCCGCCCTTGACCATCTGGTAGGCCGCCACCAGCGTGGTCACGGTCGGGTAGTCGTTGCCGGGGATCGGGTTGGCCAGGATCAGGTTGCGCCGCTCGGCCCATTCGGTGCCCACGAGGCGGCCGGCCGCATGCAGCGCGGCGCGCGCGTCGGCGTACTGCCAGTGCGCGGGCATGTAGTGCTGCTTGGGCTGCGGATAGAGCGAGGGCGTCGGCTTGTTCCAGCCGTTCTTCACCTGGATGTCCTCGAGCATGCGGTGCAACTGCGCGAGATCGCTCGCGCTGTCGAAATCGGGTCGGGCGGTGGCGGTGGTGTTCATGGCGATGGGCCTTGCGTTGTCTTCTTCACTCGGGCTTCACGCCCGCGGCCTGCACCATCTCGCGCGTGACGGCAACGTCGTCGCGGATGGCCTGGCGCAGTTCGGCCGGCCCGCCGGCGTTGACCTCGAGGCCGCGCGCGGTGGCGTTCTTGCGTGCGAACTCCGGCTCGCCGAGGATCGCCTTGACGTCGGCGGCGATGCGCTCGATCACCGCCTCGGGCGTGCCGGCCGGCGCGACCAGCGCATACCAGACGGCGGCGCGCAGCTGCGGATAGCCCTGCTCGGCCGTGGTCGGCACATCGGGGAAGAGCGTGGAGCGCCTGGCGCCGGCCACCGCCAGCGGCTTGATCTTTCCGGCCTTGAGCAGTTCGCCGGCGACGCTCGCGCTGCCCGTGGCCAGTTGGATCTCGCCACCGACGAGCCCGGTCATGACCGGCGCCACGCCCTTGTAGGGCACATGGGTGATGTCGAGCGAGGCCTTGGCCTTGAGCAGTTCGTAGACCAGGTGCGGCTGGCTGCCGTTGCCGAACGAGCCGTAGGCCAGCGTGCCGGGTTGGGCGCGCACCGCCGCGACGAGTTCGCGCAGGTCCTTCGCCGGCACCGAGGGGTTGGCGATCAGGAACTGGTCGCTGGTGGTCATCAGCGCGACCGGCGCGAAGCCCTTGTCGGGGTCGTAGGGCAGCGACTTGTAGAGGAAGCGGTTCGAGGTCAGCGTCTGGTTGATGGTCGCCATCAGCGTGTAGCCGTCGGGCGCCGAACGCGCCACCGCCTCCGCGCCGATCAGCGAGCCGGCGCCGCCGCGGTTGTCGATGACCACGGCCTGGCCCCAGCGCCTCGACAGTTCGGCCGCGACCGACCGGATCAGCACGTCGACGCCGCCGCCCGCCGGGAACGGCACGATGATGCGCACCGGCCGGGACGGATAGTCCTGCTGCGCGTGCACGACGGTGGCGCCGCCACCGAGCAGCGCGAGCGCGCAGGCCAGAAGACGCAGGGTTCGCATCGCCATCCTTGTCTTCAGAAGCGCCGCGGCGCGAAGTCCTCGTCCTCGACGACCGGCAGCGTCATCGAGCCCACGCGCTCGATCTCCATGCGAACACGGTCGCCGGGCGAGAACTGGCCCACGCCCTCGGGCGTGCCGGTGGCGATGATGTCGCCGGGCTGCAGCGTCATGACCGAGGAGGCCCACTCGATGAGTCCGGGCACGTCGAGGATCAGCGCGCTGGTGCGCGAGTCCTGGCGCAGCTCGTCGTTGACCCACAGGCGGTTCGCGAGGTCGCCGGGATCGCCGATCTCGTCGGCCGTCACGATGTACGGGCCCACGGGCGTGAAGGTGTCGAAGGACTTGCGCGCGACGCGCTCCTCCTCGAACCGGCCGGGCTCGATGCGCAGGGTCACGTCGATCAGGCAGCAGTAGCCGAACACGTGCGAGAGGGCCTGCTCGCGCGGCACGTTGCGTGCCTGCCTGCCGATCACCACGGCGAGTTCGGATTCGTGGTCGAAGCGGCGCGTCGAGCCGCGCGGCAGGCGGATCGCCTCGCCGGCGCCGATCACCGACGAGGAAGCCTTCAGGAAGAAGCCGCGCTCGACCGCCGAGGCGCCGCCGCTGACCGAGCGCGCGCCGATCTCGCCGATGTGCTTGCGGTAGTTGACCGGCGCCGCCACCACGTGCAGCGGGAAGGGGTTGGGCGCGCGCAGCGTCACCTCGGACAGGGGGCGCGCCCGCGCCTCGCGGCGTGCCTTCTCGATGTCGGCCTTGCGCCGGTCCCATTGCGCGATCAGCCGCGACATGTAGACGCGCGGGAACTCGGGCCCGGCATCGGGCACGGCCGCGGTCACGTCATAGAGCAGGTCTTCCTCGACGAGGCCCACGCGGTCGTCATCGAACACGGCAATCTTCACTTGGCTTTTCCTTTCAGGTCTCGGAGGGAACGTGGCGGCGGCTCAGTCGAGCTTGATGTCCGCCTCGGTCACGAACTTCTTCCACATCGCCAGGTCGGCGCGGGTGGTGGCGTCGAGGTAGTGCACCGAGGTGTCCTCGGCCGGGTCGACGCCGATGTCCTTCATGCGCTGGCGCATCTCGGGCGAGCGGACCACCTTGGCGATCTCGGCGTTGAGCCGCTCCACCACGGCCTTGGGCGTGCCCGCCGGCGCGGCGATGCTGTACCAGGAGCGGATCGAGAAGCCCGGGAAGCCCTGCTCCTGCATCGTCGGGAGGTTCGGCGCCATGCCCAGGCGGCTCGGGCCGGTGACGGCCAGCGCGCGCAGGTTGCCGCCCGTCACCTGCGTCATCGCGGAGGTGTCGCTGAACACCAGCTCGATCTGCCCGCCGATCAGGTCGACGATGGCCGGCCCGATGCCCTTGTAGGGCACGTGATTGATCGAGATGCCGGCCATGCGCCGGAACATCTCGCCCGACAGGTGCGGCGTCGCGCCGTTGCCCGAGGAGCCGTAGTTGAGCTTGCCCGGATTGGCCTTGGCATAGCTCACCAGGTCGGCCACGCTGCGATACGGGCTCTTGGCATTGACCATCAGCACGTTGGCCGAGGTGTAGACCATGGCCACCGGCGAGAAGTCCTTGATCGGGTCGTACTGCAGCTTGGGGTAGATGGCCGGGTTGATCGCCATCGTGCTGTTGACCGCCATCAGCAGCGTGTAGCCGTCGGCCGGCGCCTTGGCGACCAGGGCCGCGCCGAGCCCGCCGTTGGCTCCGGGCCGGTAGTCGACCACCACGCGCTGCCCCAGCGCCGGGCTCAGCGCCTCGCTCATCAGATTGCCGAAGGTGCTGCCCATGCCGCCCGGGGAATAGGGCACGACGAGCGTGATCGGCTTGTCCGGGTAGGCGGCGCATGCCATGCCAGCGGCGAGGGACAGGGCCCATCCCACCAGGTGACGTCCAGCGGTACTCATCGTGTCTCCTTCATCATGGAAGGTACGATAGCTAATAAGGTCATACCTTATACATGAGGCAAACCCCGATACCGACGGAAGCGTTTTGGCGTTAGGTGCTAAGGTCCGACCTTTTGGGAATATGGATGGTGCGGCTTAAAAATCCCTGCAGCAACACCCCTCTATCGAGACAAGGACATAAGGTATAACCTTTATCCGAACTGCAAAAAAGAGGAGGCGCCGCATGACTGCCGAACAGACCGACATCGAGAACGCCGAGGCCGGCACGGCTGGCCGTTCCGGACCGAATTTCCAGCCGATCAAGGCCAAGCGCGCCTTCGAGGCGGTGTGCGAGCAGATCCGGCGCGAGGTGGCGCTGGGCACGCTCAAGCCCGGCGACCGGCTGCCGCCCGAGCGCGAGTTCGCCGAGCAGCTCGGCGTGAGCCGCACGGCCGTGCGCGAGGCCATGCGCAGCCTGGAGAACGCGGGCATCGTGCAGTGCCAGCAGGGCATGGGCGGCGGCGCGTTCATCCGCAAGCGCGACTCGAGCACCGTGACCCAGGCGGTCGGCGACATGGTGATGCTCGGCCAGATTCCCTCGCACAGCGTGACCGAGATGCGCATCATCCTGACCGAGCAGGCGATCCGCCTCGCCTGCGAGCGCGCGACCGAGGAGGACTTCCAGGCCATCGAGCAGGACATCGACCGCGCGGAGGAGCTCACCCTGCGCGGCGACTTCTCGCGGCGCAATGCCTACATCACCGAGTTCTACCGGATCCTCGCGCAGGCCACGCACAACCAGGTGATGGTCATGCTGGTGGAGTCGCTGTCGGAGCTCACGCGCGCGCTGCTCGCGAAGGCCAGCCCGGTGCCGCGCAGCGACGTGATCGGCGTGCGCCGCAACGTGCTGCGGCTGATGCGCGCGCGCGATGCGGAAGGCGCGGTGAAGGAAATGCGCGCGCACCTGGAGCGGCTCAACCGGCTGCTGGAGAAGCCGGCGGCCGAGGGCTGAGCCGCGCAGGCTCCTAGGCCGCGGCGTCCAGCAGGCCGTGCCGCCGCATCAGCTCGGCGGTCATGCTCTCCTCGAGCGAGTAGACGCCCCGCTTCTCTTTCCAGACCAGCGACTTGTCCTGCAGCGCGCCGAGCGCCGCCTGGACGTTGGACACCTCCGGCACCATCGTCTCGCCCGGCGCCAGTGCCGAAAGCATCGCGCGGTAGCGCTCCATGGTCCCCGCCTCGAAGGGCGCGTACTTCTCGCCCTCGCGCGCCAGCACCCGCAGAACCGCGGACTGCAGCGGGGTGAGCGCCTGGATCACCCGCAGGGTCTGCAGGTCGGCTTCCTCGATCTGCTCGTCGACGGCCTTGGCGAAAGCCGCCGCGGCATCGGCCGGCCCGATGTTGAAGTCGAAGCGGATGCTGTCGGCGGCGGCACCGAGGATCTCCGGCCGATGGCCTGCCCGCTCGAAGAGCTTCGTGACCGCATCCGGATCCAGCGGGCCCGCCAAGCCGACACCCTTGCAGAACCACTGGATGTAGTCGGCGTCCAGGGGCGGGAATGCGACCAGGGGAGCGCCGAAGAAGGCCTGGTCCTTGCTGTTGCGCAGCATCGCCAGCTTGTCGCGGTTGGAGCCCGTGGCCACGATGCGCAAGCCGTGGTGCTTGCTGCTGTTGAGCTCGTCCCGCGCGGCCTTCAGCGCGAACAGGGCGTCGTAGCCGCCCTCCGTGGCGATCGCGTGCTGGGCCTCGTCGATCAGCAGCACGATCGGCTGCCCGGTCTCGTCGGAGAGCGCCGCCAGGGCCGCGCTCAGCGAGATCTCCTTGCCCAGTCCGACGCGATCGAGCGAGAAGGCCACGCCGCCCACGGTGACCTTCTCCATGCCGGCCGTCCTGGCAAGCCGGGCCACGACGCCCTCGTGGCGGGCAAGCTCGGCGCGCACCGCGCCGACGATGACGGCGCCTGGATCCGCCTTCTTGTTCGCCCAGAGATCGACGTAGAGGACCGTGGCGCCCCGGTTCTGCAGCGCGGGGCGGAGATCCTCGCGCACGAAGGTGGACTTGCCGGTGCGCCGGGGCGCGGCGAGAAACAGGCCCGAAGCGGCAGCCGATCCGACGGCCGAGGCCATGACGCCCTGGGCCATCCGTTCGGCCAGCTGGGTGCGGTGAAAAACCGTGTCCGCCATGGATGTCTCCTCGAGGGCCGCCGCCTGGATCAGGTCGGGCGATTACAGCAGATTATAGCTTTGACCTCGAAATTATAGTTAGCAGCCGCCAACTATAGATTCGAGGCATAAAGTGCTGTAGTTGCCACGGCCTAAGGTGCCGGAGCACGGGCCGCGTCCTCATCCCGCAACTGCGCCACGGCCGCCTGCGCCAGCCCGATCGCGCCAGCCAGGGACCCGGCGCCCGCAATGAACAGGTTGTTGTGGCAGAAAACGGCGTCCTCGACGCCGGTCACGGCCGCCAAGTCCTGGTTGCGCAATCCGGCCCAGGCGGACGGCAGATCGCGGCGCGCCACGAAGGACTGGGGCTCGATCGGCGCCACGCGCACCTGGTGCTGGCCGCCCGGGGTCTCGGGGTAGACCACGAACAGGACATCGGGCATCTCGGCACAGACGACACCCGACCAGGACAGCCCCGACGTCTTCAGCACCAGGATCTTCCCGTCCGCCAGCAACTCGCCCTGCCGGACCAGCGACTCGCCGGCGAACTTGTCCGAGAAGCGCACCATGAGGCGGTCGATGAAAAGGCCCATGAAGCCCATCACGGTCTTGAACTGCGCCAGCTCGAGCGCGGCGATCGCCGGCGGTGCGCCGGCGGCGCCCTCCTCACTGCGCGACGTGTTGAAGGCACTGACCATCGCGGAGATGCCGAAGTACCCGGGCGCGGCATTGAGCGCGCCGGTGTCGGCCATGTCCAGGTGCTGCACGAGCTCGTCGTCGATAGCGTCGCGCACGCGCAGCGCGATCTGCTCGTCGATGCCCGGCAGGCGCTGGCGGATCAGGTCCAGGCCATGGGCCAGCCACACCAGGCCGGAGCTCGCGTAGACGACGCCGCTGGACCGGTGCTCGGCGAAGCCCTTCTGGTGATGGTCGAAGCGGCCGCGCGCGGGATCCCATTCCCCGCCCACGTCGACGGCGAAGTCCGCCGCGGCAACGAGCCTCGTGTCACGCGTGCGGATCAGCGTTGCACCGGGGTGCAGCGCCATCAGCACGGCCGCGGCGAAGACGTCGTCCGCATGGAAGGAGTTGCCATGCACGGCGACGGTCGGCGAAGGGTTGCTCATGGACGCCGATCCGCTAGTCGGCGGAGAAGAAGCAGCGGAACGCGACGTTCTTGTCGCCCATTTCCTCCGCGACGTCGCGGAACATGTCGAGGATCTCCTGGCACAGGGCGTACTGGGCCCGGGTGGACAGATGCTCGAGGACCACGACGAAGCCCGTGTCCGCCGAGCGCGGGACCGAGCGCACGATGCTGGCGCCCAGCTCGGTCAGGCCCTTCTGCGCGCCCAGGCCGAAGTCCTCGACGATCTTCGCCACGGCGTCGGCCTTGGTGGCCATGTCGCGCAGCGACGTGCGCCAGAAGACGTTTCGCTCGCGCTGCGCGGCTTCCTGCAGGTCGCCGATGCGCAGTGCGCGGATGGACTGCACGAAGTTCGAGCGCATGTCGCCCAACTTGAGCATCGCTTCCAAAACCAATTCCATTCAATCTCTCTCTGTCGTTGATCGGGGCGGTGGTCGGTCGGATGACCGCTGCAGTGGGACTTCACGTGTGAGGCCGCCCCGACAGGGCAAACCCTCGATTATCGAGCTTCGCTCCTTTCCACGGAAGCGGCGTCGGTCACTCGCATCGACTAGGATATAGGAACGCCCACAAAGCAATGGTTGATCCAATCATAAGTCCGGCATATGATGGCCCGAGCCCACTCTCAGCCACCAGCGCTTCGCCCGATGGATCTAGACACGCCCCCCGATCAAGCCACTTTCCGCAACGAGGTCCGTCGATTCATCAAGGACCGGCTTCCCGCCGACATCCGCGAACGCCTGCGCCTGGGCCATCCGCCGCGCAAGCAGGACACCGTCACCTGGCAGCGCATCCTCAACGAGAACGGCTGGGCGGCGCCGCACTGGCCGCGTGAGTACGGCGGTGCCGAGCTCGGCCAGGCCGAGCGGCTGATCCTGCTCGACGAGCTGTTCCGCGCGCCCGCGCCGCTGCCGCAGGTGTTCAACGTGGGCATGCTCGGGCCGGTGCTGCTGAAGTTCGGCACCGAGGCGCAGAAGCGCTTCTTCATGCCGAAGCTCGCAAACCTCGACCTCTGGTTCTGCCAGGGCTTCTCCGAGCCGGGCTCGGGCTCCGACCTGGCCTCGCTGCGCACCTCGGCCAGGCGGGAGGGCGAGCACTACGTCGTCGACGGCCAGAAGATCTGGACCACCACCGCGCACCTGGCCGACTGGGTGTTCGCGCTGGTGCGCACCGACGGCACGGGCAGCAAGCAGCACGGCATCTCCTTCCTGCTGATCGACCTGCGCAGCCCCGGCATCACGATCCGCCCGATCACCTCGATCGACGGCCAGCACCATCTCAACGAGGTCTTCTTCGACGCGGTGCGCGTGCCGGTCGACAACCTCGTGGGCGAGGAAGGCCGCGGCTGGGACTGCGCCAAGTACCTGCTGATGAACGAGCGCACCGGCATCGCCAACGTGGGCCTGTGCCGCGAACGGCTGGACTATGCGCGCGAACTGGCCGGCCGCCTCACGCAGGCCGGCCGGCCGCTGCTCGACAGCCCGCGGCTGCGCGCCGAGATGGCCGTGCTCGACGCCGAGATCCGCGCGCTCGAGGTCACGAACTGGCGCTTCCTGCTGTCGAACGACACGGCGCAGAAGAACCCGGGCTTCGCCTCCGTGCTCAAGCTCAAGGGCACCGAGTTGCAGCAGGAGATCGCGCAGCTGCTGCAGCGCATCGCCGGTCCCGCGGCGATGGAGCGCCGCGCGCACGACGGGCCCGGCGCCGAGCACTGGGCCGGACCGCTGGCGATGCGCTACTTCTACAGCCGCGCCGCCAGCATCTACGGCGGCACGAGCGAGGTCCAGAAGGACATTCTTTCCAAGACGATCCTGGGATAGGCCCGCATGAACTTCGAACTCAATGAAGAGCAGCAGGCGCTGCAGGCGAGCCTCTCGCGCCTGCTCGGCGATGTCTATGGCTTCGAGCAGCGCCGCGCGATCGCGGCCACGCCCGCGGGCTGGAGCGAAGCGGTGTGGCGGCAGTTGGCCGAGCTGGGCCTGACCGCCCTGCCCTTGCCGCAGGCCCATGGCGGTTTCGGCGGCGGCGCCGTCGACCTGCTGCCGGTGATGCAGGAGCTGGGCCGCGCGCTGTCGCTCGAGCCCTTCCTTGCCTCGGTCGTACTCGGCGCCACCGCGTTGCGGCTCGCGGGCGACGACGCCCTCCAGGCGCGGTTGCTGCCCGGCGTGGCCAGCGGCGAAGTCCGCCTGGCCTGGGCCCACGACGAAGCGGCCGGGCACCAGGCCCCGCTGTGGATCGAGACCGTCGCGCGCCACGATGGCGAGCGCTGGCGGCTCGACGGCGCGAAATGCAACGTGCTGCATGCCACGGCCGCTCACCATGTCGTGGTGAGCGCGCGCGTGGCCGGCGCGCCCGACGATGCGCAGGGCCTCGCCCTGTTCCTGGTCGATGCCGAGGGCCCAGGCGTGCATTGCCGCGCCCATCGCCTGGTCGACGACACGCCGGCCGGCGAACTGCGCTTCGAATCCGCCGCGGCACTTCCCCTTCACGATCTGCACGATGCCGCCACCGCGCAGCGCGCGCTCGAGGGAACCCTGGCAGCCGGCACCGCCGCGGTCTGCGCCGATGCCGTCGGCCTCATGGAGTCGGCCTACCGGCTTGCCGTCGACTACCTGAAGACGCGCCGCCAGTTCGGCCGCCTGATCGGCGAGAACCAGGCATTGCGCCACCGCGCGGCGGAAATGCTCGTGAGCCTCGAGATGTGCCGCAGCATGGCGCTGGTGGCGGCGGTCGCCGCCGACGACCTCGATGCACCCGGCGCGCGCGCCGACCTCGCGCGCGCCAAGCTCATGATCGGCCGCCACGGCCGCGGCCTGTGCCACGCGGCGATCCAGCTGCATGGCGGTATCGGCATGACCGAGGAATACGCGGTGGGCCACTGCCTGCGCCGCCTCGCGCTGCTCGATCAGCTCTTCGGCGACGTCGATGCCCAATCGGCGCGGCTGGCGGCGATGGCATGAGCGGTCCCACTTTCGAGACCTTGCGCTGGGACCTGTCGGGCCCGGTGCTCACGCTGACGCTGCACCGCCCCGAGCGCATGAACGCGATGACGCGCACGATGCGCCGCGAGCTGTGCCGGGCGCTCGACCTCGCGGATGCGCAGGACGCGGTGCGCGCCATCGTGATCACCGGCGCGGGCCGCGCCTTCTGCGCCGGCTTCGACCTGTCGGAAGGCGCGCAGGCCTTCGACCCGGCCGCGGCCGCGCGCGACGCCGAATCCGGCGAGGAACCGGGCCGCGACGGCGGCGGCGTGCTCGCGCTGCGCCTGTTCGCGAGCACCAAGCCGCTGATCGCCGCCGTGAACGGCGCGGCGGTCGGCATCGGCGCCTCGATGCTGCTGCCGATGGACATCCGCATCGCCTCGCGCGACGCGCGCTTCGGCTTCGTCTTCGCGCGCCGCGGCATCGTGCCCGATGCCTGCGCGAGCTGGTTCCTGCCGCGCGTGGCCGGCATCTCGAAAGCGCTGGAGTGGAGCATGGGTGGCCATGTCTTCGATGCCGAGGAAGCCCGCGCGGGCGGGCTCGTGAGCGAGCTGTGCGAGCCCGGCGAGCTGCTGGCGCGCGCGCAATCGCTGGCCGCGGAGATCGCCACGCATGCGGCACCGGTGTCGGTGGCGCTCACGCGGCAGCTGATGTGGCGCATGCTCGGCGCGGCGCATCCGATGGAAGCCCATCGCCTCGAAAGCGCCGCGCTGCGCTCGCGTGGCGCTTCGGCCGATGCGGCCGAGGGCGTGGCCTCGTTCCGCGAGAAACGGCCCGCGCGCTTTCCGGATGCCGTCAGCACCGGCATGCCCGCGCCCTACCCCTGGTGGACGGAGCCGCCGTTCGCCCCCACCGGAGACACGACGACATGAGCCAGGTGATCCTCGACGGGCGCGCCATGGAACGCGACCTGCTGACCCGCCGCGCGCTGCAGGCCGCTCGCGGCCTCGATGCGCTCGGCGTGCGCGAAGGCGACGCGGTGGCGCTGCTGCTGCGCAACGACTTCGCCTTCCTCGAGGCGCAGCAGGCCGCGGCCGCGCTCGGCGCCTACGCCGTGCCCATCAACTGGCACGGCAAGCCCGAGGAAGTGCTCTACATCGTCGAGGACGCGCGCCCGCGCGTGCTCGTGGGCCACGCCGACCTGCTCGCACCGGTGCGCGACCGCATCCCCGCGGACATCATCGTCGTGACAGTACCGACGCCACCCGAGGCAATGCGCGCCTTCTCGCTGACCGAGGAAGACGCCGCGCCACCGACCGATGCGCTCGAATGGAACGCCTGGCTCGAGGGCTTCGCGCCCTGGGACGGCCCGCCGATGCGCAGCCGCGCCACCATGATCTACACCTCGGGCACCACCGGCCGCGCCAAGGGCGTGCGACGCGAGGCCGCCACGCCCGAGCAGGCGCGCGCCTATGTCGAGCTGCTGCGCAGCGTGTACGGCCTGCAGCCCGGCGTGCGCGCGCTGATCGCGGGGCCGCTGTACCACGCCTCGCCCAATGCCTACGCGCGCCAGGCGCTGCCCGCCTGCGAGGTGCTGGCGATGCAGACCAAGTTCGATCCCGAGGCCGTGCTCGCAGCGATCGAGCGCCACCGCATCAGCCACATGGTGGCGGTGCCCACGATGTTCGTGCGCATGCTCAAGCTGCCCGAGGCGGTGCGCCGCCGCTACGACCTGGGCTCGCTGCGCTGGGTCACCCACACCGGCGCGCCCTGTGCGCCCGAGACCAAGCGCGCGCTCATGGACTGGTGGGGACCGGTGGTGTACGAGACCTATGGCGGCACCGAGGTCGGCACCGCCACGCTGAGCACGCCGCAGGACTGGCTGGAGTTTCCGGGCAGCGTGGGCCGGCTGACGCCCGGCGCGCGCATGGCGTTGTACGGAGAAGACGGCCACCCGGTCGCACCGGGAGAGATCGGCGAGATCTTCGTGCGCGTGCCGGCCTATGCCGACTTCACGTACCACAACCATCCCGAGAAGCGCCGCGAGGTCGAGCGCGACGGCCTGATCAGTTGCGGCGACGTGGGCTACGTCAAGGACGACCACCTGTACCTGTGCGATCGCCGCGCCGACATGGTGATCTCGGCCGGCGTGAACATCTATCCGGCCGAGATCGAGGCCGTGCTGCTGCAATGCCCCACGGTGCGCGACTGCGCGGTGTTCGGCATCCCCGACGACGAGATGGGCGAGTCGCTGGCCGTGGCCATCGAATGCATGCCCGGCGCCGCGCCCGACGCGGAAGCGATCCGCGCCTTCCTCGCCGAGCGGCTGGCCCGGTACAAGGTCCCGCGCCGCATCGACTTCCACGTGGCGCTGCCGCGCGAGGACAGCGGCAAGATCTTCAAGCGCCGCCTGCGCGACCCGTTCTGGCAAGGCGCCGGCCGCAGGATCTGAGATGGAACCTGCCACGGAAGCGATGGCGCAACGGCTCGCCGCAGCGCTGGGCCGTCATGCGGGACTGCACGGCCGCGTCGAGGCGCTGCGCCGCCTCACGGGCGGCGCGACCAAGACCACCTGGTCCTTCGAGCTCGCGACCGCCGACGGCCCTGTCGCGCTGATCCTGCAGCAGGCGCCCGCGGCCACATCCGAAAGAAGGGAATCGTCGGCACCCAAGCTCGATGCCGCCGACGATGCGCGGCTGATGATCGCCGCGCGAAACCACGGCGTGCCGGCGCCCAGGGTGCGCGCCATCCTCGACCTGCACGACGGCCTCGGCCGCGGCTACATCACCGAGCATGTGGAAGGCGAGACGCTGGGTCGCAAGCTGGTCTCGGACTCCGCGCATGCCGGCGCACGCGCCGCGATGGCGGAGCAGGCCGGACGGATCCTCGCGACGATCCATCGCATGCCCACCACCGGGCTGGATTTCCTGCAGCGGCTATCACCTGTGCAGGAACTCGCGGTATATGCGGGCCTGCTCGACGCCACGGGCTTCCGTCATCCCGCGCTCGACTTCGCGCTGCAATGGGTACGCCGCCATCTGCCCGCGGACGATACCGACGCGCTGGTGCACGCGGACTTCCGCACCGGCAACCTGATCGTCGGACCCGAAGGCATCCGCTGCGTGCTCGACTGGGAGATCGCGCGCCGCGGCGATCCGATGCAGGACCTCGGCGTGCTGTGCATGCGGACCTGGCGCTTCGGCGCCGCGCCCGAGGTCGGCGGCTTCGGCGCGCGCGAGACGCTCTACGCAGCGTATGAAAGCGCCGGCGGCGCGCCGGTCGATCCCGCGCGCGTGCGCTTCTGGGAGGCCTTCTCCAACCTCAAGTGGGCCATCGGCTGCGTGCGCCGCGGTCTCGCCACGCGCGACGACGGCACGCCCGCGAGCCTCGAGCTGTGCGCCGTGGGCCGGCGCATGGAAGAGCCGCTGTGGGACTTCTTCCAGCTCGTCGAGCACTGAACAAAGGAACCGCGGCCATGTCCGACAGCGTCCCGCCCGCCCCCACCCTGCTCGCGGCGACCGCGCGCTATCTCGAGGACGAGCTGATGCCCTCGCTCGAGGGCTACCACCGCTTCCAGACCCGCATCGCGATCAATGTGCTGCGCATCGTCGAGCGCGAGCTGCGGCTCGGCGCCGCGCACGACGCGGCGGCGCGCGAGCGCCTGCTCGCGCTGCTGCAGGACGCGCCCCCTCCCACCTCCCCGTCCCTGGTGCTGGCCGATGCACTGCGCGACGGCCGGCTCGACCCCGACGCGCCCGGCGTCGCGGCGCACCTGCGCGCCGCGCTGGCCGAGGCGCTGGCCATCAACAACCCCCGCTGGATCACCAAGGACCTCCCCCCATGAACTTCACCGAAGAACAGATCGCCTTTCGCGACAGCGTGCGCCGCATGGTCGAGCGCCACGTGGCGCCCATCGCCGCCGAGATCGACGAGAACGACCGCTTTCCCGAGGAGCTGATCCCGATCTACGGCGACATGGGACTGCTGCAGCTGTGGGTGCCCGAGGCCTACGGCGGCCCCGGCGCCAACCTCACGATGGTGTGCATCGCGCGCGAGGAGATCTCGCGCGTGTCGGAATCGTGCGCGCTGATGGCCGGCATGAACACCATGTTCGCGCTGCCGCTGATGCACTTCGGCACCGAGGAACAGAAGCAGCGCTTCCTGCCGCTGCTGGCCGAGGGCCGCACGGTGACGGCGATCGCGCTGTCGGAACCCGACTGCGGCAGCGACGTGGGCGGCATGCGCACGCGCGCGGTGGCGGACGGCGACAGCTACGTGCTCAACGGCCAGAAGCAGTGGTGCACCTTCGGCAGCCGCGCCGACTACATCCTGGTCTTCGCCAAGACCGGCGAAGGCGGTGGCGCCGACGACATCAGCCCCTTCATCGTCGACGCGAAGAACAGCCAAGGCCTGAGCTTCGGGCGCAACGAGCGCAAGATGGGCATGAAGGGCACGATCAACGTGCCGATCTACCTCGACAACGTGCGCGTGCCGGCCGAGAACCGCCTCGGCGAGGAAGGCAAGGGCTTCCGCTCGGCGATGCGCGCGCTCGACCTCAACCGCCCCGCCATCGCCGCGGCCTCGGTCGGACTGGCGCAGGGCGCGCTCGACGCGGCGCTGGCCTACGCCAAGCAGCGGCGCCAGTTCAAGCGCGCCATCATCGAGTTCCAGGGCATCCAGTTCATGCTGGCCGACATGGCGATGCAGATCGAGGCCGCGCGCTGCCTGGTCTACGAGACCGCGCGCCTGGCCGACACCGGCGACCGGGCCGCGCTGCCCAAGTTCGCGAGCATGGCCAAGTGCTTCGCGAGCGACGTCGCGATGAAGGTCACGACCGATGCGGTGCAGGTCTTCGGCGGCTACGGCTACGTGAAGGACTACCCGGTGGAGAAGATGATGCGCGACGCCAAGCTCAACCAGATCTTCGAGGGCACCAACCAGATCCAGCGCGTGGTGATCGCGCGCGAACTCATGCGGTGAGGCCGGGCGCGGGCCTAGCGCCCGCCCCGGCCCTGGCTCAGGCCAGCAACTGGCGCGCGATCATGTTGCGGTGGATCTCCGAGGCGCCCTCGTAGATGCGCAGCACCCGCAGGTCGCGGTACACGCGCTCGACGATGGTGCCGCGGCAGTAGCCCGAGCCGCCGAAGATCTGCAGCGCCTTGTCGGCGATGCGGCAGGCCGCCTCGGTGCAGATCACCTTCACCATCGAGGCCTTCATGCGCGCGTCCTCGCCACGCGTGGCGCGCCACACGGCCTCGAACAGCACCATGCGCGCGGCATGCAGGTCCATCGCCATGTCGGCGATCATGTGCTGGATCGCCTGGTGCTCGGCCAGCGCCTGCCCGAAGGTGACGCGCGTGCGGGCATGCTCGATGGTCTCGTCGAGCGCGATCTGCGCCGGGCCGAGCGCCTGGCAGCCCACGTTGAGGCGGCCCTCGTTGAGCCCCGACATCGCGTACGAGAGGCCGCGGCCCTCCTCGCCCAGCAGGTTCTCCACCGGGATGCGGCAGTCGGTGAAGGTGATCTCGCAGAGGCTGTCGTCCATCCAGCCCATGGTCGGCATGGTGCGCGCGACCTCGAAGCCCGGTGTGGTGGTGTCGAGCAGGAAGGCCGAGATGCCGTGCTTGCCGGCGGCGCGGTCGGTCGAGGCCAGCACGGTGATCGAGTGCGCGTGGTTGGCGTTCGAGATGAAGGTCTTCGTGCCGTTGAGCACGTAGTGGTCGCCCTCGCGCTTCGCGGAGCTCAGCATGCGCGCCGCGTCGGAGCCCGCATGCGGCTCGGTGATCGCGATGCAGTTGCGCGAGCGGCCCGAGGCGATCTCGGGCAGCCACTTCTTCTTGAGGGCCTCGCTGCCGTGGTCCACGATGATGTGCACGCCGGGCCCGATCGCCGAGCGCACGAAGGGCCAGAACTGCGGCGGCAGCCGCGCGAGCTCGAGCTGCACCGCCACGCTCGTAAGGTGGTCCACCGGCATGCCGCCGTAGGCCTCGGGGATCGCCATGCCGTAGAAGCCCATCTCGCGCAGGGTGCTCTCGACCTGCTCGGGCACCTCCCCGGTCTCGTGGTAGCGCGGTTCGAGTTTGAGCAGCGCGTCGACGGCGTCTCGCGTGGCGACGCGCATCTCCTCGGCATCGGCGGGCAGGTTGAAGTCCATCATGTCTCCTTTGGTAGAACCATTGATTCTACGCAAGCGAATTCGGTCCTGCACGTTCCGTCGGTGACATCAGGGACATCGTGAGGATGGCCTTGCCGCAGATGCGCCGCCGCGCCAGGGCAGCCAGCGCCTCGGGCAGCCGCGCGAAGTCGAAGGCCGTGGCCTCGAGCGGACGCAGGCGCCCTTCGCGCCACCAGTCGCGGATCTCCCGCGCCAGCCGGCTCGCCAGGGCCGGGTCGCGCTTGCGCACCTCGCCCCACAGCACGCCGATGGCCGAGGCATTGGCGAGCAGCAGCCGATTGGCCGGCAGCTGCGTGAGCGCGCCACCCGCGAAGCCGACCACCAGCAGCCGCGCGCCGAAGCCGAGGCAGCGCGCGCTTTGCGCACCGACCTCGCCGCCCACCGGATCGAAGACGAGGTCCACGCCGCGCGGCGCGAGCGCGCGCACCGCTTCGACCCAGCCGGCATCGCCATAGTCGACCACCGCGTCCGCGCCCAGCGCGCGGCAGAGCTCGCGCTTGGAGTCGCTGCCCGCCGTGGCGATCACGCGCGCGCCCATGGCCTTGCCCAATTGCACGGCCGCGCTGCCCACGCCGCCCGCGCCCGCGTGCACCAGCAGGGTCTCGCCGGCGGCCAGGCGGCCCGCATGGCGCAGCGCATACAGCGCGGTGGGATAGTTGCCACGCAGCGCGAGCGCCACGCCGGGCGGCACGTCGGCCTCGAGCACCACCGCCTCGGCGCGCGGCACCAGCGCGTACTCCGCGAAGCCGCCGAAGCGCCCGGACGGCGTCGCGGCCGCCACGCGCAGGCCCGCATCGGCCCCGCCGACCACGGTGCCGACCACCTCCATGCCGGGCGTGAACGGCAGCGCGGGCCGTACCTGGTAGCGGCCCTCGACCAGCAAGGTGTCGAGGAAGTTGAGGCCCGCCGCCTCGACCTTCACGAGGTACTCGTCGGCGGCCGGTGTCGGCGTGGGCGCGTCGGCGAGGCGCAGGCCGGCCGGATCGCCGATCGCCTCGACGCGCCAGGCCTTCATCGCAGCTCGGCGCGGCCGTGCGTCAGCACCAGCACGTCGCGCTCGATTGCGCGTGCGCGAAACGCCACCTCGTTGCCGTTGCGCCAGCTCTCGAGGCGGATCGTCTCGCCCGGATAGACCGGTGCCGACAGACGCGCGCGCATCGCCACCAACCGTGCCGGATCGAGGCCGGCATGCGCCTCGAGCAGGCCCCGGCCCGCGATGCCCCAGGTCGCGAGGCCATGCAGGATCGGCTTCGCGAAGCCCACCTTGGCCGCGAAGGCCGGCTCGGCATGCAAAGGGTTGAGGTCGCCCGAGAGCCGGTAGAGCAGCGCCTGGTCGGGCCGCGTGGGCAGGTCCAGCACATGCTCGGGCGCGCCCTCGGGCGTGGCCGGCGCCGGCGCGGCGGCTTCGTCGCTGCGCCCGTCCGTCCGGGAGAAGCCGCCGTCGCCGCGCAGGAAATACACGCTCTCGACGGTGGCGAGCGCCCGGCCCTCGGCATCGGCCAGTTCCTTCTCCACATGCAGCACCGCGCCCTTGCCCTCGCCCTTGTCGACCACGCGCGTGACGCGCGTGCGCCCAAGCACCGTGCCCGACGGCGGCAGCGGCGCATGCAGGCGCAGCGCCTGTTCGCCGTGTACCAGCTTCATGAAGTCGATGCCGATCTCGCGCCGCTCGCGCATCCAGAAGCCCGGCGAAGCGAGCACCGCGGCCATGGTCGGCAGCGCCGCGAGCTCCTTCTCGTAGACGAAGCGCAGTTGCCGCTCATCGAGCGGGTCGGCGCCCAGGCCGAGGCCGAGCGCATAGAGCATGGTGTCCCTCGGTGCGTAGTCGTGGCGCACCTCGCCGGATTGCCAGTCGCGGACCTTCCGATAGTCGAGCATCGTCGCTTGCCTTGTCGTGTCGTGGATCTGTCGGAGTCGCCGCGCTTCACGCAGCGCCGGGCGGCCAGCGGAACTGCGCGGGCTCGCGCGCCGCGAAGCGCCGCACCGCCTCCTTCGCGTAGTCGCTGTTCGAGGCCAGCGCCTGGCCGGACGACTCGATCTCGAGCAGCGTCTGGAGGTCGCTGCCGAGCGAGGCCTGCAGGGCGCGCTTGGCGATGCTCATCGCCACCGGCGAAGCGCCCGCGAAGCTGCGCGCGATCGCCTGCGCGCGCGCGGCCAGCGCCTCGGCGGGCACGACCTCCATCGCCAGGCCCAGCCGAAGCGCCTCGGCGGCATCGATCTCGCGCGCCGAGAAGATCAGCTCCTTCGCGCGCTGCAGGCCCACCACGCGCGGCAGCGTGTAGAAGGCCCCCATGTCGGGCACGAGGCCGATGCGCTGGAAAACCATGCACAGGCGCGCGCGTTCCGAGAGCAGCACGATGTCGCACATCAGCGCCAGGCTGAAACCCGCGCCGTAGGCCACGCCGTCGACGGCGGCGATCACCGGGCGGTCGAGCGCCATGAGTTCGGTGCAGATGCGCGTGTAGCGTGCCATGCCCGCGCGCCGCTGCTCGGGCGTGCGCGGCCCGCCCTGCCCCATGGCCTTGACGTCGCCACCCGCGCAGAACGCGCCGCCGGCGCCGGAGAGCACCAGCACCCGCACCGATTCGTCGGCGCGGATCGCGGCGAGGCATTCGCCGAGTTCGTCGGCCATCGTCGGATCGAGCGCGTTCTTCGCCTCGGGGCGATGGAGCGTGAGCGTCGCCACGCCATCGTCGAGCCGGTAGTCGAGGGTCTTCATCGCGCCGCCTCCTCGCGCACCGAGATCGGCACGCCATCCACCATCAGGTCGCAGTACTCCGACATGCCCAGTGCGCTACGCCCTTCGCAGCGGTACTCGGTGATGCCCTCGGTGATGCGCGTGTAGTCGCCGGCACCGCCCGCCACGCGGCGATGCCGCAGCGGCACCAGCGCGCCGACCTTCCCGGTCAGGGTGTAGCTGCGCTCGGCCGTGCGGACCTGCGCGGTGAAGGCGCGCGGATAGTGCTTCGCGTCGTAGTCGGTCTCGATGCGACCGTCGATCACCGGTTCGTAGCGGCCGTCGCGCAGCACGTTGCCGCTCACGTGGTTCGGCTGTCCCTTGCGGCCCTTGATCGACAGCAGCACGCCGAAGTCGTCGCCGAAGGTCACGGGCAGCCACTTGTACCAGTAGAAGCTGTGCCAGTGTCGCGGGCCCCAGGACTTGTCGCGGTAGCCGTGTCCCGCGATGTCGAAGCGCAGGCCATCCACCGCGATATGACCGGCCACCGCCATGTTCTGCTCGATGTGGCCGCGGTACACCGCATGCTCGGGGTCCAGCACGATCGGGCTGCCGTCGAGCGCGACGATCTCGCCGCCGTGCATCGGCGAGACGCCGCGGAAGTCGAGCGCGATCGAGGTGGGACGCTTCGGATAGCGCTTGAAGGCGCTACTCGGGTCGGCCATCGCATGCGGGTCGTCCATCAGCAGCAGCTCGCCCTCGTAGCGCACGCGCAGGTGCCTGAAGGGTTCGATCACCTCGAAGCGCATGCCGCCCGCGTCCAGGGCCTCGTTGTGCTCGATCTTCGGGCGCTGGTGCATGAAGCCCACGCGGCCGTCGGGCAGGTAGACGCAGCAGCTGAGCTCGGCATGTCCCTCGTGCGGCCGGTTGCCCAGACGCATCCAGGCACCGATGCCGCGCGCGCTGTCGAAGGCGTTGAAGTACGCGCTCTCGTTGTAGTTGGACACGGCCTCGGGCACGTGGTTGTATTCGTCCCGCGGATCGAGCCGCAGCTTGCTGTGGGGCGGCATGTACATGGTTCGCCCCGTACCTACAGGCTGATGTGGAAGCCGCCGTTGACCCCCAGGTGCTGGCCGGTGATGTAGGAGGCCGCGTCCGACATCAGGAAGCACACCGTCTTCACCACCTCCTCGGGCGTGGACCAGCGGCCCAGCGGAATCTGCGCGAGCATGCCGTCGCGGAATTTCTCGCCGCGCACCACCTCGGTCATCGGGGTCTCGACCACGCCGAAGCAGATCGAGTTGGTGCGGATGTTGTAGCGGCCCCATTCGCGCGCCGCCGTCATCGTGACGCCCAGCATGCCGGCCTTGGCAGCCGCGTAGTTCACCTGGCCGATCGAGCCCTTGCGGCCGGCGTCGGATGAGATGTTGACGATGGCGCCGCCGCTGGTGTCGCCCGCCTTCGCGCGTGCCACCATGTGGCGGCCCACGGCCTGCAGCCAGTAGAAGGTGCCGGTGAGGTGCACGTCGATCACCTCCTGCCATTGCTGCGGCGTCATCTTCTCGATCATGGCCGGGCGCGTGATGCCGGCGTTGTTCACCAGGCCGTGCACGCCGCCGAAGCGCTCCACGGCCTCGGCGACGGCGCGCGCGGCGAGGTCCGCGTCGGTCACGCTGCCCACGACCTGCTGCACGCGGTTGGCGGGCAGCGCGGACATCGCCGTGCCCAGCGTGTCGGGGTTGAGGTCGAGCGCGACGACGTTGCCGCCGAGCTCCACGGCAAGCGTCGCGATCGCCTTGCCGATGCCCTGCCCGGCGCCGGTCACGACGATGGTGCGGCCTTCGAGATTGACGAGGTTCTGCATAGGTCTCCGTTGGATGATGGATAGAGGTTGAACTGGGGGTATGCGGCGCTGCAGATCGCTCAGGCGGACGCCATCGCGGCCTTCGCGCGCTCGGCGTCCTGCAGCTGGCGCCAGGCGATCTTTCCGGTCGGCGACTTGGGCAGCTCGCGCACGAACTCGACCAGCCGCGGGTACTTGTAGGCGGCCATCTTCTGCTTCGCCCATTCGATGACGTCGGCTTCGCGCACGTGGCCCGCATGTGCCTCGCGCAGCACCACCACCGCCTTCACGGTCTCGCCGCGGTAGGGATCGTGCGCGGCGATCACGCAGGCCTCGGCGATGGCCGGATGCTCGTGCAGCATCGCCTCGACCTCGGCCGGCCAGACCTTGTAGCCCGAGGCATTGACCATGCGCTTGAGCCGGTCGACGATGAAGAAGTAGCCGTCCTCGTCGCGCCGCCCGAGGTCGCCGCTGCGCACGAAGCGCCGCCCGTCGATCTCCAGCAGCGCCGCGCGCGTGGCCTGCTCGTTGCGCCAGTAGCCCGTGAAGACCTGGGGGCCCGACATCACGATCTCGCCCACCTCGCCGGGCGGCAGCTCGCGCAGGGTCTCGGGGTCGACGATGCGCAGGTCGGTGCCGAACAGCGGCATGCCCAGGCACTGACGCTTGAACGCCTGCGGCGGGTTGCCCGAGACATGCGCCGTTTCCGACAGGCCGTAGCCCTCGAGGAAATCGAGGCCGGTCAACTGCTTCAGGCGCTCGCACACGGCCTCGGGCATGCCCGCGCCGCCGCCGCCGATGCGGCGCACCGAACTCAGGTCGTATTCGGCCAGCCGCGGGCTCGCGAGGAAGTCGATCACCATGGTCGGCATCGCCGTCCAGTGGCTGACCCGGTGCCGCACGATCAGCGCCGCGGCCTGGTCGCGGTCCCAGCGCTTCATCAGCACCAGCGTGCCGCCGCCGTAGATCGGCGCGTTCAGCAGGTTCTGCATGCCGGTGATGTGGAAGTACGGCAGCGCCACCAGCTGCACCGAATGCGGGACCATGCCCATCCAGTGCGCGACCGCCACCGTGCTGGCATTGAGCGTGCGGTGCGTGTGCATGCAGCCCTTGGGCACGCCGGTGGAGCCCGAGCTGTAGAGGATCAGCGCGAGCGCGTCGGGCAGGTGCTCGAGCGGCGCGGCGGCGGCCGCGAGCACGCGGCGCAGGCCGATGGTGCGCGATGCGCCGGATGCCGCATCCGAAGGCTCGGCGGCTTCCACCAGGTCCTCCACCGGCCCCGGGCTGCCGACGATCACCACGCGGCGCAGCCGGTGTGCGCCCGGGACCGCCAGCAGCTCCGCCACGTTGTCGGCGCCGCAGAAGGCCACCACCGCCTCGCTGTCCTCGAGGTAGTGCGGCAGCTCGTCGCGCTTGTTCATCGGGTTGACGGGCACCACGACCGCGTTGATGCGCAGGATCGCGAAGTAGGCCGCGATCCAGCCGCGGCCGTTGGGCAGGTAGAGCAGCACGCGGTCGCCCAGGCGCACCGCCAGTTCGTGCTGCAGGAAGGCAGCGATGCGCTCCACCTGCTCCACCAGCGCCGCGTACGACAGGCTGCCGAAATCGTCGATCACCACCGCGCGCTGCGGAGAACGCATGGCCGACACCAGCAGGTTCGCGCACAGGTTGGTGGGCGGAACGTCGATGTCGCGCGGCAGGGTGCGCGGCCAATGCTTCGAATCGTGCGGGGTCATGGCTGTCGTCCTTGGTCTTCGCCGGGCCGCGGCATCGCGCGAGAGACAGCGCCGCCGATTTGCCTGTTGATTTATTTTGGTTGAACCAATGATAATCAGCCTCGCGACACAGCGTCAAGGCGGGACGGCGATGATCCGGCCGGCGCGACGCACCCCGAGCCCGCAACGGGCGATCACACGGAGCCATTGGAATGAGCATCAAGCGACAGGCCTGCATCGCGGGCGCTTTCGAACACCCCACGCGCAAGGCGCCCGACAAGACGGTGCCGCAGCTGCATGCCGAATGCGCGCGCGGCGCGCTGGCCGACGCCGGCCTGTCGCTGCAGGACGTCGACGGCTATTTCTGCGCGGGCGACGCGCCGGGCATGGGCCCGCTGAGCATGGTCGACTACCTCGGCCTCAAGGTGCGCCATGTCGACAGCACCGACACCGGCGGCTCCGCCTACCTGGTGCAGGTCTCGCATGCCGCACAGGCCATCGCCGCGGGCAAGTGCAACGTGGCGCTGATCACGCTCGCGGGACGCCCGCGCAGCGAGGCCAGCGGCGTGGGCACCGGCCCGCGCAACGTGACCGCGGCCACGCCCGACGTGGCCTGGGAAATGCCCTATGCGCCCGTCACGGTCAACATGTACGCGCTGGCCGCGGCGCGCCACATGCACGAGTTCGGCACCACCAGCGAGCAGCTCGCCTGGATCAAGGTCGCTGCCGCCGCGCATGCGCAGCACAACCCGAACGCGATGCTGCGCGATCCCGTCACCGTGGAGGAGGTGCTGGCCTCGCCGATGATCTCCGACCCGCTGCACAAGCTCGACTGCTGCGTCGTGAGCGACGGCGGCGGCGCGCTGCTGGTGGTGCGCCCCGAGATCGCGCGCTCGCTCGCACGGCCCGCGGTCAGCGTGCTCGGCGCCGGCGAGACCGTGAAGGGCCAGGCCAATGGCCAGCTCGACCTCACCTACTCGGGCGCCGCCGTCTCGGGCCCGATCGCGTTCGCCGAGGCCGGCGTGACGCCGGCCGACATCCAGTACGCATCGATCTACGACAGCTTCACCATCACCGTGCTGATGCAACTCGAGGACCTGGGCTTCTGCCGCAAGGGCGAAGGCGGCCGCTTCGTGGCCGACGGCAACCTGATCTCGGGCGTCGGCAAGCTGCCGTTCAACACCGACGGCGGCGGCCTGTGCAACAACCATCCCGCCAACCGCGGCGGCATCACCAAGGTGATCGAGGCCGTGCGCCAGCTGCGCGGCGAGGCGCATCCGAAGGTGCAGGTCCCCGGCTGCGGCCTCGCGCTCGCGCAGGGCACGGGCGGCCTGCTCGGCTCGCGCCACGGCAGCGCCACCCTGATCCTCGAAAGGAATTGAAGATGAGCACCCCCTACCAGGACCGCGCCCTCGGCGCACCGATCGTCGACGCCGCCACCGAGGCCTACTGGAACGCCGCGCGCGAAGGCGTGCTGCGCATCAAGCGCTGCACCGCCTGCGCCAAGGTCCACTGGTATCCGCGCGCGCTGTGCCCCTACTGCGTGGGCGACACCGCCTGGGAAGACGCCAGCGGCCTCGGCACGATCTACAGCGTCAGCGTGACGCGCCGCGCCGGCCCGATCCCCTATGCGATCGCCTACGTCACGCTCGACGAAGGGGTGACGATGCTCACCAACATCGTCGATGCCGATCTCGATGCGCTGCGCATCGGCGATCGGGTGAAGGTGTGCTTCAAGCCGGCGGACGGCGGGTTCGCGGTGCCGATGTTTGCGCCGGCTTGAGCACGACGAGACGACCGCGCGATTGAGAGCTTCCGCAAGATGACCACGTGGGGCCGGATGACCTAAGCAAACAGCCCGGCGATTTGCGACATGGGCAAGAACAGCCGCAACGGCGTTTGCTGGAACGGCTGGAAATCGAAATGCCGATAGAAGCTCTCGGCCTGCGCGTCCTTCGCATCCACGACCACCGCCATGGCTGCGATCTGCTGCGCGGCCTCCAGGCTGCGACGCATGGCATCCACCAGAAGAAACTCTCCCACGCCCTGCCCTCGGGCCAAGCGATCCACGGCCAGGCGCCCAAGCAGCGTGACGGGCAACTGTCCATAGCGCGGCAGCCGCTTCATCAGATCCGCCGGTAGCTCGCCGGCGGGAATGATCGAGGACGAAAGGGTGTAGAAGCCGAGCACCTTCGGAGCGCCCGGTTGCGTGAGCACGAAAGGCGCGGCCACCCGCTTTTCAGCGTCTTGCCGCGCCTGTTCGCGCAAGTAGCGATTCAGGTCTTCGTTGCCGCAATCGAACGACTTGCGGTCATGCGCCTTCTCGAGCGGGCCGATGTGCTCCGGTGCGAGGAGGAGCGCCAATCACAACCCCGCCTTCCGACGATAGCCTTGGACGGCCTTCTTCAGGCGTGGGCCCGGCTCGGGAGGCGCCAGCAAAGCGGTGACGAAGGCGATCTGCTCCTCCCGGCTCAGGCGAATGACTTCGTGCTCCTGCACGATCTTCGTTGCCGCCTCCTGCGTACTGTCGATGACGAGTTCGCTCAGGGTGCGCCCCGTCAGGGTTGCCGCGCGCTGGAAGAAGTCCTTCTGGTCACTGGACACGCGTGCTTCCAGCCGCGCGTTGCGCGGCTTTTCTTGGGTTTCGGGCGTATTCAGCATGGATGACCTCGCGAAGGATCGGGATGACCTGCATCGCAGAATGTACGCCGTTTGTCCGTACACGTCAAGGTGATGCCCCACCCTCGATACCCAGTGACGCGGGCTTGTCCAACTAATCCGTCCTGATGTTGGCTTCGCGGATCACCGAAGTCCACGTCGCATATTCCTCCGCGATCCGCGCCCCCAATTGCTCGGGCGTGCTCCCAGTGGCGGCCGCCCCCGCGGTCTCGAACTTCTCCTTCACCTCGGGCAGCGCCAGCGACTTCACGATCGCGTCGTTGAGCCGCGCCACCACCTCGCGCGGCGTGCCGGCCGGGGCGAACAGGCCGAACCAGACCTCGGGGTTGAAGCCCGGCAGCGTGTTGGCGATCGGCGGCGCGCCGGGCGCGAGCGGCGAGGGCTGCAGCGAGGACACGCCGAGCAGGCGCACCCTGCCCTCCTTGATGAAGGCATTCATCTGCGACGAGCTCGTGCTCAGCAGCACCTTCGACTCGCCGGTCAGGATGGCCTGGGTGGTCGGGGCCTGGCCCTTGTAGGGGATGTGGGTCATCTCGACGCCGGCGCGCCGGCTGAAGAGCTCGGTGGCCAGGTGGCCGAAGGAGGCCGGTCCGGCGGTCGCGAAATCGAGCTTGCGCGGATTGGCCTTCGCGTAGTCGATCAGCTCCTGCACCGACTTCGCGGGCACCGAGGGATTGATCGCGAGGATCATCGGCTGCAGCGACACCAGCGACACGGGCGCGAAGTCCTTCAGCGGCGCGTAGTCAGCCTCCTTCGAGACCTGCGGCGAGATCACCAGGCCGTTGTTGGGGAACAGCAGCGTGTAGCCGTTGGCCGGCGCCTTGGCGACGAACTTGGTGCCCAGCACGGCCGAGGCGCCGGCCTTGTTCTCGATGATCACGGGCTGCTTGAGGAAGCGCTGCATCGGCTCCTGCAGCACGCGCGCGAGCACGTCGGTGGTGCCGCCCGGCGGATAGGGCACGACGATGGTGATCGGGCGATTCGGGAAATCCGACGACGCGGACTGGGCGATGCCGGCCTGCGGCAGCGCGAGCGCGCCGGCCGCGAGCAACGCCGCCCAGAAGCCCCGGGCCGCGGCGCGCACCGGGCCCTTCGCCTTGCCGGCGACTCCCGGCAGGCGCATCCAACTGTTCATCATGTCTGTCTCCTTCGTTGTGTGTCTCAGCCGCGCACGTGCAGCGCGCGGCTCTCGCGCAGCGCCGCGATCCGCTCCTCGCCGAGCCCGAGCAGGCTGCCCAGCAGCGCGGGGCCGTCGGCACCGAGCTCGGACACGCTGCCGCGCGCATGCGCCGCGGTGCGGGCGAAGCGGAAGGCGGGGTTGGGCACCTGGAACGCGCCGGCGCCGTCGTCGATGGTCTGGAAGGCCTGGCGCTCCACCAGCGGCGGCAGCTTCATCGCCTCGCGCACGGTGAAGTAGCGCGAGCACGGCACGCCCGCGGCATTCATCTCGGCCTCGCACTGCGCGGCGCTGCGATCGGCGGCCCAGTCGTCGAGCAGCTGCATCAGCGCGCCCCAGTGGTGCTCGCGCTCCTGACTGGTCGCGAAGCGCGCGTCGGTGATCCATTCGGGATGGCCGGTGCCGCGCGCCAGTGCCTCGAAGTTGTTCTGGCTCACGGGCGCGATCAGCAGGAAGCCGTCCTTCGCCTTGGTCGGGCGATAGAGCGGGCGGCGCCGCTCGGCCGGGAACTGCGCCTCCTGGCACTCGTAGACGAGCAGGCCCAGCATCGCGTCCATCAGCGCGAGGTCGATGTGGTCGCCCTCGCCGGTGCGCGCGGCGCGGAACAGCGCGCTCTGGATCGCGCCGAAGGCCAGCGAGCCGCCGAGCACATCCGCCACGAAGATGCCGTTCTTCAGCGGCCGCTCGACGTCGCCCTCCTGGTAGTCGAGGTTGGCCATGTCGTAGCCGCTGGCCGCATGCAGCACCGGCGCGTAGGCGCTGCGGCCCGACCAGGAACCCTCCTGCCCGAAGCCCGAGATCGAGCAGTACACCAGCCGCGGATTCAGCGCCGCGAGCGTCGCGTAGTCGAGGCCCAGGCGCTGCATGACGCCGGGGCGGTAGTTCTCCACCAGCACGTCGCACTGGCCGACGAGTTCCCGCACCAGCGCGACCGCCTCGGGCTTCTTGAGGTCGAGCGCGAGGCTCTTCTTGCCGGCGTTGAGCTGCGCGAAGTAGGTGCTGCGGCCCTGGCGCCGCGGCGGCCGCAGCCGGATGTGGTCGCCTTCGGGCGGCTCCACCTTGATGACCTCGGCGCCGAGGTCGGCCATCAGCCGCGTGCAGTAGGGGCCCGACATCATCGCGGTGAAGTCGAGCACGCGCACGCCGTCGAGCACGCCGGGCTTCGCGGCGGTGGGGGCGATGGGGTTGGTGGTCGGCTCAGCCAAGGTTGCTCTCCGTCACGGCAAGGCCGGCCAGGCGCGAGCCGCCGAGCGCGTCGAGGTAATCGGCATGCGCCGCGGTGCCGCGCGCATAGCGCGCGAGGTAGGCATCGAAGGCCGCGTCGTCGGCGCTCGCCTTCACGTACTCGCGCAGGTGGCGCTCGTCGGCGCGGTACAGCGTGGGCGAGGCGCTCGGATGGGCGCCATAGGGCGCTTCCACCACCGCGTCGACCATCACGCTCGGCAGCTTGGTCAGGTGGTTCGAGCGGCGGATGGTGTCGGACGACACGATGCGGTCCACCGAGACGATCACGTGGCGCGAGGCCTGCGCGAGCATCGCGTCGAAGAAGGGCGTGGCGAGGTACTGCACATTGCCGTGCTCGTCGGCCTGCTGCGCATGGAGCAGGCACACGTCGGGCTTGATCGCGGCGGCGGCGAGCATCTTGCGCTCGCCGGGCTTCGAGGGCAGCGGCCAGTAGTGCTCGGGCGTGTGGCGCGGCAGGTCGGTGCCCAGGTCGGGGATCGCGGTCCAGGGCATGTCGCAGATGCCGGCGCGCAAGCCTCCGGCGATGCCGGGCCCGTCGAGCTCGTACACCTTCAGCGTGCCGGCCTCGGCGCGGCGGCGGAAGTGCGGCGCGAGGCCGAACTGCTCGAAGCTGATGAACACGCAGGCGGTGCTGCGCGCGCAGCCGGCGCCGATCAGCATGTCCGGCGCGATCGAGCCGGGCGCGGGCACCAGGTCGAGGTCGCGCGCGCCCTTGCGGATCAGCGCGCGCACCAGCGCCATCGGCTGGGCATTGAAGATCCAGCCGCCCAGGCCGACGCGCTGGCCGTCCTGGATGACCGACACGGCCTCGTCGAGGGTGGTCAGCTTGCTTTTGTTGTGGGGGCTCATGGCTCGTCTCTTCAGGGGAACTTGCGGCGCAGGGTGCCGCGCGTGTCGACGCGGGTGCGCAGCAGGCGCAGCTCCTCGGGCTCGGGCATGCGCGTGACGGGCGGCGTGCCCTCGACCACCAGCTCGAAGCCGGTGGCCTTGCGGATCTGCTCGAGCGTCACGCCCGGATGGACAGAGCGCACGCGCATGGCCTTGCTCACGGGCTCGAAGTCGAACACGCCCAGCGGCGACACCACCAGGCGCGGCCCGCCCGGCGGCAGGCCGGCCTCCTCGCGCGAGTTGCCGCCTTCCATGTGGCCCGGTCCGCAGAGGAAGTCGACGCGCGGCACGAAGGCGCCGGGATCGTGGCGCGTGAGCGCGACATAGAAGCGCTTGGCGAGCCCGCACAGCGCGCTGATGCCCACCGTGCCGGGGCCGCGCACCTTGGGCCGGGCCTGGTCGCCGACCACCACCGTGTTGATGTTGCCGAAGCGGTCGACCTGCAGCGCCGAGAGGATCGCGAAGTCGAAGAAGTGGATCTTCCAGTCGATGAAATCGATCATGTTCGGCAGGTCCATCCAGGCCTCGGAGGACTCGATGTTCTCCGAGTCGGCCGTGGACAGCAGGTGGTCGCGCACCGGGTTCACCATGCCGCCGGGCCCCGAGATCCACCACAGCCGCGGCGCCTGCATCTCGCGCGCGAGGTTGCAGGCGGCCAGCTGGATGTCGGAGTTGGTGCCGATGATGACCTTCTCGCCATCGGCGAAGTCGCGTGCCAGCAGCACGGCGAGCAGCTCGCCGGTCGACGGCTTGTCGTCGTCCGGTGTTCTTTGCTTGATATTTGGTTCAACCATTCATTGATCCTAGGAATCAACCATGGCACTGTCAAGCGGGATTCACCTGCCGGGCGCGCAAGAACGAAGGACCGCGCGCCTTGCGGCGGGCGGTCCCTGGCGGATCGGGTGAAGGGCGGCGGCGCGCGCCGCGCGGGTTCAGCGCGTGGTTTTCGCCGCGCGGGTGGCGGACTTGGCCGCGGCCTTCACGGCCGGTTTCTCGGCCGGCGCCTTGGCCGCCGCCTTGCGCGGCGCGGCCGGCGCCGCGGCCGGAGCTTCCTGCGCGGCGTCCTCGCCCACCTTCGACAGGTAGCTGCGCTGCAGCCGCTTGAGGCTGGACTCCATCTCCGCCGCGGCCGCGTCGGCGTCCTTGGCCGCGAGGTGCTTGAGGAAGCGGCGGCGCGAGGGCAGCACGTAGGCGTTCTCCTCGTGGCCGATCTGGCCGATGAACTCGGCCAGCACGTTGAGCACGCCGTTCATCACGATCACCATGATCGGATTGCCGGTCATGCGCGCGAGGATGCGGTGGAACTCGAGGTTGGTCGCCGCGCGCGCGGGGAAGTCGTCGCGCCGCAGCGCCTCCTCGGCCGCGTCGATGTTGGCCGCCAGTGCCTCGAGATCGGCGGGCGTGGCGCGCGCGCAGGCCTCGCGCACCAGGATCGACTCGAGCCAGATGCGCGCCTCGGTGAGCTGCGCCGGCTGGATCGCGCCCATGTGGTACATGTCCATCAGGCCGGTGGCGATGGCGTCGCCGCTGCGCCCGCTGATGAAGGCGCCACCGCTGGCGCCCTTCTGCAGCCGGATCAGGCCCGCATGCTCGAGCGAGCGCAGCGCCTCGCGCAGCGTGTTGCGCGATACGCCGAACTGCTCGGACAGCGCGCGCTCCGACGGCAGCCGCGTGCCGACCTTGAGCCGGCCCTGCGACAGCTCGCCGCGGATCTGCTGGGCGATCTCCTCGAAGGCACGCGCGGAACGGATGGGCTGGAACTTGGCGCTCCGTGCGTCGGCCGCGGGCGGCGACGGTTCTTTGGCGTCCATGGGGAATCCTCCGTTGGAAAAACTAAAAGTTGGACCTTTGAGCCAAATGATAAGGGGCGGCGTTGCGCAGGCCGCTGCGGGCCGAGCCCTCGCGACCATTGCGGTTGCCGGATCTCATTAATGGTTCTACCATTTAATTTTTCTTAGATCCAGGAGAGACTCGTCCATGCCCCCGACCACCCTTCCCGGCGACGAAGAGCGCGCCCTGCTGCGCGACTCGGTGCGCGGCTTCCTCGAACGCCACTGGCCACCCGCCACCGCCGTGCCATGGGCACGCGAACCCGCGCGCGTGCAGGCGCTGTGGCAGCAGCTCGCGGCCCAGGGCCTTGCCGCCTTGGGATCGGATCCCTCGGAGGGCGGCCTGCGCGAGATCGCGCCGGTCATGGAGGAACTGGGCCGCGCGGGTTGCACGCTGCCGCTGCACCACGGCACGCTGCTGAACCTCGCGGCGCCGCGCACGCCGCAGGGCGAGGAGCCCGCGCTGCTCGCGCTGCAACGAGCCGGCGAGGCGCGCGTGGTGCTGTGCTTCGGGGCCTTCGACGGCGACCGCGGCGCGGGCCAGGCACGTGTCGACGATGACGGAAAGCTCCACGGCGAACTCGCCTTCGTCGAGCATGCCGACAGCGCCACCCATCTCGCGGTGGTCGTGGACGGCCCCGCGCTCGCGCTGGTCGACCTGCGCGCGGTGGGCGTGCGCATCGAGGCCACGCCCGCGATGGGAACGCAGGGGCTGTTCCGCGTCGCGCTGGACGGCATCGCCGCCACCATCCTCCCGTTGTCCGAGGAGCAGCTCGGCGCCCTGCACGCGATGACGCGCCTCGCGCTGTGCGCGCGCGCCACCGGCGCCGCCGAACGCGCCTTCGAGCTCGCCGTGGCCTATGCGGGCGAGCGCCGGCAGTTCGGCCGCCCGATCGGCAGCTTCCAGGCGATCCAGCACAAGCTCGCCGACGGCCACATCGCCCTGCTGGGCGCACGGCTCACGCAGGCCGGCGCCGCGCGCCAGCACGACCTCGGCGCCGACAACTGGCGCGTGTTCGCCGAGGCGGCCTGCGCGCTGGCCGCGACGACGCTGCGCCGGGTGTCGCTGGAAACGCAGCACACCTTCGGCGCCATCGGCTACAGCGAGGAGCACGAGGCGCCGCGCCATTTCAAGCAGGTGCATCTCGACGTGCTGCGCCACGGCGGTGGACGCCGCGCGCGCGAGGCGCTGGCCGATCACTTCCTCGGCGAGACGCCGCGCACGCTGCCCGAATACGACCTGGGCCCGGCCGGCAACGCCTTTCGCGAGGAGGTGCGCGCCTGGCTGCAGACGCACTGGTCGGGCGAACGCAAGGCCGCGCACGAGGCGCTGGACTTCAAGGCGCGCGAGTACGACCGCGAGTTCGCGCGCGCGCTCGGGCGCACCGGCTGGATCGGCCTCTCGTGGCCGCAGCGCTTCGGCGGCCAGGCGCGCGGCGCCTTCGAGCAACTGGCCTTCGTCGAGGAGATGGAACGCGCCGAGGCGCCGCGCGTGGGCGCGCCGGTGCAGGCCGCGATGCTGCAGGTGCACGGCAGCGCCGCGCAGCAGGCGCGCTACCTGCCCGAGATCCTGCGCGGCGAGGCGATCTACGGCATGGGCTACAGCGAGCCCGACGCGGGCTCCGACCTCGCGTCGATGCGCACCCGCGCGGTACGCGACGGCGACCACTACGTGATCGACGGCCAGAAGATCTGGACCACCACCTACTGGGGTGACTACATGCTGCTGGCCACGCGCACCGACCCCGATGCGAGCCCGCCGCATGCCGGCCTGAGCCTGTTCATCGTGCCGATGGACACGCCCGGCATCACCATCCGCACCTCGACCACGATGTACGGCGGCAGCTTCGCCAATGTCTTCTACGACGGCGTGCGCGTGCCGGCCACGGCGATGGTGGGCGAGCTCCACGGCGGCTGGAAGGTGCTGGTCGGGGCGCTGGCCACCGAGCGCGGCTTCATCGGCGGCGGCATCGTGATGAAGGTGGCGCATGCCTTCGAGCAGCTGTGCGAGCACCTGCGCGGCGCGACGGGTGCCGACGGCCGGCCGATGCGCCTCGATCCGCTGGTGCGCGAGCGCATCGCCGACCTGGCGGGGCAGATCGAGGCCGGGCGCCGCATGATGATGCACTGCGCCGAGCGCGTCGACGCGGGCGAGACGCCGCTGCACGACGCGGCCGCGAGCAAGGTCTATTCGGGCGAGCTGATGGAGCGTTTCGGCGAGGTGGCGCTCGATCTGCTCGGCATGGAAGGCACGCTCGGCGAGGGCAGCCCCGGCGCGGTGCTGCGCGGGCGCATCGAACAGAACCTGCGCCATGCGCTGATGTGGGTGATCAGCATCGGCACCAACGAGATCCAGCGCAGCCTGATCGCGCAGCGCGGGCTCGGCCTGCCGCGCTGAACGCGCCCGGGGCCGGCGCGGCTCAGCGTGCCGGCTTCTTGCGCTCCATCTCGAGCAGCAGCACGTTCAGTGCGTTGAGGTGCTTGGCCAGCGCGGCGCCGGCCTTGTCCGCATCGCGGTCGCGCATCAGGCGCAGCACCTTGCGGCGCACCTGCACCACGTTGCTGTGCGGCGTCTGCAGCTGCGCGATCAGGCCGCGCAGGATTTCCGACAGGGCGTCGATCAGCATCACGATCACCTCGTTGTGGGTGGCACGGCCGATCAGGCGATAGAACTCCGTGATCTGCCCGCTGTCGCGCACCGGCCGGCCCTGCTTCACCAGCTCGGCGAAGCGCTCGATGTCGGCCTCGATCGCGGCGAAGTCCTCTTCCGTCGCGCGCTCGCAGGCCAGGCGGATCGCCAGCCCGCACAGCAGGATGCGGGCCTCGGTCAGGTCCGACACCGGCACCTGCTTGAGCGCCACCATGTCGCGCACCGCCTGCGTGATGCCCTCGGGATGCGACTGCTTGATGTAGAAGCCGCCGTTGATGCCGGTCACGGCCTCGACCATGCCGGCCATCTCGAGGCTGCGCAGCGCCTCGCGCACGCCGCTGCGGCTCACGCCGAACTGCTCGGACAGCTCGCGCTCGCTGGGCAGGCGGTCGCCGGCGCTCAGCACGCCCTCCACCACCTGCTGGCGGATCTGGTCGCAAATCGCCTCGAAGGCGCGGCGCATGCGCACGGGCGCGAAGACTGGTGCGGATTCCGACATGGCTCCTTTCCTCCTCTGGATCACGAACGTCGATGGCTGGATGCCGAGCCGATAGTGTGCCTGTGCCTGTGCCTGCCCTGGCACAGGCTCCAATTGACCATCATCCCTGGTTTCGCTATGGTTCAACCAATTACATCACAACTATCCGACCAGGAGACAAGCCTCATGACCCACTCCCGCCGCCACGCGCTGGCCACCGGCCTCGGCCTGCTGGGCGCCTCGGCGCTGCCCGCCTTTCCCCTGGCCGCGCGCGCCGCGCCGGGCTATCCCGACAACGTCATCAAGTTCATCATTCCCACGCCGGCCGGCGGCGGGCACGACACGATGATGCGGGTCATCGGCCAGAAGCTCACCGAGGCCTGGGGCCAGCCCTGCATCGTCGAGTCGAGGGCCGGCGCGAGCGGCGCGATCGCGGCGTCCGCGGTGGCGCGCGCCACGCCCGACGGCTACACGCTCGGCGTCAGCTACAGCGCGCTGATCAGCAACCTCGTGCTGCAGCCCGCTCAGCAGCCCTACAAGCTCGCCGACCTCGCGCCCATCAGCATGCTGGCGCTCACGCCCATCGCCATCGGCGTGCGCGAGTCGCTCAACGTCAGGACGCTCGACCAGTTGGTGGCGCTCGCGAAGTCCAGGCCCGGCAAGGTCTCGTACGGTTCCTACGGCCCCGGCTCGGGCGGCAACTTCGTGGGCGAGCTGCTGAACATGGCCGCCGGCATCGACACCGTGCACGTGCCCTACAAGGGCGAGGCGCCGGCGCTGCAGGACCTGATCGGCGGCCAGATCGATACCGCCGTGGTGTCGCTGGGCGGGGTCTCGCGCTACCCGGGCAAGATCCGCGCGCTCGCGGTCGCGAGCCCAACGCGTTTTCCGCTCTATCCCGACGTGCCCACCTTCGCCGAGGCCGGCTTCCCCGACGTGAACATGCCGGGCTTCGGCGCGCTGTTCGCGCCGGCCTCCACGCCCAAGGCCATCATCGACAAGCTCGATGCCGAGATGGCGCGCATCGTGAAGCTGCCCGACGTGGCGCCCAAGCTGCTCGAGCTGGGCTTCGAGCCCGCCGGCTGGGGCCCGCAAAAGCTCTCGAGCTTCCTGGCCGAGCAGCTCGCGCTGACGCAGAAGCTGGTCGCGACCGGGCGCATCAAGGTCTGAGCGGGCGCCGCATGCGGCGCAGCGGGCCTGGCCTATAGTGCACGCATGACCTTGCCCAGCGGCGAACCCGTCGACTACGCTCCTTTATCGAGGCGATCAAGGAGCGTGTCGCGGCGGCTCGCCAGTCCGCGGCCCGCGCGGTCAATCACGGCCTGATCGCCTTGTACTGGGACATCGGCGAAGCCATCCTCCACAAGCAGCAGGCGCAAGCCTGGGGCGAGGCCGTGGTGGAACGCATCGCCCAGGACTTGCGCGCGGCCTTCCCCGGCACCCAAGGCTTCTCGGCGCGCAATGTCTGGGACATGCGGCGCATGGTCGAGGCCTACAGCGAGCCCGGATTTCTGCGACAGCTTGTCGCAGAAAGTTCCAAGGACAAGGCCTCGGGCCGAAGCATCGAACGCTCCGCCGACAAGCGGAAACCCGGGGTCTTCGGCGGCAACGAATCTCTGCGACAACTCGTCGCAGAAATCCCCTGGGGTCACCATCTCCAGATCCTGGGCAAGACCGACGACCCGGCGCAACGCCTCTACTACCTGCGCGCCAGCGCGGCGCTGGGCTGGAGCCGCAACATTCTGCTCAACCAGATCAAGGCCGGCGCCTGGGAACGCTCGCGCGCGGAGGGCAAGAGCCACAATTTCCCGCGGGTGCTGCCGCCCGCCATGGCCGAGCAGGCCGAGGAGGTCCTCAAGAGCAGCTACAGCCTCGAGTTCCTGGGCATCCGCCAGGCGGTGAAGGAACGCGAGCTGGAAACCCGGCTCCTCGACAGGCTGCGCGACTTCATCCTCGAACTGGGCTACGGCTTCTGCTTCATCGGCCGCCAGCACCGCCTCGTGCTGGGACGCAAGGAATACTTCATCGACCTGCTCTTCTACCACCGCTTCCTCAAGGCCCTGGTCGCCGTGGAACTGAAGGTCGGCTCCTTCGAACCCGAGTACGCGGGCAAGATGGACTTCTATCTCAACCTGCTCAACGACAGGGAGCGCGCGCCCGGCGACGCTCCGTCGATCGGCATCATCCTGTGCGCCGAAAAGGACAACCTCGAGGTCGAGTTCGCCTTGCGCAGCAAGACCAATCCTATCGGCGTGGCGGAGTACCAGTTGCAGGCCGCCCTGCCGGCGGAATTGCGCGGCAAGCTGCCTTCGGTGCGCCAGCTCCAGCAGGTGGTGCGCGGTGCGCTGCCGCCTCCGGTCGCGACACAGAAGCGACGCGGCAAAGACTGAGCGCCCCCGCCAGTTCGCTACGAGGTCACTCCTCGACCCAGCGCGCGGCGTCGCCGACGGCCGCGCGAGGTGCGGAAACCGTTGGCCGGGCGCGCCGCGAGCGGGCCGGCGCGTGCATCTATATGATTTGCCTCGCCCGCCGCCGATCGCCCCGCGCTTGAATCCCAGCAATCCCACCGCCCCGAACGCAGCCTCGCTCTGGAGTCCGCTCGCCCAGCCCGCCTTCCGGGGGCTCTGGGGTGCCGGCAGCCTGTTCTTCGTAGGCAATGCGATGCAGAACATGGCGGCCTCGTGGCTGATGATCGAGCTCACGGCCTCGTCCTTCCTCTCGGCGCTGGTCCAGACCGCCTCCTTCCTGCCGATGTTCCTGCTGTCGCTGCCCGCCGGGGTGCTGGCCGACACCATCGACCGCCGGCGGCTGATGCTGCGCATCCAGGGCGTCTACGGGCTCGCCGCGCTGACGCTCACGCTGCTCGCGCTGGCCGGCTGGATCGGCCCGGGCGGGCTGCTGTTCTTCACCTTCCTGCTCGGCGTTTGCACGGCGCTGCAGTCGCCCTCGTGGAATTCCGCCGTCAGCGACACGGTGGCGCGCACCGAGCTGCCGCTGGCCATCACGCTGGTGTCGATGACCTTCAACGGTGCGCGCGCCGTCGGACCCGGGCTCGCGGGCGTGCTGTTCGCGCTGACCGGGGGCGCCGCCGTGTTCGCGGTCGCGGTGCTGACCGCCTTCGGCATGAGCTGGGCCACGCGGCGCTGGCCGCCGCGGCCGCCCTCGCCCGGGCGCCTGCCGGCCGAGCGGCTGTGGGGCGGCATGCTCAGCGCGCTGCGCTATGCGCGCCATTCGCCCGCGATCTTCGCGCAGCTGGTGCGCACGGCCGGCTTCAGCGGGCTCGGCTCGGCCCTGTGGGCCCTGCTCCCGGTGATCGCGCAGCAGCGGCTCGGGCTGGGCGCGGCGGGCTACGGCCTGCTGATGGCCTGCCTGGGCACGGGCGCCGTCGCCGCCGGCTTCTTCGTCGGGCGCATCCGTTCGCGCTTCTCGCTCGATGCGCTGGCCGCCGGCTGCTGCCTCGTGTTCTCGGGCGCGATGCTGGTGGGCGCGCTCTCGACCTGGCGGCCGCTCGTGTGCGCCAGCTTCGTGCTCGGCGGCGCGGCCTGGATGACGATGATGTCGACCTTCAACGCCGCGACCCAGACCAGCGCGCCGTCCTGGGTGCGCGCACGCGCCGCGTCGATGCACACGCTGTGCTCGCTCGGCGCCTTCGCGCTCGGCTCCGCGCTCTGGGGGGCGATGTCATCGCTGATCGGCCTGAGCGCGGCGCTGTGCCTGTCGGCCGCGGGCATGCTCGCGAGCATCGCGCTGGCGCGGCCGTATCCGCTGCGCATGGGCGCGGACGACGAGGTCACGCTGGCGCCGCTGCACGAGGAGTTCTCGGTGCAGCACGAGCCCGAATTCGAGGCCGGGCCGGTCGCCGTCGAGGTGGTCTACCGCATCCGCGATGCCGATGCGCGGCGCTTCCTCGACGCGGTGCAGCAGCTCGCGGTGCCGCGCAAGCGCGACGGCGCCACCTTCTGGCGCGTCTACCGCGACCTCGACGACCCGAGCCGCTACGTCGAGCGCTTCATCGTCACCTCGTGGGCCGACTACCTGCGCCAGCGCGCGCGGGCCACCGTCGCGCGCCACGAGCTGGAGGCGCTCGCGCGCAGCTTCCAGGTGCCGCACGAGCCGGTGCTCACGCGCCACTACCTGGCCGAACGCAGCCCCTGAGCAAGGGCCGCCGGATCAGTCTTCCACCCAGCGCGCGGCGTCGCCGACGGCAGCGCGCGAGGTGCGGAAACCGTTGGCCGGGTGCGCCGGGTCCTCGTAGCCGAAGGAGATCCCGCAGACCACCTGGCGGTCGTCCGGGATGTCGAACCAGCGGTGCAGGAACTTCGCGCGCGAAGCCAGCGCGGCCTGCGCGATGCTCGCCACGCCGCGGCTGCGCGCGGCCAGCATGAAGTTCGACACATAGGCGCCGCAGTCCAGCGCGCCATAGGCGCCGAGCGCGGCATCGGTGTGGATCAGCGCCACGTGCGGCGCGCCGAAGAACGAGAAGTTCAACAGGCCCTGGCGCGCCGAGGCCTCGCGGTCGCCATGGGCGATGCCCACGCTGTCGTAGAGCTGGAAGCCGCATTCGCGGCGGCGCTCGCGGTAGACGCCGCGGTATTCGGCGGGCGGCGCGATCTCGAAACCCTGGTCGACCAGCGCCTCGGGCGTGGCCATCGCCGCGCGCAGGCGCTCGGTGGCGGCCGCGCCGGTCACGATCACCTGCCAGGGCTGCGAGTTGCACCACGAGGCCGTGCGCTGGGCGGCGCGCAGGATCGCATCGACGACGTCGCGCGGCACCGGGTCGGCGAGATAGCCGCGGCAGCTGTAGCGCGCGTCGAGCACGGTGTCGAGGGCCGCGGCGAGATCCGGCGCGGGAACGGGCGGGGAAGTGGTCATGGCTCGGGCAACGGGATGAAGACGAGGGAGCCTAACCGTGCCGGCGCGCTCGCGCTGGCGACACGGCGAAAGACATGCGCGACGGCGGCCACCTCGCTTGCCTCGACCATCTATGGTTGATCCATTCACAAGGTTATTGAGACAAAAACTTTGCATCGCGCGGGCTCGAATTTAGCATTGGTCCTACCAATCTGGTCATCCAAGGTGGTCCACCACGCCGGATGGCCCTGCCCCACAAGGAAAACCGCAGCCATGCTCTCGCTAGAAGACAACGAAACCCTCGTGCGCGTCGGCGCCGGCACGCCCATGGGCGAGCTGATGCGCCTCTACTGGATCCCCTTCCTGCCCAGCCGCGACCTCGAGACCGACGGCCAGCCGCAGCGCGTGCGCCTGCTCGGCGAGGAGCTGATCGCGTTCCGCGACAGCGAGGGCCGCGTCGGCCTGATCGACCATGCCTGCCCACACCGCGGCGCGCCGCTGGTGTTCGGCCGCAACGAGGACTGCGGCGTGCGCTGCATCTACCACGGCTGGAAGTTCGGTGTCGACGGCCGCGTGCAGGACACGCCGGCCGAGCCCGCGCAGAGCCGGCTCAAGGACACGGTCACGATCAAGAACTACCCCTGCCGCGAACGCAACGGCATCGTCTGGACCTACATGGGGCCCGACCGCGAGAACCCGCCGCCGCTGCCGAACCTCGAGTGGAACCTGGTGCCCGAGGAGAACGTGTATGTGAGCTTCCGCGTGCAGGAATGCAACTGGCTGCAGGCCGTGGAGGGCGAGATCGACTCGGCCCACGCGCCGATCCTGCACGGGCGCATCGACCAGCAGGGCGCGATCAGCGACTGGACCGCGAAGAAGGACCTGCGTCCCACCTTCGAATGCAAGCGCCAGGACTTCGGCATGAGCGTGGCTTCCAAGCGCGTGCTCGACGAGAGCACCCACTACTGGCGCGTCAACCAGTTCCTGCTGCCCTTCTACACGCTGGTGCCGCCGCAGTCGAACTACCCCGAGCTCAGCGGCCACGCCTGGGTGCCGCTGGACGACCACCACACGCTGTGCATCATGTTCTCGTACACGCCGGCGCAGAAGTTCTACGAGAAGACGCGCAAGCTGTTCGACAACGGCCACGGCGGCCGCGAGACCGGCCACCCGAGCATCAACGCCTATGCGCCACGCCCGGCCACCGAGCCCTTCGCGAAGTACTGGACCCGATTCAACCTGCAGAGCGCCTTCCTCTTCAACTACGACGCGCAGACCAAGACCTGGTTCTCGGGCCTGCCCGGCCTGTGGGTGCAGGACGCGGCCTGCCAGTCGGGCGTGGCGCCGATCTACGACCGCTCGAAGGAACACCTGGGCATGAGCGACACCGGCATCGCGATGACGCGGCGCCTGCTGCTCGAGACGGTGCGCAACCTCTCGGTGCGCCAGCAGCGCCCGCCGCGCATCGAGGACCCCGACCTGCCGATGGTGCGCGCGGTGTCACTCACGCTGCCGGCCGGCGAGGCCTGGAGCGAATCGGGCCGCGAGCTGATGACCGCGCGCCTGGGCGCCGACTTCGGCTACACGCCATGAGCCTGGGCAACCCCGCGCCGCTGGACCTGTGTCTGCGCCAGATCCGGCTCGAGGCACGCGGCATCGCGTCGTACGAGTTCGTGTCGGCCGACGGCCGTCCGCTGCCGCCGTTCACCGCCGGCGCGCACATCGACCTGCACCTGCCGCGCGAGATGATCCGCAGCTATTCGCTGCTCAACGCGTCCTCGGATGCCGCACGCTACGTGGTGGCGGTGCAGCGCGACGCGCAGGGCCGCGGCGGCTCGGCCTGGATGCATGCGCAGCCGCGCGTGGGCGACCGCATCCGCGCCAGCCTGCCCGGCAACGACTTCGCGCTGGCCGAGGAGGCCGCGCACTCGGTCTTCATCGCCGGCGGCATCGGCATCACGCCGATCCTGTCGATGCTGCACCGGCTCGAGGAACTCGGCCGGCGCTGGCAGCTGCACTACGCGGGCCGCTCGCCCGAGGAGACCGCCTTCGCCGACACGCTGCGCGCCATGCAGGGCGGACGCGGCCGCGGCGAGGTCGAGTTCTGCTTCGGCGACTCGCGCGCCGAGCGGCTGGACATCGCGGCCATCGTGCGCAACGCGCCCGCCGGCGCGCACCTGTACTGCTGCGGCCCGTCGCGCATGATCGACGCCTTCGTCGAGGCCTGTGCCGGCCGGCCCGCGCACACGGTGCACTTCGAGCGCTTCGCCGCCGGCAGCGCGGCCGCCACCGAGGGCGGCTACGAGGTGGTGCTCGAGCGCAGCGGCCAGCGCCTCGCGGTGGCGCCGGGCAAGACCATCCTCGACACGCTGCTCGACAACGCCATCGACGTGCCCTATGCCTGCAGCGCGGGCGTATGCGGCACCTGCCGCACGCGCGTGATCGCGGGCGAGCCCGACCATCGCGACGACTACCTGGATGCGCAGGAGAAGCAGTCGAACGAGGCCATCATGATCTGCTGCTCGGGCTCGCGCTCGAAGACGCTGGTCCTGGACCTCTGAGGCAAGGGAGCAGTCCATGACGACCCGGCTCGACACCACGGCGGAACCGCAGGAAGCCGGCACCGCCAACGCGGTGGGCGCGGGCAACGGCGCCATCGCCGGCATCCTCGCCTACCTGCGCGACCGGCGGCTGCAACCGGGCGACCGGCTGCCCTCCGAGCGCGACCTCGCCGAGCGCCTCGGCGTCGGCCGCAATGCGGTGCGCGAGGCGCTGGCCACGCTGGTCACGCTGCGCATCGTCGAATCGCGGCCCAACTCGGGCATCTACCTGCGGCACGTCGAGCGCGAAGGCAGCTTCGAGGCGCTGGTGATGCTCACCGACATGGGCGCCGTGCCCACGCCGGTGGAAGTGGCCGAGACGATGGAGGTGCGCGGCCACCTCGAGGTGCTGGCCGCGGGCCTGGCCTGCCAGCGCCGCACCGAGGCCGACCTGGCGCGCATGGAAGCCGTGCTGCAGCGCACCGAGCAGGTGCTGGCCGAGGGCGGCAACATCGCCGCGGCCGACACCGAGTTCCACGTCGCGCTGGTCGATGCCACCCACAACTCGGTGCTGGTGCGCGTGCTGCATGCCTTCTACCGCTTCACCGGCCGGCGCCGCGAGGCGATGTTCGCCGACACGGTGCAGGGCCGCGCCTCGCTGCTCGACCACCGCCGCCTGCTCGGCCACATCCGCGCGCGCGACGCGGCCAAGGCGCAGCTGCTGATCCTGCGCCACATGGACCGCGCGCGCAGCTACTGGTCGAGCGTGCTCGGCGCCACGGATTGACACGACACCCACGAACCCAAGGAGACCCCCGATGACGACCACTTCCCTCCACCGCCGCGCGCTGCTGGGCGCCGCCTGCGCCGCGCTCGCGCTCGGCGCCCTGCCCGCCTGGGCACAGGGCGGCTACCCGAACAAGCCGATCCGCATGATCGTGCCCTATGCGGCCGGCGGCAGCACCGACCAGCTCGCGCGCGCCATCCAGCAGTCGATGAGCGAGACGCTGGGCCAGACCGTGATCGTCGAGAACAAGCCCGGCGCGGGCGGCACCATCGGCACCGACTACGTGGCCAAGGCCGCGCCCGACGGCTACACGCTGGTGTTCGGCAACACCGGCCCGAACGCGGTGGTCTCGCTGATGCGCAAGGTGCCCTACGACGAGCTCAAGGACCTGCGCCCGATCTCCACCGTCGCGATCACGCCGATGATCCTGGCCGTGCCCGCCGACAGCCCGGCGAAGACGCTGAAGGACTTCCTCGCCTATGCGAAGAAGAACGGCAACGCGCTCAACGTCGGCTCGGTCGGCAACGGCTCGCTGTCGCACCTGACGGCCGAGTACTTCAACGAGGCCGCGGGCCTGCGCCTGCAGCACATCCCCTACAACGGCGGCGCGCCGATGATGACCGCCTTCGCCGGCGGCCAGCTGCAGGCCGCCTTCGTGACCGGCCTGGACGGCGCCACGCTGGTGAGCTCGGGCCGGGTGCGCTACCTGGCCGTGGGCACGCCCAAGGCCACCGAGACCGTGCCCGGCCTGCAGGCCATCGCCGACGAGGTGCCGGGCTTCCGCAGCTCGGCCTGGTTCGGCGTGCTCGCGCCGAAGGACACGCCCGACGAGATCGTCACGAAGCTGCACGACGCGATCGTGACCGCGGTCGCGCGGCCCGAGGTGCGCAAGATGTTCTCGGCGCGCAACGTCGAGGCGCGCAGCAGCACGCCGCAGGAGCTCGAGAAGCTGATCCGCGACGAGATGGGCCAGTGGGGTCCGGTCGTGCGCAAGGCCAACATCCAGATGTGAGAACCGACCCCATGCTTGAAAAACTGGAATCCGATTTTCCCGAGCACCAGCCGCGCCCCGCGGGCGCGCCGCAGGCGCTGGCCGGCATCAAGGTGGTGGACTTCACCCACTTCATCGCCGGCCCCTTCGCCACCATGATCCTGGCCGACATGGGCGCCGACGTGATCAAGATCGAGGCGCCCGGGCGCGGCGACGACTTCCGCCAGTACCCGCCGGTGCATCCCGAGCTCGCGCAGGGCGCGCCCTTCCTCTGGTCGAACCGCAACAAGCGCAGCGCGGCGCTGGACCTGAAGACGCCCGAGGGCCTCGAGGTGGCACGCGCCCTGGTCGCGAGCGCCGACGTCGTGGTCGAGAACTTCTCCACCGGCGTGATGGAGCGCTTCGGACTCGACTACGAGAGCTGCCGCAAGGCCAACCCCGAGCTCGTCTACTGCTCGGTGTCGGCCTACGGCCGCGAGGGCGCCTTCGCCGACCGCCTGGGCTTCGACCCGATCGCGCAGGCCGAGAGCGGCTTCGTCTCGATGAACGGCTATGCCGACCGCCAGGGCGTGCGCGCGCTGTCGCCGGTGATGGACATCAGCACCGCGATGATGGCGGCCAACGCGATCCTCGGCGCGCTGGTCGCGCGCGAGCGCACGGGCCGCGGGCAGGCGGTGGAAGTGGCACTGTTCGACAACGCGGTGCTGATGACCGGCTACGCAACGCTGCAGCACGTGTTCAGCGGCGCCGAGCCGCAGCGCCACGGCAACACCAGCCCCGACACCTGCCCCTCGGGCGTGTTCGAGGCGCGGGACGGCTCGTTCTACATCAACTGCGGCAACAACAAGATCTTCCAGCGCCTGATGACGCAGGTGCTCGAGCGGCCCGACGTGGCCGCCGACCCGGCCTACGCCAGCGGCCGCGAGCGCTCGCAGCGGCGCGAGGTTCTGTTCGCGCTGCTCGGCGAGGCCTTCGCGAAGGAGCCCTGGTCGCACTGGCAGTCGCGCATGCGCGCGGCCGGCGTGCCCTGCGGCCAGGTGCGCTCGGTCGGCGAGGCCATCCGCTCGCCCGAGGCGCGCGAGCGCCGGCTGGTGACGCGCATCCCGCATCCGCAGGTGGGCTGGGTGCCGAACATGGCGCTGCCGATCCGCTACTCGCGCACGCCGATCGCCGACCCGGTGGCCGCGCCCACCGTCGGCCAGCACACGCAGGAGGTGCTGCGCGAGGCGCTGGGCTACGACGAAGAACGCTTCGCGGCGCTCGCGCGCGCCGGTGCCTTCGGTCCGCCCGCCGAACGGCACGAACCCGCCGGCACGCCGGCATGACCAGCCGCACGCTGCGCGGCCGGGTCGCCGTGGTCGGCATCGGCGAGACCGCCTACTACCGCCACGGCCAGTCGCCCGACGCCGAGTTCAAGCTCGCGCTCAAGGCCATCCTCGCCGCCTGCGCCGACGCGGGCCTCGATCCGCGCGAGATCGACGGCTTCGCCTCGTACAGCGACGACCGCAGCGAGGCCTCGCGGCTGGCGGCCGCGCTCGGCATCCATCGCCTGCGCTCGGCCACCATGCAGTGGGGCGGCGGTGGCGGCGGTTGCGCGGCGGCGGTGGCCAACGGCGCGGCCGCCATCGCGGCCGGGCTGGCCGACTGCGTGGTCGTGTTCCGCGCGCTCGCGCAGGGCCAGCACGGGCGCTTCGGCCAAGTCGGCGGCATCGACACCATCGCGGGCGAGAAGGCCTACCTGATGCCCCACGGCGTGCTCTCGCCGCCGCAACGCTTCGCGATGCGCGTGCGGCGCTTCATGCACGAGCACGGCGTGCGGCAGGAGGCACTGCGCGCCATCGCGCTCGCCTCGTACCACCATGCGCAGGCCAATCCGCGCGCCGTGATGCACGGCAAGCCGCTCGACGCCGCGAAGTACGACGCCTCGCGCTGGATCGCCGAGCCCTTCCACCTGTACGACTGCTGCATGGAGAACGACGGCGCCGCCGCGATCGTGCTGGTGACGGCCGAGCGCGCGAAGGACTTCGCGCACAAGCCCGCCTACCTGCTCGGCGCGGCCTCGGGCTCGGGCTTTCGCGCCGGCGCCCATCCGCACAACGCGCCGCGCTATGCGAGCGCGGGCTTCGACACCGTGGCGCCCGATCTCTACGCGATGGCCGGCATTACTCCGGCCGACGTGGGCGTGGTGCAGAGCTACGAGAACTTCACTGGCGGCGTGGCGATGGCGCTGGCCGAGCACGGCTTCTTCGAACCCGGCGAGGCCAACGACTTCCTCACGCTCGAGAACCTCGTCGCCCCCACGGGCCGGCTGCCGCTCAACACCAGCGGCGGCAACCTCGCCGAGTGCTACATGCACGGCTTCGAGCTGGTGCTCGAGGCGGTGCGCCAGGTGCGCGGCAGCTCGACCAGTCAGGCGGCGCGCAGCGACGTGGCGCTGGTGATCGGCGGCCCCATGGTCACGCCCGCGAGCGACCTGCTGCTGGGATCGGAGAACGTGCTGTGAACGACACGAACGACGCGAACGACGAGAAGCGCTACCTGCCCGCGGGCCTGCCGATCCCCGTGTCGGAGCCCGACGGATTGTCGGAACCCTACTGGCAAGGCCTGCGCGAGGGCGTCTTGCGCGTGCAGCGCTGCACGCACTGCGGCACTTGGCAGTTCGGCCCCGAGTGGATCTGCCACCGCTGCCATGCCTTCGATCCCGCATGGGTGGACGTCGCGCCGCGCGGCCGCATCTACAGCTGGGAGCGCGTGTGGCATCCGGCGCATGCGGCGCTCAAGGACCATGGCGCCTACCTCGTGGTGCTGGTCGAGCTGCCCGGGGCCGGCAACGTGCGCATGGTCGGCAACCTGCTCGGCGATCCGATGCAGGCGGTGGAGATCGGCGCCGAGGTCGAGGGCGTGTTCGAACACCATCCGGATGCGCAGCCGCCGTACGCGCTGCTGCAGTGGCGGCGTGCCTGAGTCCGCGCGCACCGGCGATCAGGAGGCCGACACCTGCGACCTGCTCGTGGTCGGCGCGGGCGCGGGCGGCATGAGTGCCGCGCTCGCGGGCGCGCTCATGGGCCTCGACGTGGTGCTGTGCGAAGCCGGCGAGCAGGTCGGCGGCACCACCGCCACCTCGGTCGGCACGCTGTGGGTGCCCGGCAATGCGCAGGGCGCGGCGGCGGGCTTCGCCGACTCGGCCGCCGAGGCCGCGCGTTATCTCGATGCGATCCTCGGCGCGGACGATCCGCGCGGGCTGCGCGCTGCCTACCTCGCGAGCGCCCCCGAGGCGATCGCCTTCCTCGAAGCGCATTCGGAACTGCGCTTCGCCTCGGCCGGCCGCCATCCCGACTACCTCGCACTGCCCGGCGCGGCCGTGGCGGGCCGCGCGCTCTCGCCGTTGCCCTTCGACGGCCGGCGGCTGGGCCGCGACTTCGAACGCATCCGTGCGCCGATGCCCGAGTTCATGGTGCTCGGCGGGATGATGGCCAACAAGGCCGACGTGCAGGCCCTGGCCTACCGCTGGCGCAGCATCGCGAACTTCCGCCATGCCGCGCGGCTGGTGCTGCGCCATGCGCGCGACCGGTTCACGCATGCGCGCGGCACGCGCCTGGTGCTGGGCAATGCGCTGGTCGCGCGGCTGTACTTCAGCCTGCGCCAGGCCGGCGTGCCGGTGCGCTTCGGCATGCGGCTGCGGCAACTCGATATCTCGGCGGGCCGCGTCACGGGTGGCGTGTTCGACCACGAGGGATCGACGCGGCGCATCGCGAGCCGCCTAGGCGTGGTGCTCGCCACCGGCGGCGTTGGCCATCATGCGGCGTTGCGGGCCCAGCTAGCGCCGGCCGGCGTGTCGCCGCGCACGCTGCGGCCGCAGTCCTTCGAAGGCAACCGCGGCGAGGGCCTCGATGCCGCGCTGCGCGCCGGGGCGCGGCTCGAACGCCATCGGGGCGACTTCTTCTGGCAGCCCGTCTCGCTGGCACCGCGCGCCGGCGGCGAACCCGGGCTCTTTCCGCACCTGTACCTCGACCGCGCCAAGCCCGGGCTGATCGCGGTCGATGCCGACGGGCGCCGCTTCGTCGACGAGAGCGCCTCGTACCACCACTTCGTCGAGGCCTTGCTCGCGCGCATGCGCCCCGGGGCATCGACACCGCCGGCCTGGCTGGTCTGCGACGCGGCCTTCGTGCGCGCCTACGGCCTCGGCACGATCCCGCCCGGCACGCGCGCGAGCGCGCTGCGGCGGCACGAGGCATCGGGCTATCTCGTGCTCGCGCATGATATCGACGCACTGGCCACACGGCTGGGCATCGATGCGCGCACGCTGGCCGCCACCGTGGCGCGCCACAACCGTCATGCCGAAGCCGGCGAGGACCCGGACTTCGGCAAGGGCAGCACCGAACTCGGCCGCTTCAACGGCGATGCGGCGCATGCACCGAACCCCTGCCTCGGCCCGATCGCGCAAGCGCCGTTCTGCGCGCTGGCCGTCTGGCCCGGCGAAGCCGCATCGAGCGCGGGCCTGGCCACCGATGCCGACGGGGCCGTGCTCGACACGAGCGGGCAGCCCATCGCGGGCCTCTATGCCTGCGGCAACGACATGGCCTCGATCATGCGCGGCGCCTATCCGGGGCCGGGCATCACGCTCGGGCCCGCGATCGTGTTCGGCTGGCGCATCGCGCGGCATGCGGCACGACACAACCTCCACACACCTTCCTCCCCACGATGAATCCCACCTCCACTCCCCGCGAGGCCAGCGGCCCGCTCGCCGGCCTGCGCGTGATCGAGTTCGCCGGCCTCGGGCCCGCGCCCTTCGCCTGCATGCTGCTGTCGGACATGGGCGCCGACGTGATCACCATCGACCGCCCCGCGCGCCGCCTCGGCGACCGCAGCGACATCACGGGCCGCGGCCGCACCGTGGTGCTGGCCGACCTCAAGGACCCCGGCTCGCGCGAGGAGGTGCTGGGCCTGCTGGCGCGCGCCGACGTGCTGGTCGAGGGCTTCCGGCCCGGCGTGATGGAGCGCCTGGGCCTGGGCCCCGACGAGGCGCTGCGGCGCAATCCACGGCTGGTCTACGGCCGCATGACGGGCTGGGGCCAGCACGGCCCGCTCGCGCAGGCAGCGGGCCATGACATCAACTACATCGCGCTGACCGGCGCGCTGCATGCCATCGGCCCGGCCGGCGGCGCGCCGGTGCCGCCGCTGAACCTCGTGGGCGACTATGGCGGCGGCAGCCTCTACCTCGTCGTCGGCCTCCTGGCCGCGCTGCTCGAAAGCCGGCGCTCAGGGCAAGGTCAGGTGGTCGACGCGGCCATCGTCGACGGCGTGAACTCGCTGATGAGCCTGTTCGCCACCAGCGCGATGCGCGGCACCTTCCGAGAGGAACGCGGCACCAACGCGCTCGACGGCGGCGCGCCCTACTACGGCAGCTACGCCACCGGCGACGGCCGGCATGTCTGCATCGGGCCGATCGAGCCGCAGTTCTTCGCCGAGCTGTGCGAGCGCCTGGGCGTCGACCCCGCGCTGCGCGACGCGCAGCACGACCGCGCGCGCTGGCCCGCGCTGCGCGCCGAGTTCGAGCAGCTGTTCCGCACCCGCGGCCGCGACGAATGGACCGCGCTGTTCGACGGCAGCGATGCCTGCGTCGCGCCCGTGCTCGCGCTGAGCGAGGCGCCCGCGCATCCGCACCAAAGTGCGCGCGAGGCCTTCGTCGATGTGGAAGGCGTGCGGCAGCCGGCACCGGCGCCGCGTTTCTCGCGCACGCCGTCGCGAATCCAGGGGCCGGCGGCGCGCGAGGCGACGCCGGCTGCGCGGGTTCTCGCGCGCTGGGACTGAGCGGGCCGTCGGCGCTTCAGTCCTCGCCGAGCCAGTCGAGCAGGTCCGCCACCGGATCGATCACCTGCCGCATGCCGGCATCGCGCAGGCCCGCGGCGAGCCCGATACCGACCACGCCGACCACGAAAACCGGCTGCCGCCCGCCGAAGCTCTCGCAGCGTTCGCGCAGCGCATCCAGCGCGATCTCCGGCTGCGCGGCGATGACGGCCGGCGCGAGATCGATCACCTGCCAGCCGTCGATCGTGCACGCATGGCCGGTCGCCTCGAAGGCAGCCTCGTAGAGCGCCGTCATGCCGCGGTCGAAGGTCACGATGTCCAGCCGGTGCCCGAGCTTCCGGTGCAGCGCCAGCACGCTGCGCGTGAAACCATGGGCCGCGTCGCCGAAGCGCTCGCGCACGATCTCGTAGCCCGTGTCGACCGACGACATGGCCACCACCCGGTCGAAGCCTTCGCTCAGGCCCGGCAATGCACGCGCCAGCGCCGCCTCGGCCCGCGCGTTGTCGGCGGCTGAGCCGATGATCCGTGGCGCCGCCTCGACCTCGGCGGCGGCCCAGCATCCGGACGGCCAGCCGCCGCGCGCGATGTGGCGCCGCAGCGTGGCGGTGATCTCGCGACTCGAGTTCGGATTGAGGAACAGCGTCCTCGCCGTCATGGCGTGGCCGGAAAGCGGTGGCGCCAGAACTGCGCGATGTCGCGCCGGCGGCAGAACCAGACATCGGGGAATTCGGAGGCCGCGAGCAGGAACTCGCGCAACGCCTCCGCGCGCCCGGGCCGCCCGGCCAGGCGCAGGTGCAGGCCGATCGACATCATCGACGCCTGCCGGCGGCCCTCGCGCCGCAGGCAGGCGAGCGTGCGCCGCAGGTGGTCGGTGAAGTCGTCGGGCGTGTCGAAGCCCGGCGCCGAGGCGAAGCGCATGTCGTTGCAGTCGAAGCTGTAGGGCAGCACCAGATGCGGCTTGTCGCCGACCCGCGTCCAGTACGGCAGGTCGTCGTTGTAGGCATCCGAGTCGTACTGCAGCCCCTGCTCGACGGCCAGCGCGCGCGTGCGCGGGCTGACACGGCCGGTGTACCAGCCGACCGGGCGTTCGCCGCACAGGCGTTCGAGCACGTCGAGCGAACGGGCCATGTGCGCGCGCTCGGTCGCCTCGGGCACCTCGTCGTAGTCGATCCATCGCGCGCCGTGCGAGACCACCTCGTGCCCCGCCTCGACGATCGATCGCGCGGCCTCGGGATGCTTCTCGAGCGCGCCCGACACCGCGAAGTAGGTGGCCGGCACCCGGCATTCGGCGAGCAGGTCGAGGATGCGCCAGTGGCCGGCCCGGCTGCCGTACTCGTAGTGCGACTCCACCACCAGGTTGCGGCGCCCGGCGCGCGCCGTCGCGCCCGACACGTCGCTGTTGAGCACCTCCGAGAAAGTGTCGCCCTCGAGCACGCAGTTCTCCGCGCCCTCCTCGTAGTTGACGACCACGCTGAGCGCGACGCGTCGCCCGCCCGGCCATTCGAAGTCGGGACGCGCGCGGCCGTAGCCGATGAAGTCGCGCACCGCCTCGCTCATCGCTGCACCTTCGCCTTCGCCACGCACACCCCGATCAACAGCAGGCCGAGGGTGCAGTAGATCGAGATCGACAGCGGGCTGTCGAAGCGGTCGAGCAGCCAGACGCAGATGCTGGGCGCGAGCGCGCCGCCGAACACGCCCGCGAGTTGGAAGCCCAGCGATGCGCCCGTGCACCGCACCCTGGACTCGAACATGTCGGGGATGAAGGCCGCGAGCGGCGCCCACAGCGAGGCCTGGCAGACCATGCCGATCGCCGAGGCCAGCACCACCAGCGAGGGATTGCGCGTCTCCAGCAGCGGAAAGTACGCGAACGACCAGACGATCGAGGCGGCCACGCCGAGCAGCAGCATCGGCTTGCGGCCGAAGTGGTCGGACAGCGCGCCGAACAGCGGGATCGCGACCACGCCGACCGCCGCGCCCCACAGCACGGCGTTCAAGGCCACCTGCCGCGGCAGGCCGAGCCGATTCGGCACGTAGATCAGCAGCAGCAGCGAGAACACATACCAGATGACGCCCTCGCCGGCGCGCACCCCGATCGCCAGCAGCACCTGGCGCCAGTGCTTGCGCAGTGTCTCGGCCAGCGGCGCCTCGGCCTTGTGGGCGCTCTTCTCGAGGCTCTTGAAGACCGGGGATTCCTCGATCGTGCGGCGGATGAAGTAGCCGATGCCCACCAGGAGGATGCTCGCGAGGAAGGGCACGCGCCAGCCCCAGTCCATGAACTGCGCGTCGGTGGTGACCGTGTTCATGAAGCCGAACATCGCATTGGCGATCAGCACGCCGATCGGGCTCGCGACCTGCACCAGGCTGCCGTAGAAGCCGCGGCGGCGCCCGCTGGCATCGAACTCGTTGACCATCAGCGCCGCCCCGCCCCACTCGCCACCGAGCGCGAGCCCTTGGGCGAAGCGCAGCACCGCCAGCAGCAGCGGCGCGAGCAGCCCGACGTGCTCGTAGGTCGGCAGCAATCCGATCAGGAAGGTCGACAGGCCCATGACGAGCAAGGTCGAGACCAGCACGAAACGCCGCCCGAGCTTGTCGCCCAGCGAGCCGAAGATCGCGGCCCCCACCGGCCGCGCGACGAAGGCGATGCCGTACGACAGCAGCGACAGGATGGTCGCGACGAAGGGATCGGCCTGCGGGAAGAACAGCTTCGGAAACACCAGCGCCGCCGCCGTGCCGAACACGAAGTGGTCGTAGAACTCCAGCGTGGTGCCGACCAGGCTCGCGGCGGCGACGCGCCGCGGACTGGTCGAGGATGCGGGCCGGTCTTCGGCGCGCGGGGCCGTGTTCGCCGTGGCGGATGTCGTCATGGGGATGCTCCTGATCGATGGACGGCGCCATTGCAGCACCGGCTCAATGCTTGGACAATCAGAATGATCCGAACGATTATTCGCCAAAGATGAATATTACGCTGCGCCAGATCCGCGCCTTCCTCGCGGTGGCCGAGGTCGGTGCCTTCGCGCGCGCGGCCGAACGCATGCACCTCTCGCCCTCCGCGTTGTCCACGCTGGTCAAGGAACTCGAGGAGCAGATCGGGCTGCGGCTGTTCTACCGCAGCACGCGCGTGGTCCAGCTGACCGAGGCGGGCGCCGAGTTCCTGCCGCTGGCGCGCAAGGCGCTCGAGGACCTCGAGGCCGCCGTCGCCGGATCGCGCGCGCTGGCCGAGGTCAAGCGCGGCCGGGTCACGGTGGCCGCCTCCATCGTGATCGCCGCCACGCTGCTGCCCTGGGTGATCCAGTCGTTCCAGCAGCGCCATCCGGGTATCCAGTGCATCCTCAAGGACGGCTTCGAGGAGACCATCCGCGACCAGGTGCGCCGCGGCGAGGTCGACCTCGGCGTCGGCACGCTGGTCGAAGGCGAACCGGGGCTGACGGAGGTCACGCTCTACCAGGACCATCTGGTGGCGCTGGTGCCCGATGGCCATCCGCTCGCGGAGCGCGGCGCCGTCACCTGGCGCGAGCTGGCCAAGCATCCGCTGATCAGCCTGTCCGACCAGAGCCCGTCGCGCGCGCTGGCCGACGCGGCCTTCGATTCGGTCGGCCTGCGGCCGGTGCCCGCGCATGTCGCGACCTTCTCCTCCACGCTGATCAGCATGGTGGCCGCGGGCATGGGCGTGGCCGCGCTGCCGGTCAACGTGCGCCAGCTCTCGCGCCGCACCGGCGTGCAGACGCGCATGCTGGTGCGGCCGACGGTCAAGCGGAACATGGGCGTCTATTCGCGCAGCGACGCGGAGCTGACGCCGGCGGCGAACGCCTTCCTGAAGCACATGCAGGCGTTCGTGAAATCGAAGGGGAGCTTGCCGGACGAGGCGGCCGAAGCCGCCGCGCATTGAAGCGGCATCGAGGAGCGAAAGACGTTTCCGCTGTGTCAATCTGTTCCAGGCCGTTGACGCCCGCGCAACCCCGTCGCTACATTCGTTCGACCCCTTCCCAGAGCACACCCATTGCACGGCCCCCTCCCCTACGTCCTCGCAGCCATCGCCATCGCGGTCCTCGCGGGCGACCTGGCCGCAACGGTCGTGGTACTGCGCAGCGATTTCTACTCGGGCCGGCAGCGCGCATGGCAGCTGGCCCTGGTATGGCTCATCCCCATCGTCGGCGCCGCCTGCTGCCTGAGCTTCGCGGCCATCCACAGGCGCGCGATCCCAAAGCCTTCCGCGGCATTCCCCGGTTCCGAGACCTACAACCTGCCCGGTGGTGAAGCCAACAGTCTCTGAACCGATGCGATGCCTTGCCGGTGCCGCCCTTCTGCTCGCGATGTTCGCCTGCCCGCCAGCGCTGGCGCAGACGCCTTCGCGCGATCTCCCGTCGTCCATCGGGCCCGACCACAGCGCATCGCTGACGGTGGAAGACTTCCTGCGCGGCGCGCAGGTGCTCGGCGAGCTCGGTCCCGAGCGCGCCGAGCAGAACGCCGACTACGTGGCGGCGATCCGCGGGCTGGCGAACATCGGCGACAACTACCGCACCGATGTGCTCAAGGCCAGGGCCGCGGGCACCACGATCGACAGCTGCCCCGGCAAGTCCGCGAAGATCACCACCGACACGCTGATCCCCTTCCTGCTGCGGCTGCCGCCCGAGCAGCGAACGATGCCGATGGAGCAGGCGTTCCGGCTGCACATGCGCGAGCTCTACCCATGCCCCGGGAAAGGCGCAACGCGGTAACCGCAAGCTCGCCCGATCGAGCGCCTACTCGGGCTTGATCCCCTGCTCGCGCACCACGCGCGTGAACTGCACGATCTCCTGCGAGACCAGCTTGTCGAGCGCCTCGGGCGACCCGCCGATCACGCGCCCGGCCTGGGTTTCCATGCGTGCCTTGACCTCGTTGTCGGCCAGGGCCGCGAGTGTGGCCTGGTGCAGCTTGTCGACCACGGCCTGCGGCGTGCCGTGCGGCACGAAGGTGCCGATCCAGGTGTCGGATTCGTAGCCCGGCACCGATTCCGCGATGGTCTGCACCTCGGGCAGCAGCGGCGAGCGCTCCTTCGAGGTCACGGCGATCGCCTTGAGCTTGCCGCTGCGGATGTGCGGCAGCGCGCCGCTCAGGGTGCCGAACACCGCGGGCACCTGGTTGCCCACCACGTCCGCGATCGCGGGTCCCGCGCCGCGGTAGGGAATGTGCTGCAGCGAGAGCTTGGCCATCGACTGCAGCAGCCCGCCCGCGAAGTGGCCCGGCGAGCCGATGCCGCCGGTCGCGTACTGGCGGTACCGCGGATCGCGCTGGCCCAGCGCGATCCACTCCTTGAGGTTGCTGGCCGGCACCGACGGATGGACCGCGAGCACCTGCGGCAGCGCACCGATCAGCGTGACACCGCGCAGGTCGCGCTCGGTGTTGAAGGGCAGCGAGGGGTACAGGGCCTGGTTGATGCTGTGCGAGGAGACGGTGAACAGCACCGTGTAGCCGTCGGGCGCGGCCTTCGCGACGTAGTCCGTGGCGATCGATCCGCCGGCGCCTGGCTTGTTCTCCACGATGACCGTCTGGCCGAGCTTCTCGCTCATCTTGGCGTTGAGCGAGCGCGCGATGGTGTCGGAGCCGCCACCCGGCGCGAAGGTCACGATCAGCCGCACGGGCTGGCGCGCGGGATAGTCGGGCTGCGCGCCCGCCAGCAGGGGCATGGCGATCAGCGCCCAGGATACGAGCCGTGTGGCCCTGAGGATGTTCATGGTGTCTCCGTCGATTTGTGCAGTCGACTGTAGGGACGGCCTCCCGAACTGAACACTACGAAATCCTGCTACCGGTATAGCGCCGACCGATGGCGCCGCACGCACGCGCTCAGCTGCCGGTCACCAGCCGCGCCCCGTCCCAGCGGCGGGAGCGCACCAGCTCGCGCACCACGCTCACGACCAGTGCGTGCACGCAGGCGGCGGCGGGCTGCAACCGGTTCAGGCGCGAATGCGCGAGCGTCGCGCGGCGCACGATCTGCGGCTCGATCGGGGTCTGGCGCAGCAACTGCGCGGCGGCATGCCAGGCCAGTGCCGAATGCGGGATCACGGTGCCCGCGCCGCCCTGCGCGACCATGGCCAGCACAGTGTGGATCGAGCTCGCCTCGGCCTTGATCTGCGGCGCCACGCCCGCCTCGGCGAAGGCGCGGTCGACCAGGTCGCGCAAGGTGGTGACCTGCGTCGTGAGCATCAGCGGCACGCTGGCCACCGTCGGCAGGTCGATGCTGCGGCCCGCGCGCACCAGCGGCTTGCGGCGCGGCTGCACGAAGTACAGCGGCTCGTCCACCAGCGGCACGGCCTCGATGCCGGGCAGCGCCACGTCGTCGACCAGCACGCTGAGCTCGACGCGCTCGTTGATCAGGTGCGCCGCGAGGAAGGTGCTGGGGCTCTCGTAGACCTCGAGCACGATCTGCGGATGGCGCTCCTCGAGCGCGGCGATCAGCGGCCCGACCAGCACCATCGCGATGCTCGACGGCAGCCCGAGCCGCACGCGTCCGCTCAGGCCCGCATCCGACGCCTTCACCACGTTCTTCGTGTCGCCCGCGAGCTTGAGGATCTGCTGCGCATGGCGGTACAGCGCCTGTCCCGCATCGGTCGGCGTGACGCCCTTGACGCTGCGCTGCAGCAGCTGGGTGCCGAGCTCTTCCTCGAGCTGGGTCATCTGCTGGCTCAGCGCGGGCTGGACGATGTGGACCAGCGCCGCCGCGCGCGAGAGCGAGCCGCTGTCGACGATCGCGACGAAGTAGCGCAGCTGGCGTATTTCCATGGCGAGAAGGGGTGATGGCCGCCCCGGCGCGGGGGCAGGCCGATGGTGGAAAGGAGGGGGCCGAACTCAGCCGAGGCCGTACTGGCTCACGACACCGTCGGCGAGCCAGGCGTCGATCCGCTCGCGACCATAGCCGAAATCCCGCAGCACTTCGACCGTGTGTTCCCCGAGCAGCGGTGGCGGCAGGCGCACACTGCCGTCGCGCAAGCCGTCGATGCGCACCGGGTTGCCGACCTGCCGCATGGGCCCGATGACGGGATGGGTGAACTCCTCGACCAGCCCGCAGTGCTGCACCTGCGGATCGGCGAACACGTCGGCGATGTCATTGATCGGCCCCGCCGGAATGCCCAGCGCGACCATCTGCGCGGTCCAGGCCGCGCGCGGCTGCGTGCGCAGGCGTTCCTCGAGCAGCTCCTTGAGCGCGATGCGGTGCTGCATGCGCGCCGCGTTGTTGACGAAGCGCGGATCCGACAGCAGCGCCTCCAGGCCGAGCAGCCGGGCGATCTTCACCCATTGCTCCTGCGTGGCGCCACCGATGTTCAGCGGCCCGTCCTGCGCCTCGAACACGCCGTACGGCGCGATCACCGGATGCACGTTGCCCACCGGCGCCGGCACCTCGCCGAGCGACAGGTAGCGCTGCCCCTGCACGCTGAGCAAGCCGACCAGGCTCGCCAGTAGCGAGGTCTCGACCTTCTGACCTCGGCCGCTGGCCTGGCGCTGGATCACCGCCGCCAGGATGCCCATGGCGGTCCACATGCCGGAGGTGAGATCGCCGATCGCCACGCCCACGCGCTGCGGGCCGGACTCGGGCGTGCCCGTGAAGCTCATGAAGCCCGAGAAGCCCTGCGCGATCTGGTCGAAGCCCGGCCAGTGGCCCTTGGGGCCGTCGCTGCCGAAGCCGGTGATGCTGCCGTGGATCAGCCCGGGGTTCAGCGCCAAGAGCTCGGCCTGGCCCATGCCCATCTGCGCCATCACGCCGGCGCGGAAGTTCTCCACCAGGATATCGGCCTTCGCTGCCATCTCGCGCACGATCGCCAGGCCTTCGGGGTGGCGGAAGTCCAGCGCCACGCTCTTCTTGTTGCGATTGCCCGAGAGGTAGTAGACGCTGGTGTCCTCGGCGAAAGGACCCCACTGGCGCACCATGTCGCCGTGCGGCGCCGGCTCGATCTTCACGACCTCGGCGCCGAAGTCGCCGAGGATCATCGAGCAGAACGGGCCGGACAGCGCGCGCGAGAGGTCGAGCACGCGGAGGCCCGCGAGGGGCAGCGCTTGGGTCATGAGCAGCTTTCTTGAGGGGCGATCGGCACGGTGCCGGCCAGGGTTGCTAGCGGCCGATGAATTCGGGACGGGTCTTCTCGCGAAAGGCGCGCAGTCCCGTGCGGTAGTCCTGCGTGTCCGCGAACGCATAGCTCGCCAGGCGTTCTTCCCGCGTCACGGGACTCGGGTCTTCCATCAGGCGGCGCAGCTGCCGCTTGAGTGCGCGAACCGCCAGCGGCGCGCTCTGCGCGACGGCGTCCGCGGCCGCCTGGACGCGCCGCTCGACATCCGCATCGTCCACCACGTCGGTCAGCAGGCCCTTGGCCCACGCAGTCTGCGCATCGAGCATGCGGCCTTCGAACAGCAGCTCGGCCGTGAGCGCGGGACCGGCAAGCCGGTAGAGCCACTCCATCTCGCCGAGCGCGAGCGGAAAGCCCAGCAGCCGGATCGGGATGCCGAGGCGAGCGCCACGGCCCGCGATGCGCAGGTCGCAGACCGAGGCGATCTCCAGGCCGCCGCCCGCGCAGGCGCCCTCGATCAGCGCGATCACCGGCACGGGCAGGTCGTGGATGGCGCGCAGGGCACCTGACACGCACTGCTCGTGAAACTCCGTCACCTGCTCGCGCGTGGCGCGCACCTGCTCGAACTCCGAGATGTCGGCGCCGGCCGCGAAGTTGCCCGCCGCACCGCGCAGCACCACGCAGCGCAGCGTCTCGCTTTGCCGCAGGTCGGCGAACACCACCCGTAGCGCCTCCCACATCACCACCGTCAGCGCATTGCGCCGGCCGGGGTTCTCGATGGTGACCGTGGCGATGAAGCCCGATTGCGACAGCCCGATGCGGCCAGGGGCGCGAAGGCCTTGTTCTTCATTCATGTGGCACGGATCCTAGGATCCGCGCGCTGCGCCGAAAACTACAACGTATTGATACCACCATAGGTTTTTCTGATGGCATCGTCGCTGGGCGCGCGCTCGGGCCGGCTACGGGCGGCGGCGCGCCATGAACGCCACCACCTCGCCCATGATTCCCTTGCGGAAGGCCAGCACGCACACCACGAAGATCAGGCCCGTGACCATGGTCACCGACTCGCCCAGCGTGTTGAACCACTCGATGGTGGTGAGGCGCGCGAGCAGGCTGCCGAACTCGCCGAGCTTGTTCTCCAGCAGCACGACCACGGCCGATCCCACCAGCGGGCCCGACAGGGTGCCGAGTCCGCCCACCAGCGTCATCAGCACGACCTGGCCCGACGCGGTCCAGTGCACGTCGGACAAGGTGGCGAAGCCCAGCACCAGCGTCTTGAGCGAACCCGCGAGGCCCGACAGCGCCGCCGAGATCACGAAGGCCAGCAGCTTGAAGCGGCTGACGTCGTAGCCCAGCGAGAGCGCGCGCGGCTCGTTCTCCTTGATGCCCTTGAGCACCTGGCCGAACGGCGAATGCACGGTGCGCACGATCAGCAGGAAGGCCAGCACGCACACGGCGAGCGCGACGTAGTACATCGTGAGGTCGTTGCTCAGGTCGAGCAGGCCGAACAGCTTGCCGCGCGGCACGCCCTGCAGGCCGTCCTCGCCACCGGTGAACCTCGCCTGCAGCGCGACGAAGAACATCATCTGCGCTAAGGCCAGCGTGATCATCGCGAAGTAGATGCCCTGGCGGCGGATCGCCAGCGAACCGAAGACCCAGCCGAGCAACGCACCGGTGAGCGTGCCCGCGACCAGGCCGAGCTCGGGCGTCAGGCCCCAGGCCTTCATGGCCTGGCCCGCGACATAGGCCGAGCAGCCCAGGAACGCCGCGTGCCCGAAGGACAGCAGGCCGGCGAAACCCAGCAGCAGGTTGAAGGCGGCCGCGAACAGCGCGAAGCACAGGAGCTTCATCACGAACACCGGATAGGCGCCGAGGAAGGGCGCGAGCAGCAGGCCGGCGAGCAGCAGCGGATAGAGGACGAGGGAGAGTTTCTTCATGACCGCGAACTCACTTTTCCTTGCCGAACAGGCCGGCCGGCCGCACCAGCAGCACGATGACCATGATCACGAACACGACCGAGGACGAGGCCTCCGGGTAGAACACCTTGGTGAGGCCTTCGATCACGCCCAGGCCCAGGCCGGTGAGGATGGCGCCCATGATCGAGCCCATGCCGCCGATCACGACGACGGCGAACACCACGATGATGAGGTTCTGCCCCATCAGCGGCGAGACCTGCATCACCGGCGCGGCCAGCACGCCGGCGAAGGCGGCCAGGCCGCAGCCGAAGGCATAGGTCAGCGTGATCATCAGCGGCACATTGACGCCGAAGGCTTCCACCAGCCGCGGGTTCTCGGTGCCCGCGCGCAGGTAGGCGCCCAGCCGCGTCTTCTCGATCGCATACCAGGTGGCGAAGCACACGGCGAGCGAGGCCACGACCACCCAGGCACGGTAGTTGGGCAGCACCATGAAGCCCAGGTCGCTGGCGCTGGCCAGTGCCGCGGGCGTGTCGTAGCTCAGGCCCGAAACGCCGTAGACCGAGCGGAACGCTCCTTCGATCAGCAGCGTGAGGCCCAGCGTGAGCAAGAGGCCGTAGAGGTGGTCGAGCTTGTAGATCCAGCGCAGGAACAGGCGCTCGATCAGCACGCCGAGCAGGCCGACGATCAGCGGCGCCACGGCGAGCATCGCCCAGTAGCTGATACCGAAGTAGCTCATCGCCATCCAGCTGAACACCGCGCCCACCATGAACAGCGCGCCATGCGCGAAGTTGATGACGTTGAGCAGCCCGAAGATCACCGCAAGCCCGAGGCTCAGGATCGCGTAGAACGACCCGTTGACCAGGCCCAGCAGCAGTTGGCTCAACAGGGCCTGCACGGGAAAACCAAAGACAGTCGTCATCGCCTCAGACTCCCAGCAATTCGTTGAGCACAGGCATCCTGGCTTCGAGCTCGGCAGCACCGAACTTCTCGACGATGCGGCCGTGCTCCATCACGTAGAAGCGATCGGCCAGCGGCGCCGCGAAGCGGAAGTTCTGCTCCACCATCACGATGGTGTAGCCCTTGGAACGCAGCGTGGTGATCATGCGAGCGAGCGCCTGCACGATCACCGGCGCCAGGCCTTCGGAGATCTCGTCGAGCAACAGCAGCTTGGCGCCCGTGCGCAGGATGCGCGCCACCGCGAGCATCTGCTGCTCGCCGCCCGACAGCCGCGTGCCCTGGCTGTGGCGGCGCTCCGCCAGGTTCGGGAACATCGCGTAGATCTCGTCGACCGACATGCCCTGCCCCGCGCCCTTGAGCTCGGGCGGCAGCATCAGGTTCTCCTCGCACGACAGGCTCGCGAAGATGCCCCGCTCCTCGGGGCAGTAGCCGATGCCCAGGTGCGCGATGCGGTGCGTGGGCATCGCGATCGTCTCCCGGCCATTGACCTCGATGCTGCCCTTGCGTGCGCCCGTCAGGCCCATGATCGCGCGCAGCGTGGTCGTGCGGCCCGCGCCATTGCGGCCCAGCAGCGTGACCACCTCGCCCGGCTGCACGACCATGTCGACGCCATGCAGCACATGCGATTCGCCGTACCAGGCCTGCAGGCCCTTGATTTCCAATGCGGCGGTCATCAGTGAGCCCCTTGCAGTTGGCCGTCGGTGGTGCCCATGTAGGCCTCCATGACCTGCGGGTTCTTCGAGACTTCCGCGTACGGCCCCTCGGCCAGCACGGCGCCGCGCTGCAGCACGGTGATGGTGTCGGCGATGGTCGAGACCACGCTCATGTTGTGTTCGACCATCAGGATGGTGCGTCCGGCCGACACGCGCTTGATCAGCTCGGCCACGCGGTGCACGTCCTCATGGCCCATGCCCTGCGTGGGTTCGTCCAGCAGCATCAGCTCGGGCTCCATCGCGAGCGTGGTCGCGATCTCCAGCGCGCGCTTGCGGCCATAGGGCAGGTTCACGGTCTGCTCTTC